>DASVWR010000001.1:0-20040 GCA_036393115.1 Casimicrobiaceae bacterium
TCCGCCGCATGCATGTGCTGCGTGGCAATCGCCGCCTCGCGCAGGCGCCGCGCCGCGATCGCCGCCTCGTCGAGCAGCACGTCGAGCGGCGGCACGTCGGTGTCCCACTCGATCAGCGTCGGCCGCGAACCGAAGCGCTCGAGCGCACGCGCGTAGAGCGACCACACCGCGCCGCAAACGCGCGAGCCGTGATCGTCGATCTTGAGCGTCCGGCCGCCAGCGAGCTCGCGCGTCGCGTGCCCCGCGAGGTGAATCTCGCCGATTGCTTCGGCCGGCAGTGCGGCGAAATAGCATTCGGGATCGAAGCCGTGGTTGCAGGCACTGACGTAGATGTTGTTGACGTCGCAGAGGATGCCGCAACCGGTGCGCGCGGCGACCGCGGCGATGAATTCCCACTCAGGGATCGTCGAATGGGCGAAGCGCAGGTAGGTCGACGGATTCTCGACGAGGATGCGCCGCCCGAGTGCCGTCTGCACTTCGTCGACGTGCCGGCAGACGACGCCGAGCGCTTCCTCGGTCAACGGCAGCGGCAGGAGGTCGGCGAGATACGTGCTCTCGACGGTGCTCCACGAAAGATGCTCGGAAACGAGGCCGGGGTCGATCCGCGCGACGAGATCGCATACGCGGGCGAGGTGCGCGCGATCGAGCGCGTCGACGCTGCCGAGCGAAAGACCCACTCCGTGCAGCGAGATCGGATAGTCGTCGCGCAGCGCGTCGAGACACGCGAACGCCGTGCCGCCGCTCATGTAGTTCTCGCTGTGCACTTCGAGCCAGGACACGCGTGGGCGGCGCGCGAGGACTTCGCGGTGGTGCCGAAAACGCAGCCCGATCCCGGCTTGCGGCGGGATCGGGCTGCCAGCATCCGGCAGCCGGCGAGGAGGAGTCCGCCTGCCGGTCACGGGCGGCGGGGTCGTGCGCTGCGCCATCACGCTGCGTGCGTGGTGCCGCCCTGGATCTTGCTGCAGTCGCCGGCCGGGAGCAGCACGAACGACTTCGGATCGCGCGCCTGGGTCGCCTGCCCGGCGCACGAGTGCGCGCCTTCGGCGCAGTCGTTCTTGGCGACCGCGTTGATTCCGTAGCACTTCTCGAGGTGCTGCGATTGCGCCTTCGCCATGTTCTCCTTGACGACCGGCGGCATGCTGCTGCTCATGCCGGCGGACAGGGCCGGCGCCGCGACTGCGGCGAAGGCGAGGCCCACGGCGGCGGACAGTGTGGATGCGGCAAGCGTGCGAACATTCATGGTCTGACCTCTCTCGGTGATTGTCTCTATGCGAGACGGCCCCGTTAGTTCGCGCCTGCTATCCGGACGGTTACAGTTCAACCGATCGCTTCGCGGTGGCGCCCGCGGCGAGGCGCCGGCACAATGGGGCCACGCGGCAATCGGGCGCCTCTAGTAACCAAACCTCGCGATGACACGAACTTCCAGCGACGGCCGGGATTGGACGGTCGAGGAGCGCCTCCACGAGCGCTTCGTTCGCGGTCTCGCGGGCGATGGCGTCGAGTACGAGGCGTTCCTGCGCGAGCTGTGCGGGCATCTGCGCGGATACCTGCGCAAGCGGCTCTCGGGGATGCCCGATGACATCGAGGATCTGGTGCAGGAAACGCTGATCGCCGTGCATTCGCGGCGCGACACGTACGACACACGCCAGCCGCTGACCGCCTGGGTGCACGCGATCGCGCGCTACAAGATCGTCGATCTGCTGCGCGCGCGCGGGCCGCGCATGCGCGTGACCGAGGTGTTCGACGAGGAGTCGGATCTCTTCGGTTCCGTCGACGACGAGGCCGCGCTCGCGAAGCGCGACGTCGCGCGGCTGCTCGATCGCCTTCCCGACCGGCAGCGGTTGCCCATCGTGCATACGCGCCTCGAAGGACTCTCGGTCGCGGAAACCGCACGGGCGACCGGCATGTCGGAATCGGCGGTCAAGGTCGGCGTGCATCGCGGCCTCAAGGCGCTCGCCAGCATGATCCGGGGGGAGCGATGAGGACCGACAGCACGATCCGGAGCGAGCGATGAGGACCGACGAGCTGATCGCGAGGCTCGCGCGCGGCGCGGGTGCGGTCGAACCCAATGCCGTCGCGCGGCGCTACGGAACGGCGATCGGCTGGGGCGGCTTCGGCGCGACGCTCGTGATGGCGCTCTTCCTTGGCGTGCGTCCGGACCTTCGCGAAGCCATTTCGCTGCCGATGTTCTGGATCAAGCTCGTATTTCCGGGGGCGCTCTTTGCGATCGCGCTCTTGCTCGCCGCGCGGCTCGCGCGCCCGGCGATGCCGGTCGGAAGCCTTCCGCGCATCCTCGTCGTTCCGCTGATCGCGGTCTGGGTGATGGCCGCGATCGAGCTCGCAGGCGCGCCACCAGACGAGCGGGCGTCGCTCATGCTCGGGCGCACTTGGGACGTATGCCCGTTCTACGTCGCGCTCTTGTCGGTTCCGATCTTCATCGGCGCGTTCTGGGCGATGAAGCGGCTTGCGCCGACCCGCCTCGTCCGCGCGGGCGCCGCCTGCGGCCTCGTGGCGGGCGCACTCGCTGCGTGCATCTATGCGCTCCACTGCGACGAGATGTCGGCCGCGTTCCTCGGCACCTGGTACGTGATCGGAATGCTGATTCCCACGGCGATCGGCGCGGCACTCGGCCCGAAGCTCCTGCGCTGGTGACCGAATTCGAGGCCGATCGGCATGACGAGCGACTCAACCGCGCGCACGGTCGACATCGCCGGCAATTCGTTCGCCGTTCGCGTCGACGGTGCGGACGCGGCGCCCGCGCTGCTGCTTTCCAATTCGTTGAGCAGCGACCTCACGATGTGGGACGACCAGGTGCCGGCATGGTCGCGGCACTTCCGCGTCGTCCGCTACGACTCGCGTGGACACGGTGCGAGCCAGGCCTCGCCTCCTCCGTACACGATCGAGCGCCTCGCGCGCGATGCTCTTGGCGTCCTCGATGCGCTCGGTATCGAGACGGCGCACTTCTGCGGGTTGTCGATGGGCGGGATGATCGGCATGTGGCTCCTCGCGCATGCCCCGACGCGGCTCGGCCGTGCCGTGCTCGCCAACACGTCCGCGTACCTGGGGCCGCGTTCGCTGTGGGAGAGCCGCATCGAGTTCGCGCGCGCAAGCGGCATGGACGCGACCGTCGAGGCAACCGTCACGCGCTGGTTTTCCGAAGCGTTCCATGCGAAGGCGCCGGCGACGATCGATCGGATCCGGGCGATGATCCGCCGCACGTCGGTCGACGGCTACGTCGGCTGCTGCGAGGCGATCCGCGACATGGACCAGCGCGAGTCGATCCGTGCGATCCGCAACCCGGCGCTCGTCATCGTCGGTGCCAACGATCCGTCGACGCCGCCGGAAGCCGGTCGCGCGATCCACGCCGCGATTCCCGGCTCGACGATCACCGTGCTCGACGCGGCGCACCTGTCGAACGTCGAGCAGCCGGCGGCGTTCGAGGAAGCCGTCGCGCGCTTCCTTGGCTCGAGCGGCGCCGATTGCGTCTAGGATGGGCAACGACATCGCACACCCGCTGGAGGAGCATCACTCGCACGAGCGCTTCATGCGGGCAGCACTCGCAGAAGCCCGGATCGCGCTCGATGAAGGGAACATTCCGGTCGGTGCCGTGGTGGTGCACGACGGCGAGATCGTCAGCACGGGTCGCAACGCCGTCGACTCGATGCACAACGACCTCTTTCATGCCGAGCATGTGGCAGTCGCACGCATTCCGCATCTACTGTGGGATCGGCGACACCGATGCACCGTTTACACGACGATGGAGCCGTGCGCGATGTGTCTCGGCGTCATCGTCTACAGCGCAATCGATCGCATCGTCTGGGGGGCGAGCGATTCGCTCTCCGCAACCCACGCGACGGTCGAAGTCACTCCGTACTACCGGATGAGGAAGCTGGTCTTCCTGGGCGGGGTCCTCGAAGCCGAGTGCCAGGCGCTCCTCAATGCCTACGTCGAGCGCCACCGGGCGCGGCCCTACCTCTTCAAGCGGCGCGCGGGCGGCGCGGCGGACTGACGCGGCGGTCCGCACGATGGGGAAAGTGGTAGCGAGCGAGGGACTCGAACCCCCGACCAAAGGATTATGATTCCTCTGCTCTAACCAGCTGAGCTAGCTCGCCACAACCGGCAATTATAACGTCGATCCGGCTGCCAAGCTGGTGCGGTCGGCCCGAAACCGACCCGGCGGCGCCCGGGAGCCTTCCAGCATGTCGCTCGCGCAGCCGCTTCTCGACCTGCCGTGGTACGTCCTCGTCGCGCTGCCGGCCATCGTCCTGCTCGCCTACACGGTGTTCGGTGCGACGGGCTTCGGCTCGTCGATCATCACCGTGCCGGCGCTCGCACACATCTTCCCGCTCACGTTCACCGTCCCGCTCGCAACATCGCTCGACGTCCTCGCGGCGACGACGACGAGCCTGCGGTTGCGCCGGCTCGCGTGGTGGAAGGAGGTCGCGCGCATACTGCCCGCAATCGTCGTCGGCATCGCGCTCGGCGGAACGCTGCTGCTGCATCTGCCACGCGCGCCGGCGCTCCTCGCGCTCGGCATCTTCGTCGCGGCCTACGGCGCCTGGGTGCTGATCGGACCGCGCCAGTTCACACGCGCGCCCGGCTGGGCCGCATGGCCGATCGGCATCGTCGGCGGAGTGTTCTCGGTGCTGTTCGGCACCGGCGGGCCGATCTACATCGTGTACCTGTCGGCGCGCATCGGCGACAAGGCTGCGCTGCGCGCGACGTCGGCGATCATCGTCACGGCGAGCGTGTGGATCCGCTTCGGGCTTTTCGTCGTGACGGGGCTCCTGCTCCACGCCGAGCTTCTCGTCGTTGTGCTCGTGCTGCTGCCGGTGATGGTGGGCGGGCTGCGGCTCGGCAATCGCCTGCATCACGCACTCTCACGCCAGAACGTGCTGAAACTGATCGCCGGGCTCCTCGTCGCGAACGGGATCGCGCTCGTGCTGCGGGCGATCGAGCTTCTGCGCATCTGAGGTACGATCGCCGGGACTGACGCGGCGCCTCCATGTACCCACCGAGCACCACCATCGAATCGGAGGTCGACGCCGGCCTCGGGATCAGCAGCGTCGAGCGCGAGACCGGACTGTCGAAGGACGTTCTGCGCATGTGGGAGCGGCGTTACGGCTTTCCGCAGCCGGTTCGCGACGGCAACGGCGAGCGCCTGTACACGCCGGCGCAGATGGCGAAGCTGCGCGCGATCAAGCGGCTGATGGACGTCGGCATGCGGCCGGGAAGAATCGTCGGCCTCTCGCTCGCCGAGCTGAACGCGCTCGCCGACACGCATGCGCCGGCGCGTGTCGAGGCGGCGCCCCCGGCGATGGAGCGCGACGTGCTTGCGCTCGTCCGCGCGGCCGATGTCGGCGGCCTGCGTGACGCGCTGACGACCGCGCTTTCGCGCCAGGGGCTGCAGCGCTTCGCACTCGAGACGATCGGGCCGCTCAACCACGCGATCGGCGCGGCATGGATCCGCGGCGAGCTCGACGTGTTCGAGGAGCACCTCTACAGCGAGGAGGCGCAGTCGGTGCTGCGGGCAGCGTTGCACGCGTTGCCGCGGCCGCGCAACGGTCCGCGCATCCTCCTCGCGACGCTCGCCGGCGAGCCGCACGGGCTCGGCCTCCTCGTCGCCGAAGCGGCGCTCGCGTCGGAGGGTGCGCGATGCGTGTCGCTCGGCACGCAAGTGCCGCTCGAAGAGATCCGCCGCGCTGCCCTCGCGCATCGCAGCGACGTCGTCGCCTTGTCGTTCTCGTCGGCCTTTCCGCTGCGCCAGGCCGGCGACGCTCTGGCGACGCTGCGCCGCCAGTTGCCGCCTGCCGTCGCGCTGTGGGCCGGCGGCGAGGCACTGGCGCGCATCCGCACGCCGCTTTCCGGCGTCCTCCTCGCGATCGATCCCGGCAATGCGGTGGCGGCACTGCGCGCGCTGCGCGCACGCACCGGAGTCGTCGGTGGCGCTGCCTGAGCGCCGAACGTGTGGACCGCAGTCACGCTGTGGGTGGCGCTGTCGATCGCGGTGATTGCCTGGGCCGCCGATGCGGCGCACGCGATCGCGAGCGGCGGCAACGCTGCCGCCTGGATCGCCGGCGCGATCGCGTGGTATTTCGGCGCGGTCGCCGTGCTGACCGCGATCTACTTCGCGATCGCGTGGCTCTTCCGCACGCCCCGCCCACCGGCGATGCGCATCACGCCCGTCGCGACGCTGCGCCTCGTCTGGCGCGAATACCTTGCACTCGCCGGATCGGCGCCGCGGATGATGCTCTATCGCTGGCTTGTCCCCGACCCGCTGCCCGAGCACACCGACGTGCCTGTGCTCCTGCTGCACGGCGTGCTCTGCAACGCCGGTGTCTGGCACGGGCTCGCGCGGCACCTCGCGTTACGCGGCATCGGCGGCGTTTACGCGCTTTCGTACGGTCCGCCGCTCGCGTCGATCGAGCTCTTCGCCGCGCAGGTCGAGGCGACGATCGATCGCATCCTGAATGCGACCGGCGCCACGCAAGTGATGATCGTCGCGCACAGCATGGGCGGCCTCGTCGCGCGCGCGTATCTGCGGCGCTGCGGCGCGGCCCGTGTGGCGAGACTCGTGACGATCGGAACGCCGCACCACGGCAGCGTCGAGGCTTGGCTCGGCATCGGAACGTCGCTCGCGCAGATTCGGCCGGGCAGCGCCTGGCTCGCTGCGCTCGAGCGCGAGCCGCTGCCGCCGGTCCGGATCGTGTCGCTGTGGTCGTGGCACGACTCGATGGTCGTGCCGCAGATGTCGGCGCGCCTTCGCGGCAGCATCGAGGTGCCGCTCGTCGGTATCGGCCACAACGCGCTGCTCGGCGAGCCCGCCGTCTTCGCGCGGGTCGAGGCCGAGATCGCCGCAGCGCGCCGCCCGCAAACCGGCGCCGATGCGGCGCGCGCTTACCAGTGAATGCCTTGCGTAAGTTGCGCGAAGGCGATCTGCTCGGGCGAGAGCTGCTGCGGCTCGCCTTCCTTCTTCCCCTTCGCCGCGGCCGAATCGGGGAACATGTTGTAGGCGGTGTTGAGCAGCACCTGCGTCACCTTCGGCGCGACCGCATGGCAGACAGCACCGAACACGCCGAGGCGGGTCGCGATGCGCACCGGCCTGCGCACGATCGCGTCGACGACGAGTCCGGCGGCCTCCTCGGGTGAGAGCGTCGGCACGCTTTCGTAGATCCGCGTCGGGGCGATCATCGGCGTGCGCACGAGCGGCATGTTGATCGTCGTGAAATGGATGTTGCTGTCGAGGAGCTCGGACGCGGCGCAGGCCGAGAACGAGTCGAGGGCCGATTTCGACGCGACGTAAGCCGAGAAGCGCGGGGCGTTCGACAGCACGCCGATCGACGAGATATTGATGATGTGTCCGTGCTTGCGCGCGATCATGCCGGGCAGGAAGCCCATGATGAGGCGGATCGCGCCGAAGTAGTTGAGCTGCATCGTGCGCTCGAAATCGTGGAAGCGATCGAACGAATTGACGATGCCGCGGCGGATCGACCGCCCTGCGTTGTTGACGAGGTAATCGCAGCCGCCGTGCTCCTTCATGACGCGCTTCACCAGCGCGTCGCACGACGCGAGGTCGGCGAGATCGGCGGGGCAGGCGTAGGCGGTGCCGCCCAGCTTCTCGATCTCGGCCTTCGTCTCGGCGAGCCTCTCCTCGCCGCGCGCGACGAGCACAACCTTCGCGCCCGCCTCGCCGAGCTTCAGCGCCGTCGCGTGCCCGATCCCCGACGACGCGCCGGTAACGACGACGACCTTTCCCTTCACGCGGCCGGCGAGGCTGCGGTCGACGAAGAGATCGGGATCGAGGTGGCGCTCCCAGTAGTCCCACAGCTTGGCCGCGTACGACTGCAGGTTCGGCACTTCGATGCCCGAGCCCTTGAGCGCCTTCGCCGCCACGCGGTTGTCGTAGCGCGTCGGCCAGTTGACGAAGCCGAGGACATCGCGCGGGATGCCGAGGTCGGAGAGCACCACCTTGGTCGCGCGCTTCACCGGGGCGAGCGACCCCAGCCCGTAGAGGATCGGCGCGGGAATGAAGCCGAACATGCGCGCGTTGACCCGCATCGTCATCTTCGGCGCATGGGCCGCTGACGCGAAGATGTTCAGCACCTCGCCGATCCGGTACGGGTGGGGATCGGTGAGATGGAAGCACTTGCCGTCGAGGCCGCGCTTGTGCGCGATGTGATCGATCGCCGCCGCGACGAAGTCGACCGGGACGATGTTGACGCGACCGCCCTCGATTCCGATCGTCGGCATCCACTGCGGCAGCAGCGCACGCATCTTCTGGATCGCCTTGAAGAAGTAGTACGGCCCGTCGACCTTGTCGATCTCGCCGGTCTTCGAGTGGCCGACCACGAATCCAGGCCGATAGATGCGAAACGGCCGCCGGCACTCGTTCCTGACGATGCCCTCGGCGTCGTGCTTGGTGCGGAAGTAGGGGTGGTCGAGCTCCTCGGCCTCCTCGAACATGTCCTCGCGGAACACGCCGTCGTAGAGACCCGCCGCGGCGATCGAGCTCACATGGTGCATGCAGCCGACCCCGATCGCGTTGGCGAACTGGACCACGTTGCGCGTGCCTTCGACGTTGGCGAGGTGCTGCGATTCGGCGCTTGCAGCGAGGTCGTAGATCGCGGCGAGATGGAACAGGTGATCGATCTTCCCCTTGAGCTTGCGGAGATCTGCCGCAGCGATGCCAAGGCCGGGCTTCTCGATGTCGCCGATGACCGCGATCACGCGCTTGTCGTCGACGCCCCATGCCTTGCGTAGCTTCGCGAGCCGTGGCAGCGAGCTCTTGCGCACCAGCAGGTAGATCGGGCCGGGGCGACGAAGCAGATCGACGATCAGGTGCCGGCCGATGAAGCCGGTGCCGCCGGTGACGAACGAGGCCATGGCTGTCTCCCGTGGGGACGCGCGCGATTGTACTTGCGACTCCTGCCTCCGCAGCGTCCCCGAGCCCGCTTTAGAGTGCGTACTCTATCGCCGTCGCTTAGAATCGTTTTGACGGCGATCATGCGGGGGCAACATGCTGAAGAAGGCCAGGGCGCGGGCAGCCGCGCGGCGAGCGGACGGTGGTGCGAACCAATCCGGTGACGCGGGATCCGGGTCCGCGGAAAAGGCGGGTGGGACCCCGGGCGCCGCGTCGATCCTCGACTCATCGCGCCAGATCTGGCTTGCCGGCCTCGGAGCCTTCGTGCGCGCCCAGGCCGAAGGCCGCAAGATGTTCGACGCGCTGGTGAAGCAGGGCGAGTCGGTGGAGTCGAAGACGCGCCGTGCTGCCGCGGAGACCGCGCATGCTGCCCGCAGCGCCGCGCAGTCGCGGGCGAAGGAGATGCAGAAAATGGCGGGAGGAACCTGGGATCGCCTCGAGAGTGTCTTCGAGGATCGCGTCGCGCGCGCACTCTCGCGACTCGGCGTTCACACGCAGGCCGACGTCGAGCGCCTCAGCGCGCGGGTCGACGCCCTCGCCGAAGCGGTGAACGAGCTCGTGAAGGCCCGCTCGGGCGCCGGTACAGCCGCGAAGCCGTCGCGTCGTGGCGCGCGGGCCGCGTCGAAGTCGCAGCCGAAGACCACGCGCCGCGCGAAGCGGCCGATCGCTGGCTAGGGACGCTCTGCGGAAACGGGATTCGTCCCCGTCGTGCAGAGCCCGCCTAGTCGCGGTTCAGCCGCTCGACCTGTTTGATGTAGTTCGTCATCGCGTCGGCGGCCGCCATTCCTTTCAGCTTCGACCACGCGTCGAACTTCGCTCCGGCGACGAAATCGAAGCCGCCCGGACGCGTGCCCGCGACGTCCCCATCGGTTGCCTGCTTGTAGTACGCGTAGAGCTTGAGGAGCGTCGCGTTGTCGGGACGCTTCTTCGTCTGCTTCGCCGCGGCCGCCGCGCGCTTGAACCGCGTGGCGAGATCGTCGCCAGTGGACGTCTTCGCTGCGGCGCTCTTTGCCGCGCCCTTCTTCGCTGCGGTGGGCATGGACGCTTCTCCTTCGGGAAGACGGCAAAACCGGGACGTACCACGTTTTTCATGAGTATGAACTACCGCGGTAAGATCGTACTGGAAAACGTGGTACGTCCCGGGTTTCCCCGTCCCGGCTTGCCCCTGCCCAGATGAAGCGCCAACGGATCTCCGCTGTCGACACCGCGTGGCTGCGGATGGATTCTCCGGGCAACCTGATGATGATCTGCGGCGTGCTGTTCTTCCGCACGCGGATCGACATCGGGCGCCTGCGCGAAGTGATCGCGAGGCGCTTCCTCGTCTTTCCGCGCTTCCGGCAGCGCCCGGTCGAGACGGTCGCCGTCTCATTCTGGGAAGCCGACGCCGCTGTCGATCTCGAAGGCCACGTCGTCGGCGTCGCGCTGCCGGGACGGGCGGGACCGCGCGAGCTGCAGGCGCTGGTGTCGAAGCTGATGTCGACGCCGCTCGACCCGGTGCGGCCGCGCTGGCAATTCCACCTGGTCGAGAACTACGCCGGCGGCAGCGCGATCGTCATGCGCATTCATCACTGCTACGCCGACGGCATCGCGCTCGTGCGCGTCATGCTGTCGATGACCGACGCCGGCGCCGACGGGCCGCCCGCGATGCCGTTCGCCCCGCGCGCGAAGCGGAGCGCGGACGACGACCCCCTCGCCACCCTCCTCGCCCCGGTCAGCGGCGCGCTCGCCCTCGCGCGCCGCGTCGGCACCGCGCTGATCGACGAAGGAGCGGCGCTGTGGCAGGACCCGGAGAAGGCGGCGGTGCTCGCCGAGCGGGGCGGCGAGTTCGCGGTCGAGATCGCGCGCCTCGCGCTGATGGCGCAGGACACGCCGACGCGCTTCAAGGGCGTGCCGGGAGGAGCCAAGCGCGTCGCGTGGGCGGCGCCGCTCCCGCTCGACGAAGTGAAGACCGTCGGGCGCGCGCTCGGCGCGTCGGTCAACGACATGCTCCTCGCCTGCGCAGCAGGGGCGCTTCGCGCATACCTCCGCGCGAAGGGTGACGTCACGACTGACGTGATGATCCGCGCGCTGGTTCCGGTCAACCTGCGGCCGGCCGAGCAGGCGTGGCGCCTCGGCAACCGCTTCGGGCTCGTGTTCCTCGAGCTGCCGGTCGGCGTGGAGAATCCGATCGAGCGCCTGTACGCGGTGCGCGCGCACATGAACGCGTTGAAGGGGAGTCAGCAGCCGATCCTTGCGCTGGGGCTCCTCGCCGCGATGGGTGCCGGGCCGCGCATCCTGCAGGAGGCGCTTCTCGCCGCGCTCGCGCGCAACGCGTCGGCGGTGATGACGAATGTACCGGGGCCGAAAGAGCCGCTTTACCTCGCCGGGAGCCGGATCGACAGCCTGATGTTCTGGGTGCCGCAGGCCGGCGACATCGGCATGGGCGTCTCGATCCTCTCCTACGACGGGCGCGTGCAGTTCGGTGTGGCGACCGACCGGAAGCTATGTCCGGATCCCGCGCGCATCACCGAAGGCTTCGGCGAGCAATTCGAGCAGCTCGTCCTCACCACGCTGATGAGCCCGTGGCCGCGCGACGGCGATCTCGACCCCGCAGTCGCCGCGCGTGCAGTGACCGCGCGCGCAGCGACCATTACGCGAGCTCGTCCTTCGCGTGCATCACGTCGAGCTTCTCCATCGCATCCGCGGGCGTGAGCTTCGCGGCCGCCTCGTAGAGCTTCGTCGCTTCGGCAAGGCGGGCATTGCCGAACAGCAGCAGCAACCCGTTCGCGTGCTCGATGCGCACGATCGGCGACTCGGGGAAGAGCTTCGTCGCGCGCTCGAATTGCGCCAGCGCCGCATCCTTCTTCGCACCATAGGTGAGCCCGGCGACGAGCGCACCGACCTTGCCGATGACCTCGGCCTGATAGGCACCGAAGGCGGTTGCGGCCTCGGCGTGCTTCGGATCGAGCTCGAGCGCGCGCTCGAGCGCCTCGCGGATGCGCGCGCCCATCCCCTGCGCGAGCGCCTTCGCGACCGAGATCGTCTGTCCGTAGCGGCCGAGCGCGTAGGCGACGAGGTAGTGCGCGTTGGCATCGTCCGGCGCTTCGCGACGGTGCGCCTCGGCCCATTTTGCCGCCTGATCGAAGAGCGCGAGCTTCGTTTTCGCGTCGCGCTCGAGGTAGTGCGCGTACACGCACTGCGCCTTGACCGCGGCGTTGACGCCGGCGCCGCCGGCGTCGTTGCCAGTCCGCACCGCGGCGTGGAAGTCGCCGGCGTGATAGTGCCGCCATGCGTCGGCGGCGGCAGCATCCTTCGGGTACGGCTCGCAGTCGCCCCTGTGCAGCCGCGGCCACGCCTTCTTCAATGCCGCACCATCGTAGCGGTACGCGGGATCCGCGTACGGAAACCTGACCCACGCTTTCGCCATCTCACTCTCCGTTACAGGTATTGTTCCGACAGTCGCTCGAGATGCGCGCGCTCGCGCTCGCGCAGGAACGGCGCGATCAGTGCGAGCACCTGCGCGGCCGCGCGCTCGAAATGCATCGCGGCCGGATCGTCGCCGGGCACGGCACGAGCGCCCAGCCCGCGCGATAGTACGCGCTGAAACGACATCCAGCAGGTCGCGACGACGACGACATTCGTCGCAAGCGCGTCGATCGCGCGATCGTCGGCGCAGAGGACGCCGTCGGCGCGGAGTGCTTCGCAGATCGCGACGATCAGGTCGCGCAGCCGCTGGTGCAGCGCCGCGATCCCCTGCCCGATCGCCGGGTGGCGCGACGTGATGTCGTCGAGGTCGCGATAGAGGAAGCGGTGCGCCCACATGCGCTCGAACAGGAGATGCAGCAGCAGCCACAGGTCCTCGATGCCGGGCGAGCGGTTCTCAGGGGTCGTCAGCAGCGGCAGCACGGCGCGCTCGAAGGCGGCGTAGAGCTCGCCCGCGATCTCCTCCTTGTTGCGGAAGTGGTAGTAGAGATTGCCGGGGCTGATGTTCATCTCGTCGGCGATATGCGCCGTCGTGACGTGCGGCTCGCCGTCGCGGTTGAACAGGACGAGCGCGGTCTCGACGATCCGCTCGCGGGTGCGCCGAGGGGGCTTGCGCGGCATCGGCCGTCGCTTCAGCGAAGAGCGCGGAGGACCTCGACCTCGCGCTCGAGGTGGCGCAGGACGAATTCGAGATCGCGCCGCACCGTACGCAGGCCGGCGTTGCGCCGGCGGCCCGCGTGGAGCGGGCGTGGATCGGCGAGCGCCGCGGCGATTTCGCGCGTCGGATCGTCGAGGCGGGCGTCGCGCAGCGAGAGCCCGTGCCGCGCGAGCCTCGGCGCGAGCTCGGCGCGCCTCGCGCGGAGCTGCGCGCGCACCGATTCGAACGCGACCGCGCAGAGGCGCCGGCGCTGCGAGTAGCTGAAGATGCGCGCGAAGAACATCTCGACGTCCTCCGGCGCGGGCTCGAACAGCATGATGTCGGTGCCGGGGTAGCGCGCCGCATAGCGGTCCATCCCCGCCTGCATCCGCGAGTGGATGACCGCGCGGAAGGTCTGCGACAGCACGAGCGGCAGCCCGCCGCGCGCGAGGCGCTTCACCGACAGCCTCCCGCGACGCCACGCCGACCGCGCGTCGAGCGGGACGAGGGGATTGATGCAGACGAGAAGGTCGAGGCCGACGTCGAGTGCGAGCGACGCGTTCAGCGTCTTGTTGAGCGCGCCGTCGACGTAGTGCGTGCCATCGACTTCGACCGGAGGAAACAGGCCCGGCAGCGCCGCCGAGGCTTCGATCGCGCGCGAGATCGGCACGTGCTCGTAACCGGGACCGCCGAACGCGACCGGTTGCCCGGAATCGAGGTTGGTCGCGACGATGAAGAGCCGGTGGCGCAGGCGCCGGAAGTCGTTGGTGCGGCCCGGCGCCGCGAAGAGCTGCGCGAGAAAGGTCTCGATCGCGCGGTTGTCGAACAGACCCGTGGGCATCGCGTACGCGAGCGTCGCGAGGGCCTCGAGGGCGCCGCGTCGCGCCGGGTCGCGCAGGAACTGGCGCAGCGCGCGCCACGACAGGCGCGGCAGGCTCGCCGCGCGCCGGCCGAATTCGCGCAGCGCCGGCTTCAGGAACAGGTCGGGCGTCAGCGCGTCGTGGCGGCCGCCATCGATGAACAGGCGGTACATCTGCGCCGGCGAAATGCCATTCGCGAGCCCGGCCGCGACGAAGCCCCCCGACGACACGCCGACGCAGACGTCGAGAGCGCCGAAGTCGAGGCCCTCGATCGAGTCGCCGAGCGCCACCAGCGCGCCGATCTCGTAGATGCCGCCGAGCGGACCGCCGCCGGCGAGGGCCACGCCGATGCGTACAGGGGCGCCGGTTGCGGGCGCCCCTGTGCTGCGCGATCGCTGCGCGCGGTCAGTCGTCATCGTGCTCCACGTTCATTGCGAACCGACGCGACCCCGGACGAGGGTCGCCGCCGTCGCAATGGTAGCCGAAGCGCTACGCCTTCGTGCGTCGCGAAGCGCGCCGGCCGCGGCCGGTGGCCGCGCGGGTCGGAGCCTTCTTCGCGGGTGAGGCGCGCGTGGCCTTCACGGCCGCCTGCGGGCGCCGCGCGAAACGCTGCAGCGTGCTCCCTGCGCTCTTCTGCACCTCGCCGGCGAGCTTGCGCGCGTGCTCGACAGAAGCCTTGACGCGTGCGCCCACGTCGCGCAGCACGAGCGACTCGAGGGCTTCGCCCTGGCGGACGAGGCTCCTGAACATCGGGGCGGCTTCGCTGCCGGCCCAGCGGCGCGTGACGGCTGCGGCGCCGAGCGACGCGAGCCACACCCTGCGCGGCGCTTCGAGCCACGGGTTGCGGAGGGTTGCAAGATGCGAACGGGTCACAGCGTTCATCGATATCTCCTGTCTGATCGGATCAGCCATCGGGTGGACGCGATCGAGGCTACGCGCGGGCGCTAGAGCGGTCACACTAATCGCAACCGGCTAGCGCGATCAGGCGCGCAACCGCGTCAGGCCCGCATCCGCATCGGATGCGCACCCGCGTCACGCGCGCATCCGCGTCGCGAGCGTGCTCGCGAGCTTCGCGGTGATCGCGTAGATCGAGATCTGCGGGTTGGCGCCGATCGACGTCGGAAAGAGCGACGCGTCGAAGACGTAGAGGTTGGCGAGCTGGTGATGGCGCCCGTCGAGATCGACCACCGCACGCTTCGGATCGGGCCCGAAGGCTGCGCCTCCCATCACGTGCGCCGAGAAGACCGGGGTCGCCTGCGGCCGCAACTCGAACGCCGCGATCGCCTTCGTCGCCGCCGCCTCGTCCGGATAAGCCGTTCCGCTGCCATGGATCGGCATCACGCGCGTCGCACCCGCGGCGAACTGGATGCGCGCCATCGCTGCGAACGCCCTGCGCATGCCGTCGAAGAGATACGGCGTCAGCGGGTAGTCGAGGATCGGCGAGCCGTCGCCGGCGAGCCTCACGCGCCCGCCCTCCGATTGCGGATGGAAGCCGTCGCGCACCAGCGCGATCACCACCTGCAGCTTCGGCAGGTCCCGCATCCACGCCGCATGCGCTTCGCCGTGCCCGGGCAGCGTGATCGCCGCGAGCACCGGGTGGATCGGCGGCACTTCGAGCTTGAAGCCGACCGGTCCGTCCGGCGCGGCCCGGTCGAGATACTCGTCCGAGTAGACCGTTTGCGGTGCGCCGCGGAAGGCGTCGATCGGTTCGCGCATCTCGGCGACCGATACCACGGTCGGGTGCAGGAACGTGCGCAGGCCGAGGATGCCGTAAGGATCGGGGATGCCGCTTCGCAGCAGCAGCGCAGGCGTGCCGATCGCACCGGCGGCGCCGACGAACGCTCGCGCATGGACGGTGATCCGCGCGCCCGACGGGACGGTACCCGAGGAATCCATCGCGCGGCACTCGAGCGTCGTGACGCGGTCGCCGGCGACGACGAAGCGCTGCGCGCGTGCACGCGTGACGAGCGTCGCCCCGCCGGCGAGTGCTGCCGGAATCGTCGTCACCAGCATCGACTGCTTGGCGTTGGTCGGACAACCCATGCCGCAGTAACCGAGGTTCCAGCAGCCGCGGACGTTGCGCCGGATCGAACCATGCGCGAGTCCGAGCCGCTCGGCGCCGAGCGCCAGCGCGGCGTTGTTCGCATTCGGCGGCTCTCCCCAGGAGACGACGCCGACCCGCCCCTCGGCGCGCTCGAACCACGGCTCGAGGTCGCCCGGCTGGAAGCCTTCGATTCCCCACTTCGTGCGCCAGTGCTCGAGCGTCGCCGGCGGCGTGCGAAACGAGCTCGTCCAGTTGACCGTCGTGCCACCGCCGACGCAGCGCCCCTGCAGGATGCCGATCGCACGGTCGGACGTGCGCCGCGCCGCTTCCTCCTGATAGAGATCGCGATACGCCTCGTCCTCGCGCATGTGGAAGTCCGTCGACGACTTGAGCGGACCCTCCTCGATCATCACCACGGAGAGGCCGGACTGCGTGAGGATCTCCGCCGTGGTGCCGCCGCCGGCGCCGGTGCCGACGATCGCGACGTCGGCTTCGAGCGTCAGGTCCTTCGTCGCGCGCGATGCGTCGATCACGTTCCAGCCTGCGGCGAGTCCCGTGCGGATCGGATCGACGATCGAAGTCATGACAACTCCGGAGGTCCGGGATAGCCGACCGCAGGCCACGACAGCGGATTCGCGTACCACGCCGCAAAGGTAAGCTGATGCAGCGCGTCGTACGCGGCGCGCTTCCTCGCCCAGCGGCTCGCGCGCAAGCTTTCGAGGAGGGCATCGGCGTCGGTCGAGGTCATCGTACGCAGCGATACCAACGATCCGCCGAGAGCCCAGCGCAGCGGCGCCCAGGCGAGGAGGGCGAAGAGCGAGCCGAGCTCCTCACGCGCGATCGGTGCGAGGCCCTCGATTGCCGTCGCGATGCCCGCGAGTGTCTCGTCGAGCGCGCGTGCGCGCGTAGCGCGATCGCGCGGCAGCGCGCCGGCGAGGAGCGCGGGTGCGAGTACGCGCATCACGTCGGCGCCGTCCGCCGAGAGTGCGCCGACCGCATGCTGCGCTTCGGCGTTCGCCGGGCCCGATGGTCGCTCGACCACGCGTGCGAGGCCAAGCAGGACTGCGCCGGCGATTCCGGCAAAGATCAGGCGGCGGCGGGCAGGGTTCATCGGGGGATTCGACGCAGCGTGCGGGCCTCGTGCTACCGCTCGGGCGGTGCGGGCTCGCTGTTCGCCACGATAGGCCGCGAACGGTAGAGGGTGCAATCTAATCCCCGTGGTACGCTTTCAGAAGACCCTGCAACGATGCCGCGCCTCTCTCCCGAAGACCCTGCATCCGCATTACTCGCCGCGCTCGAGCGCCTCGCCGGCCACCATGCCGCCCGCGCTGCCGATCCCGGCGTCGCGCGCCTTCACGCCGCCATCGGACGCTGGCAGGCGCGACGTCTGCGTCGGACCTACGCCGATCTCGAAGCGCTGCCGCGCTACGCTGCGGCGATCCGCTTCTTCGAGTCCGATCTCTACGGCGGTGGGGATTTCGCGCGCCGCGACGCCGATCTTGCGCGCGTCGCGCCGTTGATGAAGCGATTGCTTTCTAATGCGGTGATCGCGACCGTCGCCACCGCGGTCGAGCTCAATGCGCTCTCGTTCGACCTCGACGCAGCGCTCGGACGCGAGCTTGCGCGTGCACGTGCGGATTCCGGCGCGAACACTCCCGCTGCCACGCATGCGGAAGGGGACGAAGTCGCTGCCGAGACGTTCACCGTTCCGCAGTACTGCGCCGCGTACCGCGCGGCGGGCCGCTACGACGGCCGCATCCTTCAAGTCAGGATGGCAGGCGACGTGGGGCTGGCACTCGATCGCTACGTCCACAAGCCGATGCTACGCACGGCACTCGGCCTCATGCACAAGCCCGCCCACGCCGCCGGGCTCGGCGCGCTGCAGGATTTTCTCGAGCGAGGGTTCGAAGCATTCGCGCGCATGGGAGGAGCGGTCGAGTTCCTCGCCACGATCGAGACGCGCGAGCGCGCGGTACATGACGCGATCGTCGGCGGCTCGGACGCGCCGTTTCCCGATCCCGGGGTGTAAGCGAGCGCGCGAACGTGTCGGACGCGACCCCGCTGGTTGCGGGGCTCAGCCTTCGCGCGTCACCGTGAGCGACTCGAGCTGCACGTGGATCTCGCGCTCGATCGCAGGCTTGAGCGCCGAGAGGAGAAGCCCGAGCTTCACGTCGAGGCGGATCTCCTTCGCACCGACGTGCATGCGGCCCGACAGGCCGGCGCGCTCGAACACCACTTCGTCGCCCTCCCAGGACCACGCGAGGGCGAAGCGCTGTTCCAGGTCCTGCGCGACGCGCTCGGCGGC
Organism: Casimicrobiaceae bacterium; assembly: GCA_036393115.1. Classification (GTDB taxonomy): domain Bacteria; phylum Pseudomonadota; class Gammaproteobacteria; order Burkholderiales; family Casimicrobiaceae; genus VBCG01. The sequence continues at coordinate 18,229 of DASVWR010000001.1, forward strand.
GTCGCGTGCATTGCGCCGCGTCAACGAATGCCGTTTCGAGATCGAGATCGATGCCATCGGGGCCTCCAGACGCGTGACTATACCCAGCGCCCGACGCTCGCGCGATACGCGTCGTAGGCGTCGCCGAACCGATCGTGCAGTCGTGCTTCCTCGTATGGAATCACGATGCCATTGACGAAGGCCACCGCGATCGGCAACAGCACGAGCGGCCACACCTCGACGAGCACGCCGGCGGCACCCAGATAGACCAGCGTCATGGCAACATACATCGGGTTGCGCGTGAACCGATAAGGTCCCTGCGTCATCAGCTTCGACGCGGTGCCGTGCGGAATCACCGTCGTGCGTGCAAATGCGAACATCGTGACGCAATAGAGCCCGAGCAGCACGCCGCAGACAAGCAGTGCGACGCCGATGGCGCGGCTTGTTGTGGCGACGCCCGGTGCCTCGCTGTCGAGCGGAACGAGGTGCTGCAGACCGAGGCCCGCACCGAATACGACCGCGAACAGCACGGACGGCGGTACGTGCATCAGGGGAGGACTGCGGGTCACGGGCTCCTCGTCCGGATCGCACGTCGAACGAGCTCGGCGAACTCGGCGAGCGAGCGCACTTCGGCGACGGCGGCATCCGCCTGTGTGCGCGCGCCGCCCTCGTTGAACCACACCGCCTGGACGCCAAACGTGCGTGGCGCGAGGACGTCGTGCTCGAGCGAGTCGCCGACCATCGCGATGCGGGCAACGGGCACCTGGAGCGCGGACTCGACGGCGCGCCAGAACCCGGGCTCGCTCTTGCGGTAACCGAGCTCGGTGTAGCAGAAGATCCTGGCGATGTAGTGGCCCAGGCCCGCGCGCGCCAGTGCGCGCTCGATCATCGGGCGGCGCGAGACCGTCGCATTGGTCGCGATGCAAAGCGGCGCAGAGCCGTAGAGCGCGGCGAGGCATTCACGCGCGCCCGGAATCGCCGAGACCTCGGGCCACAGCCCCATCGGCAGCTCCTCGGGGCCCGCCTCGGACATCAGCGTACCGCCCCAGTCGAAGCAGACCGCGTCGATCGGAGCACGGAGCTTCATCCCGCGTGCACCGCGAGCGACGCACTCACGTCAGCCCAGGAAGCGCGATCGCAACAGAACGTTTTCCCTGTGGAAATCGAGATATCTCCTCTGCGCTTCCGAGAATTGGCCAACGTTCGGAGGGCTCCGAGGGTCGATTCCCAATCGAGCGAGTGACTCTCGGTGCGCAACTGGAGAGATCAGAACATCGCCCCGATCGCTGAAGCCAATGAAGCCGCGGTCGAATAGATGATCAGCATTCGGGGTGCCGTCTGACTTGCGCTTCGGTGAGCACAAGTAGCCACGCGGCACTTCGTGTCGGTAGGTCTGCTTCTGATAGACCCGCCAATATCGCATCATTTCGCGTTTCTAGGCAGCGAGTCTGCGAACGCGAAGTTGACGCCGATGTTTTTCGGCCAACCACAAGTCGTATTGAAGCTGCCGGTTCAACCAACTCTCCGCCGATGTATCGAATGCGATGGAAAGGCGGACGGCCATTTCCGGGCTGATACCCGCACGGCTGTTCAGGATCGACGAGAGTGTCTTCCGGCTAACCCCGAGCGCCTCGGCAGCCGCGGTAACCGACACGCCGAGCGGGTTGAGGCACAGATCACGCAGAATCTCGCCCGGATGGGGAGGATTGTGCATCGTCATAGATCAGTGATAGTCCTCGTAATCGAGGTCGAATGCATCGCGATCGACGAATCCGAAAGTGACCCGCCGGTTTCCCCCTACGCTCGCCATCGAAATCCCTTTGGGTGGTCCGG
>DASVWR010000002.1:0-8818 GCA_036393115.1 Casimicrobiaceae bacterium
AACATCCTGCGCGAGGAGGCGCACCTCACCGACGTCATCGATCCGCTCGGCGGCAGCTACTACGTCGAGACGCTGACCGACGAGATGGAGAAGCGGATCCTCGAATGCCTCGCCGTCGTCGAGAACGCCGGCGGCATGTACGGCGCGGTCGAGTCGGGCCTCGTGCAGACGATGATCGGCGACTCGGCGCGCCGCTTCCAGGAGAAGATCGAGCGCGGCGAGCAGACCGTCGTCGGCGTCAACCGCTACCGCACCGACGAAGACGCGCGCGCGCGCCCGGCGCTCGACAAGCCGGATCCGCAGCGCATGCGCGCCCATCTCGACGCGTTCGCGGCGTGGAAGGCGGCGCGCCCGGCATCGGCGGTCGCGCATGCGCTCGATGCGCTCGCGCGCGCCGCCGGCGATCCGCGCGCGAACGTGTTCGCGCAGGTCGTCGACGCCGCCGAAAGCGGGTGCACGCACGGCGAGATCTGCGGAACCCTGCGCCGCGAGCTCGGCTTCGGTCATGTGCAGGCCATCGTCTAGGGTCGGCCCTGGCCGGGACGCGTCAAGGTAAGCGTTTGCGCCCCGCCCGGTTGTCGCCGGGCCGACAATCGGCCGATGCGAAGCCTGGGCGATCTCCTGAACGACAGCACCTGGATGGCGGCGCTGCCTGCAGCGCTGCGCCATCGCGTCGAGGCGGAGACCCTGACGCGAATCTGTCCGGCGGGCAGCCTCGTATGCCGGCGCGGCGAGCGCGTCGAGCACTGGGTCGGGGTCATCGATGGCCTCGTGAAGATGGCGAACGTCTCCACCGACGGCAAGCCGACGAGCTACACCGGGATTGGAACCGGCGGCTGGTTCGGCGAGGGCTCGGTGTTGAAGGACGAGCCGCGCCGCTACGAGATCGTCGCGCTGCGCGAGAGCGCGATCGCGTACGTTCCGAAAGCGGTGTTCCTCGCGCTGCTCGACGGCAGCGTTGCGTTCAATCGATTCATCATCGCGCAGTTGAACGAGCGACTCGCGCAGTTCATCGCGCTCGTCGAGCACGATCGAATGCTCGGCCCCGATGCTAAGCTCGCGCGCTCGCTCGCCGGGCTCTTCAACCCGGTCCTCTATCCGCGCGTCGGCAACTCGCTGCCGGTGTCGCAGGAAGAGCTCGGCCAGCTCGTCGGGCTGTCGCGCCAGCGCGTCAACCGCGCGCTCAAGGTGCTCGAGCAGGCGGGACTCCTGCGCATCGATTACCGCGGCGTCACCGTCCTCGATCTTCCGGGACTTCGCAGCTTCAACGGGTAAGCGGGAGCACCACCCGACCCCACTGCATTATCATGGCGGCGTTGCGCGGCGACGCGGCGGGTGCGTGACGACCCGAACGCTCGCTTTCACCGAATTACAAATTCACACATGCATCCGTCGGCTGCACCGCGGCATCGCGCGTTTGCGTTCGCCATCACGGCGCTCATCGCCGGCTGCACGACCGTCGGGCCGAACTACACGGCCCCGTCGGCGCCGCACGAACCGCGGTACACGCGCGAAGCATTACCCGCCGCGACGACCGCGGCACCGGGTCCGCTCGGCGGCGCGCAGCGCTTCGCGACGGTCGCGAGCGTGGCGCCGGACTGGTGGCGTGCCTTCGGCTCGAAGCGCCTCGATGCGCTGATCGACGAGGCGCTACTGCACAACCCGACGCTCGAAGCGGCGCAGGCGACGCTGCGCCAGGCGCGGGAAACCTACAACGCACAGGCCGGCTCGACGCTGTATCCGACGGTAACCGGGAAGCTCGGCGCGAGCCGGAACGAGATCAACGCCGCCGGGAACGGCCAGTCGCACGGCGGGCAGACGATCTACAGCCTCTACAACGCGAACGTCGCCGTTGCCTACAACGTCGATCTGTTCGGGGCCAATCGCCGCGCGCTCGAGGCACTCGCGGCGCGGGCGGATTACCAGGGATTCCAGCTCGAGGCCGCGCGCCTCGCGCTCGCCGGGAACATCGCCACCACCGCGTTCAGCCAGGCCGGGCTCGTGGCGCAACGCGAATCCACCGCGTCGATCCTCGCCGCCGAGGAGCAGCAGCTCGCGATCGCGCAGAAACGCTTCGAGCTCGGCGCGGCGAGCCGGGGTGACGTGCTCGCGCTCGAAACCGAGGTCGAGCAGACGCGCGCGCAGCTCCCCGCGCTCGACACGCGGATCGAGCAGGCCGATCACCTGCTCGCGACGCTGACGGGACGCGAGCCGGGTGCTGGCGACGTGCCGCGCTTCAGGCTCGACGAGTTCGAGCTGCCGGATACGCTGCCGGTGCTCGTGCCGTCGGACCTCGTGCGCCAGCGTCCCGACATCCGGGCCTCCGCCGCTCTGCTCCATGTCGCCACCGCGCAGTACGGCGTCGCCGTGGCCGACCTCTATCCGCAGGTCAACCTCAGTGCGACGCTCGGCGCGCAGGCGCTGACGGCAGGGGCCCTGTTCGGCCCGGGCTCCGTCGTGTGGGGCCTCGCCGGCCAGCTTGCGCAGCCGCTCTTCAACGCCGGGTTGAAATCGGCCGCCGATGCCGCGCAGGCGGGCCTGCAGGCCGCAGGGGCGAACTACCGCGAGACGGTCCTCTCTGCGCTGCGCAACGTCGCCGATGCGCTGCGTGCGCTCGACGGCGATGCGAAGGTCCTCGCAGCCGAGGTCGCCGCCGATACCGCAGCCGGCGGTTCGCTCGCGCTGACGCGCGACCAGTACGAGCTCGGTGGAGCGAGCTACCTCGCGCTCCTCGTCGCGCAGCAGCAGGTGCAGCGAGCGCGGATCGCGGTGATCGCGACGCAGTCCCAGCGACTCGCCGACAGCGCCGCGCTGTTCCAGGCCGTGGGCGGCAGCGTCGCGATGCCCGCCGCACGTGAGAGAACCGCAACGACGGAGTGACCGATGACCGGAAGAACCATCAAACGCATGGTCATCATGCTCGTGATCGCCGCGATCCTGATCGGCGCCATGACGTGGTTCACCCACTTCAAGAATACGATGATCGCGAAGGCGATCAAGGGGCAGGCGAATCCGCCGCAAACGGTCGCCACCGTGGTCGCGCAGCAGACGAGCTGGCAACCGGTGATCGAGGCGCTCGGCAGCCTGCGCGCGAGCGAGCAGGCGGCGCTCTCCGCCGAGGTGGGCGGCCTCGTCACCGCCGTGCGTTTCGAGTCCGGCGCGAAGGTTCGCGCGGGCCAGCATCTCGTCGAGCTGAACGCGGCGCCGCTCGAGGGCCAGCTCGCGCAGCTCGAGGCACAGGCAGGGCTCGCACGCGTCACGCTCGCGCGCGACCAGGCCCAGCTCGAGGCGCGCGCGATCGCCAGGGCGGTCGTCGACACCGACCTCGCGACGCTGAAAAGCGCGGAGGCGCAGATCGCCGCGCAGAAGGCGCTGATCGCCCAGAAGACGATCGTCGCGCCGTTCGCCGGCCGGCTCGGCATCCGGCAGGTCGACGTCGGCCAGTTTCTCGCCGCGGGGGCCGCCGTCGTGACGCTGCAGAAGCTCGATCCGATGGAAGTCGACTTCACGGTGCCGCAGAACCAGATCGAGCTGGTGACGATCGGCACGCAGGCGCAGCTCGAGACCAGCGCGGTGCCGGGGAAGACATTCGAAGCGACGGTGACGGCGATCGAGCCCCAGGTCGACCCGTCGACGCGCAACATGAAGGTCCGCGCGCGCGTCCCGAATCCGACCGACGTCCTGCTGCCCGGCGTGTTCGCAATCGTCCACATCGGCAACGGCGCGGCGCGCCAGTACGTGACGCTGCCGAACGCGGCGATCACCTACAACCCGTACGGGGCGACGGTGTTCGTCGTCAGGGACGCGGGCAAGGGCCCGGACGGCAAGCCTCGCCTCACCGCCGAGCAGCGCTTCGTCACGCCGGGCCTCACGCGCGGCGACCAGGTCGCGATCGTGTCCGGACTCAAGGCCGGTGAGACCGTGGTGACGGCTGGGCAGCTCAAGCTCCGCAACGGATCACCGCTCGTCGTCAACAACAGCCTGCGGCCGAGCGACAACCCCAATCCTGTCGTTCACGACAACTGATCGCGCACGGCGAAGCGGCGACCGATCGGCATGGACAAGCGTTTCACCGACCTCTTCATCAGGCTTCCGGTCCTCGCGACCGTGGTGAGCCTCGTCATCCTGGTGCTCGGGCTGCGCTCGGTCGGGCTCTTGCCGGTGCTGCAGTACCCGTACACGCAGAACGCCGTGGTTACCGTCTCGACCGCATATCCGGGCGCCAGCGCGGACGTCGTCGCGAGCTTCATCACGACGCCGCTCGAGAACGCGATCGCACAGGCGAACGGCATCGACTACATGACGTCGTCGAACGTCCAGGGCTCGAGCACGATCACGGCCAACCTGCGCCTGAATTACGACCCGGACAAGGCGCTGACCGAGATCAACACCAAGGTGAACTCGGTCCTGAACCGGCTGCCGCCGCAGGCGGAGAGGCCGGTGCTGACGGTATCGATCGGTCAGACGATCGATGCGATGTACATCGGGTTCTACAGCCAGGTGCTGAAGCCCAATCAGATCACCGACTACCTGATCCGTGCGGTGCAACCGAAGCTGCAATCGATCGAAGGCGTGCAGACCGCCGAGATCCTGGGCGCGAAGAACTTCGCGCTGCGCGCATGGCTCGATCCGCAGCGGCTCGCCGCGCGCGGCCTCACCGCGGCCGACGTCTACACCGCGCTCGCCGCGAACAACTTTCTCGCCGCTACCGGCAGCTCGCGCGGCCGGATGGTGCAGATCAACCTCGCGGCCAACACCGACCTCAAGTCGCTCGATGGCTTTCGCGACATGGTGGTCAAGTCGGTCAACGGCCAGGTGGTGCGCCTGTCGGACGTCGCCGACGTGACGCTCGGCGCCGACGATTACGACACGACGGTGTCGTTCGACGGCAAGACTGCCGTCTACATCGGCATCCAGGTGGCCCCCGCGGCGAACCTGCTCGAAGTGATGGGGCGCGTGCGCAGCGCGTTTCCGCTCATCCAGTCCCAGCTTCCGACCGGCCTCGGCGGGACCATCGTCTACGACTCGACGCGCTTCGTCAATTCGTCGATCGACGAGGTCGTGAAGACGCTGCTCGAGGCGATCTCGATCGTCGCCATCGTCGTCTTCGTGTTCCTCGGCTCGCTGCGCTCGGTCGTGATTCCGCTGATCGCGATTCCGCTGTCGATCGTCGGCACCTTCACCGTCATGCTGGCGCTCGGCTATTCGATCAATCTGCTGACGCTCCTCGCGATCGTGCTTGCGATCGGCCTTGTCGTCGACGACGCGATCATCGTGGTCGAGAACGTCAGCCGCCACATCGAGGAGGGGATGCCGCGGCGCGAGGCGGCGATCCGCGCCGCGCGCGAGCTCGCGAACCCGATCATCGCGATGGCGGTCGTCCTGGTGGCGGTCTACGTGCCGATCGGCTTCCTCGGCGGGCTCACCGGCGCGCTCTTTACCGAATTCGCGTTCACGCTGGTGGGAACCGTCATCGTATCGGCGATCGTCGCGCTGACGCTCTCGCCGATGATGTGCTCGCGTCTCCTCGTCGCGCCGAGCGCGCAGAGCCACCGCTGGCAGGACCGGCTGGTGCTCGCGCTCGACCGGGCGTTCGAGCGGCTGCGCGGCCGCTACGAGCGCACGCTGCACGGATCGCTCGACCACCTTCCGGTCACCGTCGTCATGGCCGTGATCATCCTCGGCTCGATCGGCTTCCTGTACTCGACGTCGAAGTCCGAGCTCGCTCCGCAGGAGGATCAGGGGATTCTGATCGCGTTGTCGTACAACAACCCGACCGCGACGCTCGAGCAGCGCCAGCTCTTCGCCGATCCGGTCTACAGCGCATTCAGGAAGTTTCCCGAGACCGATCACGTGTTCCAGCTCAATGCGCCGTCGCAGGTGGTCGCCGGCATGGTGCTGAAGCCCTGGAACGAGCGCAAGCGCTCGGCGACGACGCTCCAGTACATCGTCCAGCAACAGCTCAATGACATCGCCGGCGCGCAGATCGCACTGTTCCAGCCACCGGCGCTCCCGGGGGCGCGCGGGCTTCCGGTGCAGCTCGTGCTGACGACCACCGAGCCGATCGCAAGGCTCTACGACGTTTCGCAGCGATTCCTGCAGCAGGCCCTCGCGAGCGGCGAGTTCATATTTCTGCAATCCGACCTGCGCGTCGACCTGCCGCAGACCAGCATCGTCATCGACCGCAACATGGCGGCGCAGCTCGGACTGACGATGCAGGACATCGGCAATGCGCTGTCGGGGATGCTGGGCGGCGGCTACGTCAACTTTTTCGAGCTCTCCGGGCGGTCGTACAAGGTGATCCCGCAGGTCGAGCAGCGATTCCGCCTGAATCCGGCGCAACTCGAGCACTATTACCTGCGCAGCGCGAGCGGCGAGATCGTCGCGCTCTCGTCGGTCGCGCATCTCGAAACCGCGGCGCAGCCCGAGAGCATCAACCATTTCCAGCAGCTCAATTCGGCGACCCTCGCCGGCGTGCCGGTGCCCTCGGTGTCGCAGGGCCAGGCGCTCGCCGATCTGAAGGCACTGGCCGACCGCACGCTGCCGGCCGGATACAGCTACGACTACTCGGGGCCGTCGCGGCAGTTCGAGCAGGAATCGGGCGGCCTCGTCATCACCTTCCTGTTCGCGGTCATCATCATCTATCTCGCGCTCGCGGCACAGTTCGAGAGCTTCCGCGATCCGATCGTCATTCTGGTCTCGGTGCCGATGGCGATCTCGGGCGCGCTGCTCTTCATCAACCTCGGCGTCGGGGGCGCGTCGCTCAACATCTACACCGAGGTCGGGCTGATCACACTGGTCGGACTGATCTCCAAGCACGGCATCCTGATCGTCGAATTCGCGAACAACCTGCAGCGCGCGGGGCGCAGCAAGCGCGAGGCGATCGAGCATGCCGCCGGCTTGCGCCTGCGCCCGATCCTGATGACGACCGCGGCGATGGTGCTCGGTGTCGTGCCGCTCATTACGGCAAGCGGCGCCGGCGCAGCCAGCCGCTTCAACATGGGACTCGTCGTCGCGACGGGGCTGTCGATCGGCACCCTGTTCACGCTGTTCGTGGTGCCGGCGATGTACATGGTCATCGGCGAGAATCTGGCGGCCGAGCCGGCACGGAAGGATCACGGCGCGGAAGGGGGCGGCGCGGCGGTGCCGCGCGCAGCCCCGCAATGAAGAGATCGACGAGCGCCGGCCCGCCCCCGGCCAGGTCCCACGCGCCGGGATCGAGCACCCACTCGTTCATCAGTCCGACGACGTAGGCGTGCATCGCCTCGGTGGCGAGCGCCGTGTCGGTGTCGGCGGGGAGCTGACCGGCAGCCACCGCCTGGCGCATCACCTCCTCGACGTGCACGAGGCAGAGCCGGCGCTCGCGCTGCGTGCGCTCGTCGGCAGGGGCCATCTCGAGCGCGCGTTCACACTTGTGGAACATGACCTCGAACACCGCCTGCGCGCGCGAATCGGTGGCGAGGCGCGACAGCGCGAACAGCGCGAGCTCGCGCAGCGCGGCGAGCGGATCGCCGTGCGTCGTCGTTCCCGCCCGGTCGAGCATCGCTTCGAGCGGCAGGCGGGCGCGCTCGCACATCGCGTCGAACAGATCGGACTTGTCGCGGAAGTGCCAGTAGACGGCGCCGCGCGTGACGCCCGCCGCGGCCGCCACCTCCGCGAGCGAGGTGTGGGCTACGCCGCGCTCGCGGAACACGCGTTCCGCAGCATCGAGCAGCTGTTCGCGCGTGAATGCAGCGTCTTCCTTGGTGCGTCGTACCACGATCGGTTCCCGTCGGTGGGCGAAATCTGACCCTTTACAAACAATCACGATTGTATGTATCCTGCGCGACTTCTGCAAGGCGTCGCTGCGGATGCGCGTCATGCGCCGTCGCGGTCGCCCGCTCAAGCCCTCCCGGAGCCGTATCATGCGCCTCGCTTCACGTCCGATCGCTCGCCTGTTGCCCGCCGTCGCCATAACGCTCGCCGTCGCCGCCTGCGGCAAGGCCGGCTCCCAGGGAGGCTTCCATGGCTTCCCGCCGGCCGCCGTCACGATCGAGCACGCCGCCGTCGAAACGATCCCGGTCAGCTTCGAGTACGTCGGCCAGACGATCGGCTCGAAGGACGTCGAGGTCCGCGCACGGGTGACAGGCATCGTCGAGAAACGGCTCTACGACGAAGGCGCGCCGGTGAAAGCCGGGCAGGTGCTGTTCGTCATCGACCCGAAGCCCTACCGGGCGCAGGTCGAGGCGGCCGAGGCCGACCTCGCGCGCGCCAGGGCGCAGAAGGCGCAGGCCGACCGCGAGAACGCGCGCCTGCAGCCGCTCGCACTGAAGAAGGCGATCGGTCAGAAGGAGGCCGACGACGCGGCGTCCGCCGCCGATCTCGCCGCAGCCGGCGTCAAGTCCGCGCAGGCGAAGCTCGACGAGGTCAAGCTCGACCTCGGCTACACGCGCGTCGTCGCACCGATCTCCGGTCTCTCGAGCCGCGCCGTGCAGTCGGAGGGAAGCCTCGCCACGGCGAATCAGACGCTGCTGACCACGATTTCCCAGACCGATCCGATCTGGGTCGTGTTCAACGTCTCGGAGAACGAGGAGCTGCGCCTGCAGCGCGCGGTCGCCGCGCACCAGCTCGAGCTCCCGAAGGAGAACGCGTATGAAGTAACGGTCGTCCTCTCCGACGGATCGTCGTTCCCGCGCAAGGGGCGCATCAACTTCGCCGACACGCGCGTCAATCCGTCGACCGGAACCTACGAGATGCGGGCGACGCTTCCCAACGCCGACGGCGCGCTCAAGCCCGGCCAGTTCGTCCGCGTCGTGCTGCAGGGCGCCCGTCGCGTCGA
>DASVWR010000003.1:0-5047 GCA_036393115.1 Casimicrobiaceae bacterium
CCGAACGCGACGCGCGCCAGTCACCCGGGATGCGTCGCGGGAGCCGAAGCGAGCGTCACGGGAGCCGGAGCCGGCCATCGCGCGTGCAGCCACGCCGTCGTGCGCCACGCGATGAACAGCGTGACCGCTGCGTCGACGACAAACCAGGAGAGCGCATCGGCACGCAGCGCGCGCGCGAAGCCGTCGAGCAGCGCGACGGTGGCGGCGAAGGCCGGCACCCAGCGCAGGTCGTAGCGCAGGAAGAGGATCACCACCGCCGCTGCCGCGATGCCGCCGGCGAGCCCGGTCGCGAGCGATGCTACGGGCGCGCTCCGCCCGTGCGCGAGTGCGAACGCGCACTCGAGGGCGACGACGATCGCGACGGCGAGCCACACCCTCCGCGTCCAGCCGCGCGTGAGGAGCGACGCGGCGTGCACGACGAAGAGCTCGGCGCTGGCGGTGATCAGGAAGGCGACACCGGAGAGCGCCGCGCCAAGCCACGGCGACCAGGCGGATCGCCACTCGGGATCCGGCCACAGCGGGACATCGCGCCCGCCGAGCGCCGCCAGTACCGCCTGCAGCCCGACGACGAATGCGCCCGCGGCGATCGCGACCGCGGTCGCCGGGACCCTGCCGCGGATTGCAAACGGCGGCAGCGTCCGCGCACCGAACCCGCCGACGCCGGCGCAGAGGCCCACGACGAGCGCAGCCACCAGCGCCGACGCTAGCACGGCGAGCACCTTGATCGAGACCTGCGCCGCGACCGGGTCCGTGGTCGACAGCCCCATCGCGACCTGCGGCCATCCGTTCGCTCCGGCAAGCACGACGAGTGCGAATGTGATGGCGGCAGCACGTTTCAGCGCGCGGCTGTCGACGCGCCGCGCGATCCAGCTTCTGATGCCGACGACGAGCGCCGCGAGCGCGGCCGCCGCGAACACCGCGACTGTGCCGAGCTCGAGGATCTGCAGCCAGTTGTCTCGCGCCTGCTCGCTCCGGAGCCACGTCTCGGGCAGATGCACGAAGCGGCCCGCCGCGGTGGGCCGATCGCCGCCGATGGCAATCGCGTAGCGCGCCTCGGCACCTTTGCCGGCGTCGATTCCCGGATCGCCCCAGACGAACGACCAGTCGACGCGCGCCGGTCGCTGCCGCTCTTCGGCCGCCACCGGTGTCAGCTTCGCGGCGTCGACACCGAACTGCGCTCCGAGCTCGCGCGCGGCGAGCGTGCGCGCGGCATCGAGCGTAAGACTCGCTCCCGGACGCGCTTCGGGCAGAACGTGCAGGAAGCTTCGCACGCTGCCGTCGTTGTCGATGCCGATGTGCCATTCCTCGGCCCGCTCCGTGACGTCGCCGTCGAAGCGTGCGTAGCGCACCTCCCACACCGGCGGCGCCAGAATGCCGCCGACGAGCTTGCGGTAGGTGCTGCGGCCCGCTTCGTCCCAGACGAAGCGATGCCACGCCCACTGCTGCGGATCGGCGCTCGCGAGCTTCGGCGTGGCGTAGCGATGCCAGTCGGGTGTGAGCGTCACGCCGCGCGCCGCGAGCGCTGCATCGGCGGCGCGGATCGCGCCGGCGCGATCGAGTGTCAGCGGCGGCACGTCGGCGCGAAACGGCGTCGCAATCGCCCACGCGATCAGCCCGGCGACGCCGAGCGCGGGGAGTGCGCGCTGGAATCGCGCCGAGAGCGCACCGGCCGCCGAAAGCGCTGCGGTCGGCGGCGTGGATTCGGCTGCCGCGGGGTGCGCGCGCCACGCGCCGTTCGTGAGCGCATCGGGCAGCGGCCGCCATGCACCGTTCTGGACCCTCCTCCACAGCACGACCGCGAGCGGCACCGCGGCCGCCGCGATCACCAGCGCCTGCTGCAGTTGGGCACCTCGCGCGGCGACCAGGAAGAGCGGGATCGAGAACAGCGACAGATCGAAGCACGCGTGCAGGACGATCGTCGGCAGCAGGCCGAAGCGCAGGAAGATGAGCGCCCAGACAATGGCTGGGACGAACAGCTCGGCCGGGCGCGACCACGCCGGAAAGCCGGGATAGTTCGCGTGCGCCGAGCCGAAGATCAGCGCCTGCAGCACGACGGCGATCGCGATGCCGAGCCCGCGCCGGCCGAACCGCGCTCCGATCAGCGCACCGAGCGAGAGTGGAATCGCGCGGAACACGCATTCCTCCATGAACCCCGCTTCGAGCGACAGCGCGATCGGTGTCGCCGCGGGTACCGCCGAGCCGAGAACGCTGGGATCGGTGAGGACTTCGGAGGGTTGCCACCAGCCGAGCCAGCGATTGGTCGCGTAATAGAACGCAGCGATCAGCGCGAGCTCGATCGGCACGAACAGGTAGCCGCCGAGCGTTCTGCCGAGCACCTGCGGACTCGCGGCCGCATCGCGCGACCACAGTCGCCATAGCTGAGGCTGGCGCGGGAACGCGCTTCGCGACAGGCCCTCGGCGGCGAGGAAGGCGAGCGCGTAGCCAAGCCCTCCTCCGATCGCGATCAAGAGTGCGGTGGCGATTTCGCGTGTCCAGAACGTCGCTGCCGTCTGCGTCGTGTCGGCGCCGAACCAGGCCACCGGCGCCGCTGCGAGCGACGCGACGGCGAGCAGCGCTCCGATCGAGAGCCCGGCGACGAGCGCCGGGCGCAACACCAGCGCGCGCCGGCGCGCGAGCCACAGCACCGCGAGCACGCAGCCGCCGATTCCGTACAGCACCCCGGCGGCAATGTCGGCGAGGTGCGCGACGAGATCGTTGGCGCTGCGCAGCTCGGCGTAGCGCCGCGTGAACGATTCCGGCACGTGAACGAACGGCGTGACGCCGATGAGCTCGTCGCCGGCAACCGTCAGGCGCAGCCGCACCCGCGCGTCGCCGAGCGCTTCCGGCCGCTCGTAGGTGAAGCGATGGTCGACGCGACCGCCGGGCTCGGTCTGCTGCGAGTGCTCGAGGAAGCGGTAGCGGGAAGGATCGACGCCCCAGTCGCGCGCCGCGGTGGTCTCGGCGATCGTGCGCGCTTCGGCCTCGCCGAGCGCCTTGCGCGCGGGATCGTGAACCCAGGTCTCTGGCACCCGGCGCGAGAAGCCGTCGAGCCGTCCGTCGGGTGCCAAGCGGATCACCGTCTCGTCGATCGCGCCGAGGCGGAACAGCCGCACCTCCCACCAGTACGGCGCGTAGACGTCACCGCGTGTCAGCCTCGCGAAGGCCGGCTTGCCGCCGCCTTCGAGCTCGACGTAGTTCTGCGTCGTCGAGTCGTGCGCGAAGCGCACTGCCGCACGCGCATCGGCGGGTGCCAACGAGTACTTCGCGGCGATGGCGCGCGCGCGCGCGACCGCGTCGCTGCGCGACAGCGTGATGTCGAGGCTGACGATGGGGATCGCGCGCGGGAACAGCGCGAGCGCGAGCGCCAGCGCCGCGAGCGACACCAATGCATAGACGACCCAGAACGCGGGTCTGCGCGTCATTCGATAGGGCTCAGGGCCGGTTGACGCTTTGTACGTAAGCGCGAACGGTAGCCACGGGCCGCGACCCGGGATTCAGTCGAGCGCCTTGACGATGTCCTCGACCACCTTCTTCGCGTCGCCGAAGACCATCATCGTCTTGTCCATGTAGAAGAGCGGGTTGTCGAGCCCGGCATAGCCGGCCGCCATCGAGCGCTTGTTGACGATCACCGTGCGTGCCTTGTACGCCTCGAGGATCGGCATGCCGTAGATCGGGCTCCCCTTCTCTTCGGCGAGCGGGTTGACGACATCGTTGGCGCCGAGGATCAGCGCGACGTCGGTCGTGCCGAACTCGCCGTTGATGTCCTCCATCTCGAACACCTGGTCGTAGGGCACCTCGGCCTCGGCGAGCAGCACGTTCATGTGCCCCGGCATGCGGCCCGCGACCGGATGGATCGCGTAGCGCACCTCGACGCCCTTCGCGCGGAGCTTCGTCGCCATCTCCTTCACCGCGTGCTGCGCGCGCGCGACGGCGAGGCCGTAGCCCGGAACGATGATGACGCTCTCGGCATTGCCCATCACGAACGCGGCGTCGTCGGCCGATCCCGACTTCACGGTCTTCTGCTCGCTGCTCGCGGCCACGGTCCCCGGCTCCGCGCCGAAGCCGCCGAGGATCACGTTGACGAACGAGCGGTTCATCGCCTTGCACATGATGTACGACAGGATCGCGCCCGACGAGCCGACCAGCGATCCGGCGATGATCAGCATCGGATTGTTGAGCGAGAAGCCGATGCCCGCGGCCGCCCAGCCCGAGTAGCTGTTCAGCATCGAGATCACCACCGGCATGTCGGCGCCGCCGATCGGAATGATGATCAGCACGCCGAGCAGGAAGGCGATCGCCGTCATCACGATGTACGGAATCCATTTCGATTCATCGCCGGCGAGGAAGAACGCGATGCCGAAGCCGATCATCACCAGCGCCAGCACCAGGTTCAGCACGTGCTGGCCGGCGAACACGACTGGCGCGCTGCGGATGCGACCGGAGAGCTTGCCGAACGCGATCACCGAGCCCGAGAACGTGATCGCGCCGATGAAGGTGCCGATGAACAGCTCGAGGCGATTGCCGCTCGGTAACGGAACGGCGAGGCCGAACGCAGCCGGATCGTGGATCGCCGAAATCGCGATCAGCACCGCCGCCATGCCGACCAGCGAGTGGAAGGCCGCGACGAGCTCGGGCATCTGCGTCATCTGCACGCGGCGTGCGACGACGACGCCGATCGCCCCGCCGACAACGATGCCGGCGAGGATCATCCCGACGTTCTTCGTATGCGAGTAGACGAGCGCGAGCGTGACGACGACGGCGATCACCATCCCGGCTATGCCGAGCAGGTTCCCGCGTCGCGCCGTCGACGGGTGCGACAGTCCCTTCAGCGCCAGGATGAAGCAGACCGACGCGACCAGATACCACAGCGCGACCTGGTTCGCGCTCATGGCTTGGCGCGCTTCGCCGCAGGCTCCTTGCGCTTGAACATCTCGAGCATGCGCTGCGTGACGAGGAACCCGCCGACCGCGTTGATCGACGCGAGCACGACCGCGGCGACGCCGACCCAGCCGCCCCAGTCGAACGCCACCGGGCCCGCCGCCAGCAT
>DASVWR010000004.1:0-9290 GCA_036393115.1 Casimicrobiaceae bacterium
GTTCTTCATCACCGAGTTGCCGATCTTCCCGGCCTCGGGCGACGCGCCGATTACCGCGACCGAATCGGGCTTCATGATCCGGTTCATCGCGCGGACGATCTCGTCCTGGCTCGGCCTATAGCGCGCCGGCTTCGGCGCGAAATCGACGACGATCCGCACGTCGGCGGCGATCGCACCCTTCTCGGTCGCGAAGACCGGATTGAGGTCTACCTCCGCGATGTCGTCGAAGTCTGCCGCGAGCTGCGAGGCGCGCTCGATCAGATCGGCAAGCGCCTCGCGGTTGACCGGAGCGGCGCCGCGCACGCCTTTCAGCACGGCGGCGGCGGCGATGCTGTCCTGCATCGACCGTGCGTCTTCGCGCGACACCGGCGCGAGGCGGAATGTCACGTCCTTCAGGACTTCGACGAGCACGCCGCCGAGACCGAACGCGACGAGCTTGCCGAACGACGGGTCGGTGACCGCGCCGATGATCACCTCCTGGCCACCCGACAGCATCTGCTGCACCTGGACACCCTGCAGCGTCGCCTTCGGGTCGTACTTCTTCGCGTTCGCGATGATCGTCGCGTAACCCTGCTCGACATCCTGCGCCGTCTTGACGCCGACGAGCACGCCGCCGGCCTCGGTCTTGTGCAGGATCTGCGGTGAAACGATCTTCAGCACGACCGGGAAACCCATCTCGGAGGCGAGCTTCGCGGCCTCGGCGGCCGACGTGGCGACCGCCTCCTTCGGCACCGGGATGCCGTAAGCATCGCAGACGAGCTTTCCTTCGGGCGCCGTGAGCGACGTGCGCCCGGCGGCCTTGACCTTGTCGAGAATGCTCCTGACCGCTGCCTTGTCGTGCGCCATGAATGCGTCCTTTGTATGTCGTTCAGACTGCGCGCTCGGCGCGCAGCGCCTGGATCTGCTCGCGCGTATAGCCGAGCTCGGCCAGCACTTCGTCGGTGTGCTCGCCGAGGAGCGGCGAGCGCTTCACGTCCGCCGGGCTGTCGGAGAGCTTGATCGGGCAGCCGACCGACAGATACTTGCCGCGCTTCGGGTGATCGACCTCGACGACGGTGCCCGTCGCGCGAAGCGACGGCTCCTCGGCGAGCTCCTTCATCGACAGGATCGGCCCGCAGGGAATGTCGTGCTTGTTGAGGAGGTCCATCGCCTCGAACTTCGTCTTCGACTTCGTCCATTTCTCGATGCGCTCGAAGATCTCGTTCAAGCGCGGCAATCGCGCGTCGGCCTTCGCGTAATCGGGGTGCGTCTTCCATCCGGGCTCGCCGATCACGTCGCAGATCGCCCCCCACACCGGGGCCTGCGTGATGAAGTAGAGATACGCGTTGGGATCGTTCTCCCAGCCCTTGCACTTCAGGATGCGCCCGGGCTGTCCGCCGCCGGAATCGTTGCCGGCGCGCGGCGTCGCGTCGCCGAACGGAATGCCTTCGCCGTACTGGCTGTATTCCTTGAGCGGACCGTGTGCGAGGCGCTGCTGGTCGCGCAGCTTGACGCGGCACAGATTGAGCACGCCGTCCTGCATCGCGCAGGTGACGCGCTGTCCGCGGCCGCTGTGCGTCCGGTGATAGAGCGCGGTGACGATGCCGAGCGCGAGGTGAAGCCCGGTTCCCGAGTCGCCGATCTGCGCGCCGGTGACGAGCGGCACCTGGTCGGGGAACCCTGTCGTCGACGCCGAACCGCCGGCGCACTGCGCGACGTTCTCGTAGACCTTGCAATCCTGGTAGGGCCCGGGGCCGAAGCCCTTGATCGACGCGACGATCATCCGCGGGTTGAGCTCCTGAATGCGCTCCCACGTGAAGCCCATCCGGTCGAGCGCGCCCGGCGCGAAGTTCTCGACCATCACGTCGCACTTCCTTACCAGCGCTTCGAGCACCACCTTGCCCTTCGGGTTCTTGGCATCGACGGTGATCGAGCGCTTGTTGTGGTTCAGCATCGTGAAATAGAGGCTGTCCACGTCCGGTATGTCGCGCAGCTGGCCCCGCGTGATGTCCCCCTCGCCCGCGCGTTCGACCTTGATCACGTCGGCGCCGAACCAGGCCAATAGTTGCGTGCACGTCGGCCCGGACTGAACGTGCGTGAAATCGAGGATGCGAACTCCGTCCAACGCCTTGCTCATTGTCTTCCCCGCGGATTGGTCATGTCGTGATCGGCGTCGCCTGCGACGCGGTGGGCGCGCCGGCAAACGGGCTCGCGGCACGCCGCCAGCGCGGCGCGCCGCGAACCGCTTCCTCTGATGCGTCTCCTCCGTTGTTTTCGCTGCAGCCTTTGATATGGAGTATGTGATATATGAACTGGATCGTCAATCGTTTGACTGCATTTTGGCGGCGCGAGCGGCGTTTTCCCCTGGGGAGGCGGATCAGCGGGGCGTTCGCGCTCGGCGCGCTGCTCTGGCCGGCCCCGACTTCACGTCGCGATCGCCGTCCTGCGCTTCCGCCTTCGTGATCCGGCGGGCACCGGGCGCGCCTTCCTGAATGAGCTTCGCGCCGTCGGCGAGCAGGAACGACTTGAACGCGAGCGCGACGGGCGGCAGCCGCTTGCTCGCGCGATGGACGACGTACCAGTCGCGCAGCACGGGAAAGCCTCGTACGTCGAGCACGACGAGGTTGCCGGCGCGCACGTCGAGCGCGATCGCGTGCGAAGAGAGGAAGCTCACTCCCATCCCGGCGATCACCGCCTGCTTGATCGTCTCGTTGCTGCGGATCTCCATCGTCGCGCGGATGCCTCCCGCATGAGAGCCGAACGCGTCCTGCATCGACTTCCAGGTGTCGGAGCCCCGCTCGCGAACGATGAACGGCTCGCGCAGCAGTCGCTCGCGACTTATTGCCTTGCGACCCGCCAGCGGGTGCCACGCCGGCGCGACGATCACGTAGGCGTGGGGTGCGAACGGCTCGCGCACGATCTCGGGATCGTCGGGGGGACGGACCATGATCGCGAGGTCGGTCGCGTTCTCGGCGAGCTGGCGCAGCACCTCCTCCCGGTTGTGCACGGCGAGGTTGAGGATCACTCCGGGGTGCCGGTGCGCGAAGGCGGCGAGCAGCCAGGGAAAGAAATAGTCGCCGGCGCTGATCACCGCGACGTTGAGCTTGCCCGAAGCGCCGCCGCGGAGCTGCGCCATCGCTTCCTCGGCCTCGCGAAACTGCTCAGCGATAGCGCCGCTGAAATGGAGAAGCTCGGTCCCGGCGGCCGTCAGATAGAGCTTCTTGCCGAGGCGCTCGAAGAGCGGCAGGCCAACGTGCGATTCGAGCACCTTGATCTGCGCGGATACGGCGGGCTGGCTCAAGTTGAGCTCGGCCGCCGCACGCGAAAAGCTCATGTTGTGCGCAACCGCCCGGAACACCTTGAGCTGGCGCAGCGTCGCGTGCTTCATCGATCGGCGTTCGGATATAACGAATAGATTATGTTGATTCCAAGAAGATTGCGCTACCCCTTATGAAATCACCAGCCTATGCTGGAACGCAGGGTCTGTTGCGAAGGAGACAGCCGATGTCGATGATCACGCTTCCAGATGTCGTGGCACCGCGAGTTCCGGCGTCCGCAGTCGAAGATCCCGACCTGGCCGCGTTCAACGCCGCCTTCGACGCGCTGGACCTGGACTGGCACTGGGACCCGGAGCTCTACCGCAGCCTGCCGCACGATGGCGACGACCGAGCGACTCTCGGCGCCTGGCTGAGTGAGCACCGGGCGCACCTCCTAAAGGTCTATGACCTGACGTTTCTCTGTGATGCCGTCCTCGCGGCCAAGCAGCGCTATCGCGCGGCGGCGACGACGGCCGGCGGGCCCTGACCCGGCGCTCGCCCGCGCATCGGTCCCGATCCGGGGTTGCACGACGACACCGGCGGGTTGCCGTGCGTCCACCCGCCTCCGTGTTCGCTTTTGGTATATTGCATACCATGGCTCCGGGGGCGGGACAGGTATTCGACCTCCGGCGGCAATACTGGAGGCTGCGAGGTGTCTACCCCGAAAGAAGAAGCGGATGCGCTCGTCGCGCCTCTGCCGCTGACGCCCCTTTCCACCAATGTCAGCTTCCGCGACCAGGCGTACGCCGCGCTCAAGCAGGCGATCATGGATGCGGAAATCTATACGCACAAGCGGGAGCTGAGGCTCGACGAACGCCAGCTCTCGCGCTCGCTCGGCGTCTCGCGTACGCCGGTTCGCGAAGCGATGACGCTGCTCGAGCAGGAGGGTTTTCTGCGCACGGTCCCGCGGCGCGGCATCTTCATCGTCCGCAAGACCAAGAAGCAGATCATCGAGATGATCGAGATGTGGGCGGCGATCGAGAGCATGGCCGCGCGGCTCGCGACGGTGAATGCGAGCGACGCGGAGATCGCCTCGCTGCGCACAATGTTCGACGAGTTCCGCACGACGACGCCGGCCGAGCATATCCACGAGTATTCGGACGCGAACATCCGCTTCCATCAGGCGATCATCGGACTCTCGGGTTCGCACCTGATGGGCAAGACGATCGAGAACCTGTTCGTCCATATCCGCGCGATCCGCAGGCTCACCATCTCGCAGAGCGACCGCGCGGCGCGCTCGATCGTCGACCATATGCGAATCATCGAAGCGCTCGAGCGCCGCGATACCGAGCTCGCCGAACGGCTGGTCCGCCAGCATTCGCTCGATCTCGCTGCCCACGTGGAGAAGCACTGTGACTTTCTCGAATGAAGGGAGCGGCCCTGGAAACGGAGTGCGCCGCGTCAAGGCGCGCCCGAAGGGTCGCGCGGTCGATGCCGCGGCGCTCGCCGAGGTCCAGGCGCTCCTCGGCGACGCTCCGCGCGAGCGGTCGCTCCTGATCGAGCACCTGCACCGGATCCAGGATCGATACCGCTGTCTCACGCCGGCGCATCTCGTCGCGCTCGCGCAGGAGATGAAGCTCGCGACGACCGAGGTCTACGAGGTCGCGACCTTCTATCACCACTTCGACGTGCTGCAGGACGGCGAAGCCCCGCCGCCGCCGGTCACGATCCGCGTCTGCGAGACGCTTTCGTGCCAGATGGCCGGCGCCGAGGCGCTGCGCGCCGCGCTCGCCTCGCGGGCGGGCCGCGACGTTCGCGTGATCGGCGCACCCTGCGTCGGGCGCTGCGAGCATGCGCCGGTGGCGGTCGTCGGACGCCGGCCGGTCGACGGCGCGACGCCCGAAATCGTCCTGCAGGCCGCTACCGCGGGGAAGCTCGAGCCCGACCTGCCCGACTACGTCGACCTCGCGCGCTACCGCGACCAGGGCGGGTACCGCACGCTTGCTGCGTGCGTCGCCGGCGCACGCAGCGCGGAGTCGGTGATCGCCGAGCTCGAGCACTCGGCCTTGCGCGGCCTCGGCGGCGCGGGCTTTCCGGCGGGACGCAAATGGAAGATCGTTCGCGCCGAGCCGGCGCCGCGCATGCTCGCCGTCAACATCGACGAAGGCGAGCCGGGGACGTTCAAGGACCGCTATTACCTCGAACGCGACCCGCACCGCTTCCTCGAAGGCGCGCTGATCGCGGCGTGGGCGGTCGGCATCGATGAAGTCTATCTGTACCTGCGCGACGAGTACGCGGCGTGCCGCGAGCTCCTCTCGCGCGAGATCGCAGCACTCGAGCGCGATCCGCCGTGCCCGCTGCCGCGCCTCCATCTGCGGCGCGGCGCCGGCGCCTACATCTGCGGCGAGGAATCGGCGATGATCGAGTCGATCGAGGGCAAGCGCGGGATGCCGCGCCTGCGCCCGCCGTACGTCGCCCAGGTAGGACTCTTCGGGAGGCCGACGCTCGAGCACAACCTCGAAACGCTCTACTGGGTGCGCGACATCCTCGAGCGCGGAGCCGAATGGTTCGCGGGCCAGGGGCGCCATGGACGCAAGGGCCTGCGCTCGTTCTCGGTGTCTGGCCGCGTCGCGAAGCCGGGCGTGCACGTGGCGCCCGCCGGCATCACGCTGCGCGAACTCGTCGACGAATACTGCGGCGGCATGCTGCCCGGCCATGAGCTCTACGGCTACCTGCCCGGGGGCGCGTCGGGGGGCATCCTGCCGGCGGCGCTCGCCGACGTGCCGCTCGACTTCGACACGCTGCAGCCGCACGGATGCTTCATCGGCTCCGCCGCGATCATCGTCCTCTCGCAGCACGATCGCGCACGCGACGCGGCACTCAACCTGATGCGCTTCTTCGCCGACGAGTCCTGCGGTCAGTGCACGCCATGCCGGGTCGGCACCGAGAAGGCCGCACGCCTGATGGCCAAGCCCGCGTGGAACAAGCCGCTCCTCGACGACCTCACGCAGGTGATGCTCGATGCATCGATCTGCGGCCTCGGGCAGGCTGCGCCGAACCCGCTCACCAGCGTCTACCGTTATTTCCCGCAGGAGCTCACCCCTGCATCGACCGAGGCGAAGTCATGAACGCGCCGCACGATGCGCTCGCCGCGCAGCAATCCATCACTTTCCGTCTGAACGGGGCCACGATCGGCGCGCTCCCGGGCGAGACGATCCTGCAGGCCGCCGACCGCGTCGGCGTCTCGATACCGCGCCTCTGCTACAAGCCGGGCTACCGTGCCGACGGCAACTGCCGCGCGTGCATGGTCGAGATCAAGGGCGAGCGCGTGCTCGCCCCGTCGTGCTGCCGCGCACCGACCGCAGGCATGGAGGTGACGAGCGACAGCGCGCGTGCGCGCCACTCGCAGAAGCTGGTAGTCGAGATGCTCGCTTCCGACGTTCCGGAGAAGCTCCGCAAGTCGGATTCCGAGCTCGCGTTCTGGCAGCGTGCACTCGCGATCGGCAAGCCGCGCTTCGAAGCGCGCGCGCAACCCGCCCCGGATCCCTCTCATCCGGCGATGTCGGTCAACCTCGACGCGTGCATCCAGTGCACGCGCTGCGTGCGTGCGTGCCGCGAAGAGCAGGTGAACGACGTCATCGGCTACGCGTTTCGCGGCGCGCATTCGAAGATCGTGTTCGACCTCGACGATCCGATGGGACGGTCGAGCTGCGTCGGCTGCGGCGAGTGCGTGCAGGCTTGCCCGACCGGTGCGCTGGCGCCCGCGCACGACGCGTACGCGCAGCCGATCGACCGCAAGGTCGAATCGCTGTGCCCGTATTGCGGCGTCGGCTGCCAGATCACCTACCACGTGAAGGACAACCGCATCGTCCACGTCGAGGGCCGTAACGGTCCCGCGAACCACGATCGCCTCTGCGTCAAGGGTCGCTTCGGCTTCGACTACGTCTCGCATCCGCAGCGCCTGACGAAGCCGCTGATCCGCCGCGACGGCGTCGCCAAGTCAGCAACGTTCACCGTCGACCCGTCCAATCCGCTCGCGGCGTTCCGCGAGGCGAGCTGGGAGGAAGCGCTCGCGCGAGCGGGCGGTGCGCTGAAGCGGATCCGCGACAGGGACGGACCCGCGGCACTCGCCGGCTTCGGCTCGGCCAAGGGCAGCAACGAGGAGGCGTACCTGTTCCAGAAGCTCGTCCGCACCGGCTTCGGCACCAACAACGTCGACCACTGCACGCGCCTCTGCCACGCGTCGTCGGTCGCTGCGCTCCTCGAAGGCATCGGCTCGGGTGCCGTATCGAACCCGGTGAAGGATGTGCTGAAGGCCGACGTCGTCCTCCTGATCGGCGCCAACCCGGTCGTAAACCACCCGGTCGCTGCGACGTGGATGAAGAACGCGGTGAAGCGCGGCACCAAGCTGATCCTCGCCGACCCGCGCCGTTCCGAGCTTGCGCGCCACGCGACGTACTACCTGCAGTTCAAGCCCGACAGTGACGTCGCGATGCTGAACGCGATCATGCACACGATCGTGACCGAGGGGCTCGTCGCGAAGAGCTTCATCGACGACCGCACCAGTGGCTACGAGGCGTTGCGCGAGAACGTGCTGCGCTTCCCGCCCGAGGCGATGGCCGAGGAGTGCGGGATCGACGCCGGCACGCTGCGCGAAGTCGCAAGGCTCTTCGCGACGTCACGCGCCTCGATGATCCTGTGGGGCATGGGCATCTCGCAGAACGTGCACGGCACCGACAATGCGCGCTGCCTGATCGCGCTTTCGATGATGACCGGCCAGATCGGCCGTCCCGGCACCGGATTGCACCCGCTGCGCGGCCAGAACAACGTGCAGGGCGCATCCGACGTCGGCCTGATTCCGATGGTGTATCCGGACTATCAGGCGGTCGGAAGCGGCGACGTACGCGCGAAGTTCGAGACGCTGTGGAAGACGACGCTCGACCCGCAGCCGGGACTCACCGCCGTCGAGATCATGAATGCGGTACACGCCGGAACGATCCGCGGCATGTACATCATGGGCGAGAACCCGGCGATGTCCGACCCCGACGTCGCGCACGTCCGTCAGGCGCTCGCCGAGCTCGAGATGCTGGTGGTGCAGGACATCTTCCTCACCGAGACCTGCTACCACGCCGATGTCATCCTGCCCGCGTCGGCGTTCCCCGAAAAGACCGGAACCTTCACCAACACCGATCGCGCGGTCCAGCTTGCGCGGCCGGCGCTGAGGTCTCCGGGAGAGGCGCGCCAGGATCTAGACATCATCGTCGCGATGGCGCGCGAGCTCGGCCTCGACTGGCATTACAAATATCCGCGCGACGTGTTCGAAGAGATGCGCCAGGCGATGCCTTCGATCGCCGGCATCACCTGGGATCGCCTCGAACGCGAGAGTGGCGTCACCTACCCGTGCGAGAAGGTCGGCGACCCCGGCGAACCAGTGGTGTTCGTCGACGATTTCCCCACCGGCGACGGGCGCGCGAAGCTCGTGCCGGCGAAGCTGACTCCGCCGGCGGACCAGGTGGACGTCGAGTATCCGTTCGTGCTGATCACCGGGCGCCAGCTCGAGCATTGGCACACCGGCAGCATGACGCGTCGAAGCGACGCGCTCGACACGATCGAGGCGTTCCCGGTCGTGTCGGTGAATCCCGCCGATCTCGCCGAGCTCGGCGTCGCGCCGGGTGGTGCGATCACGGTCGCGTCGCGCCGCGGAAGCGTATCGCTGTACGCGCGCGCCGACGACGGCACGCCGCGGGGGACCGTGTTCATTCCGTTCTGCTTCTGGGAGGCCGCAGCGAATCTCCTCACCAGCCCGAGGCTCGATCCGTTCGGCAAGATCCCCGGGATGAAGTACTCGGCGGTGAAGGTGTCGGCGGGAGGGACACCCGTGGCGACGCGCGGGTATGCGCGAAGCGCGAGTGCAACGGCCGCGGCCGCCGATTAGCTCGCGAGGCGCAGGACGGTCTGCCACTCCGCTGGAGTGACCGGCGTGATCGACAGCCGGTTGCCCCGGCGCAGCGTGACCATTTCCCCGAGGCCGGGCGTCGTGCGCAACTCGGCGAC
>DASVWR010000005.1:0-6421 GCA_036393115.1 Casimicrobiaceae bacterium
GCCTACATGTCGGTTTCGATCGAGCTCGCTACGCCGGTGCTGCTCGTCCTCGGGCTTCTGACGCGCCCGGCAGCGCTCGTGCTCCTCGGCATGACTTCGGTGATCGAGATTTTCGTCTACCCGCAGGCGTGGCCGACGCACATCCAGTGGGCGGCGATGCTGCTCGTCCTGCTGTGCCGCGGCGCGGGAACGTTTTCGCTCGATCACTGGCTGAAGAAGCGCTTGGCCGGATTCAGAAGCGCGTCGTCAGCGCGGTGAGCCACGCCGGCGACGCATCGACGAGCGCCGCTTCGAGCGTGCGATCGAGCCCCGCGAGCTCGATCGCCCCCAGTCCGATCATCAGGGCCGCGAGCACGTACTTTCCGGCGTGCTCGATGCTGGCGAGACTGCGGCGCGTACGCAGCGCGAGGCGCCGCGATGCGACGCCGACGATCATCATCGGCAGCGCCGCGCCGATACCGAACAGCGCCATTACCAGCGCGACCTGCGAAAGATCGCGACCCTGGCTCGCGAGGACGGCGGCAGCACCAAGCGTCGGCCCGACGCAGGGCGCCCAAACGAAGCCAAGGAGCAGGCCGACCGCGAGCTGCCCGCCGATGCCGCCGATCCGCAGGCGCCCGAGCCATCGATCGGCGCGATGACCCAGTGGCGCCGTCGCGGCGGTGAGCCGCTGCCGCAGCGACGCGCTCAGGAGTACGACGCCGAACGCGACCAGCAGGATCGCCGCGAGGTGGCGAAACCAGGTCGCATCGAGCCCGACCGCGAAACCGACCGACGCGACGAAGAGGCCCACCAGCGTGAACGACACGGCGAGGCCGCCCGCAAGCGCCAGCGTCCCGTGCGGGTGCTTCGACGCCGCGGTGCCAGCGACGATCGGCAGGAGCGGCAGCACGCACGGCGAAAGCACCGACAGCACGCCGGCGGCGAAGCCGAAGCCGTAGCTGAGCGGGCCGAGCGTCACTGCCGGCGAGACGCGTCGCTATCCCGCCTTTCGGAGCGTCGCCTTTCGGAGCGTTGCCTCGATCGATGCGCTATCCGTGTCGCCGACCGACCGCGCGACCTCGCGTTTACCACGAAAGACGATCAGCGTGCTTTGCATCGGGACGTTGAACTCGCGCCGGACGTCCTTTTGCGTGTCGTAGTTAACCCTGAGCACCGTGAAATCCCGGAACGCCGGATTCTTCATGAGCTCCGAAACGATCGGCGCCTGCGCCTTGCAGGTCGGGCACCAATCGGCGTAGACGTCGAGCACAACGGGCTTGCCGGCGGCCTGCAGCGACGCGAAGGTCGCCGCGTCGTACGGCTGGATCTCCCCGGCGAGCGCGCCACTCGTAGCCAGAACGAGCGACGCCAGAAGAACGGATGCGTGCGGAAGCTTCATGGCAACCTCCAGGACGGACCAGACCGTTGGATTGCGTCATGCGTTCAAGGTTTCGCAGATGGCCCCCGTCGCGGGTATCAGCGCAAATTCTCCTCGAAATTCTCCTCGGCTCTGGGACAACGCGATGATCGTGATCGCGTTCCAGTGGTCGCCGATACGGAGATTGCCGGTGGCCCCGCTACGGGTCCTCCCGGTAACGCGTGGCCTCATCGTGGGGTCGACGCCGACCGGCGCACGAAGAGTGGGGCAAGCACTGCTACGGCTTCAGCGCAACGACCCTGCCGTCCTTCATCACGTAGATAGGTGTGCCGTACCGGCGCGCCGTTTCGCGGGCACGGCGTGCAGCCCGGCGAAGCGCGCGCAGTCCGGCCAAAGCCTCGGGGCTGGGAACCTTGCGATCGGGTTCCTTTCGCTTCCGGCGTTGCGTCACGGCCATGATTCGAGAAGCCTGGGAACGACAGTGGAGTTATCGTACACCATCCAGCGATCCGCAAGCGGCCGGTATACGTGCGCGAAGTTTGACCAGCTTCGCGCAAAGCGCCGGAGAACGTCGTCGCGAGGGACGTCGTGGCCTCCCTGCCTGACCCTGGTCGCAATGCGCTTGAGCGCCAGCTGCGGCGAGTCGATCTGCAGATAGACGATCTCGATCTTGTACCCCGATGATGACCATCGCCTCAATCGGGACGCGTATGCACGACCGCTCAGCGTGCTTTCGAACGCAAAGTTCGAGCGGTTTCTAGCCAGTCGATCTAGCTCGGCGAGAAACACACGCGATGCTGCTGCCGCTACGGATTCAGGATGCAAGGCGGATAAGCCGAAAGCTATGAGATCCGCATTGACGAACGTAATTCCTTCACCTTCGCTAACCAGGAATTCGCGCGCAAACGTGGTCTTGCCGGCACCATTGGGACCGGCGATGACGATGCAACGCGGAGACGGCAATTTCATCCTTTGTGGCACCAGGAGCGGACCGCGCCCGAAGATCGTGCTGCTTCAGGATTTCGATAATAGACTGTGCCACGTCGATACACTCAACGGCGATCCCGCTAAGTCCATGACCTATTACCTCCCCGACCTCGCCTGGATCCACCACGCGGGCTATTCGCAGCACGTCGCGCGCGTGTCCCCGGGGATCGTCGCGCTCCTCGACAGCGCGCGGCTTTCGGCGGACGCGCTCGTCATCGACGTGGGCTGTGGCAGCGGGCTCCTCGCCGCGAAGCTCGGCGAGGCCGGCTACCGCGTGCACGGCATCGACGCGTCACCCGCGATGATCGACCTCGCCCGCGCACACGCGCCAAAGGCGACGTTCGAGGTGTGCGCACTTCCGGCCGGCGCGGCCGCGCTGCCGAGAGCGCAAGCGATCGTGTCAACTGGCCATGTCCTCGCGTACCTCGATACGCGCGAGGCGATCGCACAGGCGCTCGCCTGGCTCGCCGCCGCCTTGGAACCCGGAGGCGTGCTCGCAATCGACCTGATGACCGGCGAATATGCCGCAGCGCGCAACCTCGACGAGGTGCACGCGCGTATCGACGACGACTGGGCGATCATCACGCGCTTCTCCCGTCCCGAGGCTCATCGCTACGACCGCGCGATCACGACGTTTCGCCGCGACGGCGATCGCTGGCGCCGAAGCGACGAGACGCACCGCAACGTCACGTTCGAGGCGGACGATGCACTCGGGATCCTGCGCGAGCGCGGCGTCGAAGCGCGCGTGCAAGCATCGTTCGGGAGCGAGACGCTGCCGCCGGGGCTCGTAGTGCTGACCGGGACGCGGCGGTAGACTTGGCGGGGGCGTCACGACGGAGGAAAGCGATGGCGACGGAAGACAGGAACGTGCTCGGCGGCACGCTCGCGACGTGCTCGGACCGGCCGCGCACCGGCTTCTATCGCGATGGCTGCTGCAACACCGGGCCCGAGGACGTCGGGCTGCACGTCGTCTGCGTGCAGGTGACCGCCGAGTTCCTCGCCTTCGCGCGCAGGCAGGGTAACGATCTCGTCACGCCGGTGCCCGCCTACAACTTTCCCGGCCTGAAGCCGGGTGATCGCTGGTGCGTGTGCGCCGCGACGTGGCGACAGGCCTACGAGGCGGGCGTCGCCGCGCCCGTCGTTCTCGCCGCGACGCACGAGGAGACGCTCGCCGTCGTGCCGCTCGCGGCGCTGAAGGAGCACGCGCTCGACCTTCAATAGCGCGGTGCTTCGATCGGCGCGGTGCCTACTTCGCCAGAAACGCGCGGATCACCTCGCCCTGCCGCGCGACGTTGAATACACCGTCGAGGTGACCACCGTCGCCTTGAATGACCGCCACCTCGGCTACGCCGCCCTGCGCGCGGTAGCGCGCCGCGGCGCGCTCGGAAAGCTCCGGCGGAAAGATCCGATCCGAGCTCGCCGGAACGAACAGGATCTTCGCCTTCATTGCCTTCACCTTGTCGCCGAGGTTGTAGAGCTGGTTCGCCTTCGCCGTGTAGATCATCGAATCAGCGTCGGTCGACTTCGCGCGCGCCTCGCCTGCCTTGTCGAGCGCGGACTGGATCGCGTAGGTGTTGTTCATCGCCGCCGCCGGGTCCTTTGCCGGATCCGTCCACTTGTAGCCGAATTTCTGTTCGGCCCAGCCGTTCGCGACGGCGGTGATCGTCACGATCTTGAGCGCCTGCGCGACACCGTCGACGGGCTCCCCGCGACCGTAGTAGTCGCCTTGGTTCCATTTCGGGTCCATCTCGATCGGCAGCACCCAGACGTCGAGCATTTCGAGCACGTACGGCGAAATGTCGAAGCCCGGCCCGACGACATGCACGACTCGCTCGACCAGATCCGGATAGAGCGCCGCCCAGATCATCGCCTGGATCGAGCCACCCGATGCGCCCGCCACGGCGTGGAGCTTTTTCACACCGAGGGACCCCACGAGCGCCCTGTGGACACGCACGCTGTCGTCGTACGAGACCACCGGAAATGTCATCGCGTACGGCTTGCCGGTATCGGAATCGATCGATGCCGGACCGGTCGTGATGACGTTCGGGTCCTTCGTGTTGAGGTTGGCGAGTGTGTCGGCACTGATCACGAAGTACTT
Organism: Casimicrobiaceae bacterium; assembly: GCA_036393115.1. Classification (GTDB taxonomy): domain Bacteria; phylum Pseudomonadota; class Gammaproteobacteria; order Burkholderiales; family Casimicrobiaceae; genus VBCG01. Next base: position 4,446 of record DASVWR010000005.1, read on the forward strand.
GTCGGTGTCGATCGGCTTGCCGGCGCCGATGATCGAATCCCAGTAGCCGGGCGCCGCATCGGACGGACTGTACTTTCCCGCCGCGTGGGAGTTGCCCGAGAAGAAATGCGCGATGAAGATCGCGTTGTCACCGGCGGCATTGAGCTTCCCGTAGGTTTCGTAGCCTACGCGGACATTCCTGATCGTTCGGCCGCCTTCCGTCGTATAGCTCGGCAGCGTGAACACCTTCTTCTCGACCGGTACGTCGTAGGCGAGCGCCTCCACCGCCGAGACAAACAGGACCAGCGCGGCAACTACGGCCGCTGCGATGCGCTTGGCAATCATCGCCCCTCCCCGTCATGCAGGCGCCGGATGGCGCGCGCGGGATTGTATCGCGCAACCGATCTTCGCCGTCTGCGGGCGCGTGGCAGCCGCCTCACCAGACGAGCCGCACCCCTGCCGACCTGCCGTCGCGTGTGACTACGCGCACATGCTCGCCCGCGAGCGTGCGCTCGAGGAGCGCGAGCGGCGCGCGATAGTCCGCAGCGGTCCGCGTGTAGAGGACGAGATGCAGTACGCTGTCGAGGTTCTCGCTGGTCGCCATCACGACGTACAACGGAACCGACGAAGCGTACGTCGCAGCACCTGCACCGGGCACGCCCGCAACCTCGGCGACCTGCCAGAGGCGCAGTACGGCGCGCGTATCGTGATCGATCGGCCGCACCATCGTGAGCGCAGGCGGCTCGCCGTGATGGAACTTCGGCAACACCGGCAGTTCGGCGATCGGAGTCGAAGGCACGAGCCATAGCAGCGTCGACTTCACCGTCCACGACATCGGCACGTGCCATCCACCAGCGAGCAGGACGCGGATCGCATCGTGGCGCGACGTGGCCCACTGAGCCGAAAACGGCTCCTGGCCCTCGCCCCTGAGCTCGCCGCGCACCCGGGCGATCGATGAGTAACTCCCCGCCTGCCAGGCGTCGAAGGTCATGCTGTTCATCGTCGTCGGCCGCGCGTAGCGCACGAGGTCGACGTCGCGGTGGCGGGCGACGCCTGCGCTTCCAGCGATGGCGACGGTGGCGATCACCACCAGCGCGAGCGGCAGCGCACGAAGGGGCGGCTCGCGAACGTGCGTCGTACTCGCGATCGTGAGCAGTGCGACCCACGCAAGGCCCAGCGCCAGGCTCGCGACGATGTCGGAAAACCAGTACGCGCCGAGGTAGAGGCGTGAGAAGGCGATCGCCAGAATCGCCAGCGTCGCCGGCACCGCGATCGCGCCCTTCTGCCAGCGTGTCTTCCCGCGCCCGAGCAGCGATGCGAGGAATCCGAACACCGTCATGCTGATCGTCGCATCGCCACTGGGGAGCGACTGTGTGTCGACACCGGCATAGGCGGCGGCGAGCTTGAGCGGGCCCAGCGCGTAGCGAAGCACGAGCACCGCGACGGCGGCGAACGCGACCGCCGCAAGCCAGTACTTCAGCGTTTGCACGCGCCGCGTCGCCGCGAGCCAGATCGACACGACGAGCACGACCGGTGCCATCACGTACGAGCCGCCGAGCTCGGAGAGCGTGATCATCACGAGGTCGCCGTAGCGCGTGCGCACCGCCTGCAGCGCCTCGTAGATCGGCCGATCGAGATCGATCAGCGGATCGCCGATCACCGCGCCGTGGACGACGGCGAGGAACACCCAGGCGGCGGCCACCAGGATCAGCGCCGAGACGAGGAGCGTCGTCGACTCGCGCCGCGACGGATCGGTCAGCGCGAGCACCGCGCGCGCGACGGGGCCGCGTCCGGCACGCGCGCGACGCACGATCGCGTTGCGCAATCGGAGTGTGGGATGCTCGCCGTAGCGGATCGTGAGGCGGATCAGGTGCGCGACCAGCCACACGACGGCGACGAGCAGCGCCACAACCAGCGCAAGGCGCGTGCTCACGGCGCCGGCGACCTGCAGCGATGCGCCGAACAGCACTCCGGGAAGCATGTGTGCGAGCGCCCAG
>DASVWR010000006.1:0-5971 GCA_036393115.1 Casimicrobiaceae bacterium
CACTCGATCAAGGTGAAGCCCGAGTCGTGGAAGGAGATGTTCTTCCCCAACGCGCAGAGCCTGCCGGGGAGCTGATGGCCGAGACGGGCGCCCCGCCCGGGCTCCCCGATCTCGCGGCGATCCGCGAGGCGCAGCGGCGGATCGCCGGCTTCGTGCACCACACGCCGGTGCTGACGTCGGCATCGATCGACGCCGAGATTGGCGCGTCGCTGCATTTCAAGGCCGAGCACCTGCAGAAGATCGGCGCGTTCAAGGCGCGCGGCGCGTGCAACGCCGTGTTCTCGCTCGACGACGGCGAAGCCGCGCGCGGCGTCGTCACCCACTCGTCGGGCAATCATGGCGCGGCGCTCGCGTACGCGGCATCGCGGCGTGGCATTCCGGCCTGGGTCGTGATGCCGGAGAATGCGCCGGCAATCAAGCAGGCGAACGTCCGCCGCTTCGGCGCGGCGGTGCGCCTGTGCGCGCCGACCGTCGCCGCGCGCGAGGCAGCCTGCGTCGAGGTCGCCCGCGAGAGCGGCGCGACGCTGATCCACCCGTTCGACGATTCGCGCGTCATCGCCGGGCAGGGAACCGTCGCGCTCGAGCTGATCGCCGAAGTTGCCGGGCTCGATGCGGTGATCGCTCCATGTGGCGGTGGCGGGTTGCTCTCGGGGACGGCGATCGCCGTGGGTGCGGCAGCCGCGGGCATCCGCGTATTCGGCGCCGAGCCCGCCAACGCCGACGATGCGGCGCGGAGCTTCGCGAGCGGACGTGTGGAAGCGCTTGCCCCGACGGTGACGATGGCGGACGGCCTGCGCACGACGCTGTCGCCGCGCACGCTCGCGGCGCTCAGGGCCGGCGTGGAAGCGATCGTCACCTGCAGCGAAGAGGCGATCGTGGTCGCGATGCGAATGCTGTTCGAGCGGATGAAGCAGGTGGTCGAGCCTTCGGGCGCGGTGCCGCTCGCGTGCCTGCTCGAGCACCGTGCGCGCTTCGCTGGTATGCGCGTCGGGGTCGTCATCTCGGGGGGCAACGTCGGCCTCGACGCCCTGCCGTGGCGGCAGCACGCGTGACAGCGGCAGCCGGGCCCGCACCGCTTCTCGCCGTCAGCGGCGTCACGCTGCAGTACAAGACACGCGATCGCCTGATCACCGCGACCTATCGCGTCGATTTCGACGTGTATCCGGCCGATCGCTTCATCCTTCTCGGCCCGTCCGGTTGCGGCAAGTCGACGCTGCTGAAGGCCGTCGGCGGCTACCTGCAACCGGTCGAAGGCGAGATCCGGCTGAAAGGCGAGGCCGTGCGGCGCCCGGGCCCCGACCGGATGATGGTGTTCCAGGAGTTCGACCAGCTCCTGCCGTGGCGCACGGTGAAGGAGAACGTCATGTTCCCGCTGCGCTCGGGCGGCAGGATGGGGCGGCGCGAGGCCGAGGAGAAGGCGCTCGAGTACATCGCGAAGGTGAACCTCTCGCGCTTCGCCGACAGCTACCCGCACACGCTGTCGGGGGGCATGAAGCAGCGCGTCGCCATCGCGCGCGGCATGGCGATGGAGCCCGCGATCCTGCTGATGGACGAGCCGTTCGCGGCGCTCGATGCGCTGACCCGCAGGCGCATGCAGGACGAGCTTCTGGCACTCTGGGAGGACACGCACTTTACGGTCCTGTTCGTCACGCATTCGATTCCCGAGGCGATCCGGGTCGGCAGCCGGATCCTGCTGTTGACGCCGCATCCGGGGCAGGTCAAGGCCGAGCTCGACAGCCTCGCCCCGGGCGCCGACGGCGCCGCCGTCGGTGCGCTCGAGAAGCGCATCCACGCGATGCTCTTCGCCGACGCCGTCGAGCCCGGTGCCCCGCACGAGGAGCATTCATGAGCGCATCGTTCGTCGTTTCGCCGCGCCGGCCCGAGATCGTTCGCGAGCCGGTCGCCTCCGGTGCCTTCGGCATCGTCCAGAAGCCGCTGTCGGTGCGCGAGCGCATCCTGAACATCGGCGCGGTGCGCAAGCTCGCGCTGATCGTCATCCTCGCCGTCGCGTGGGAGCTCTACGCGCGACAGCTCCACAATCCGCTGCTGTTCCCGACTTTCTCGGCGACGGTGCAGGCGTTCGTGCACGGCATGCTGGGCGGCGATCTGTTCGTCAAGGCGATGACGTCGGTCAAGGTGCTGCTCAAGGGTTACGCGGCGGGCATCGTCTGCGCGGCGGTGCTGACCGTGGTCGCGATCAGCACCCGCATCGGCACCGATCTCCTCGAGCTCCTGACGTCGATGTTCAACCCGCTGCCGGCGATCGCGCTGCTGCCGCTCGCGCTGATCTGGTTCGGGCTGGGGGAGGGGAGCATCATCTTCGTGATCATCCACTCGGTGCTGTGGGCGGTGTCGCTCAACACGCATTCGGGCTTCCTGTCGGTATCGAACACTCTGCGGATGGTCGGGCGCAATTACGGCCTGCGCGGACTGCCTTACGTCGCGCGGATCCTGATTCCGGCGGCATTCCCCAGCATCCTCACCGGACTCAAGATCGGCTGGGCGTTCGCCTGGCGCACGCTGATCGCCGCCGAGCTCGTGTTCGGCGTCTCGTCGGGATCGGGGGGGCTCGGCTGGTACATCTACGAGAACAAGAACCAGCTCGAGATCCCGAGCGTGTTCGCGGGACTCTTCACCGTCATCGTGATCGGCCTCATCGTCGAGAACGTGATCTTCCGCACGCTCGAAGCGCGCACCGTGCGAAAATGGGGGTTGCAGGGCTGATCCATGCATCGACCGACGCCGAACTATCCGCGCTTCCACCTCGCGTTCCCGGTGACCGATCTCGCCGAGGCGCGGCGCTTCTACGGCGCGTTTCTCGGCTGCACCGAGGGCCGCAGCAGCGATGCGTGGGTCGATTTCGACTTCTTCGGCCACCAGATCGTCGCCCACAAGGTCGAGCGAGCGGCGATGGCCGAGGCGACGAGCGACGTCGACGGACATGCGGTGCCGGTGCGCCATTTCGGGGTCGTGACCGATCGCGAGACCTGGGACCGGCTCGCCGAGCGCTTCCGCGCCGCCGGTGTGAGCTTCGTCATCGAGCCCCACGTGCGCTTCCGCGGCGAGCCCGGCGAGCAGGCGACGATGTTCTTCCTCGACCCGTTCGGCAACGCGCTCGAGTTCAAGGCGTTCGCCGACATCGACCAGCTCTTCGCCACCTGAAGCGCATCGTCGTCAGCGAGTTGATGGAGGAGGGCGCGGTCGCGCGGCTTGCGCAGCGCTTCGACGTCCGCTACGACCCGCGGCTCGTCGACGAGCCATCGTCGCTGCGCGAGGCGCTCGGCGACGCCGACGCGCTGATCGTGCGCAATGCGACGCGCGTCGATGCGCCGCTCCTCGCCGCCGCTCCGCGCCTCGCGGTCGTCGGCAGGCTCGGCGTCGGCCTCGACAACATCGACCTCGCCGCCTGCGCCGCGCGCGGCGTCGCAGTGTTTCCCGCCGTCGGCGCCAACGCGCGCGCGGTCGCCGAATACGTGCTCGCGGCCGCGCTCATCCTGCTGCGCGGCGCGTTTGCAGCGACGCCGGCGGTCGCCGCCGGGCACTGGCCGCGCGACGAGCTTGCCCGCGGATGCGAAATCGCCGGACGCACGATCGGCCTCGTCGGCTTCGGCAGCATCGGTCGCGCGACCGGCGCGCTCGCCCGCGCGGCGGGCATGCGCGCGATCGCGCACGATCCGGCCGTGGCTCCCGGCGACCGCGTATGGGTGGACACCGCAACGCGGCCGTGCGAGCTCGATGATCTGTTGCGCGAAGCCGGCGTGGTGAGCCTGCACCTGCCGCTGACCGCGGCGACGCGCGGGCTCGTCGACGCACGCCGCATCGGCCTCCTGCGCGAGGACGCAGTCCTGGTCAACACGTCGCGCGGCGGGATCGTCGACGAGACCGCACTCGTCGCCGCGCTCCGCGCGCGCCGGCTGCGCGGTGCCGCGGTCGACGTGTTCGCGAGCGAGCCGCTGCCCGCGGGCTCGGCGTTCGCCGGATGCCCGCGGCTCCTGCTGACTCCGCACATCGCCGGGCGCACGATGGAATCCGACCTGCGGGTCTCGACGATGGTCGCCGACCTCGTCGCCACGGCGCTTACGGCACCGGGATGATCCGGCAATGACGGCTCGTCCGACACGCGCTGCGAGCCTGCTTCTCAATGCGGGCCACGCGATCGACCACATGTTCCTGCTGATCTTTGCGTCTGCCGTCGGCTCGATCGCGGCTGAGTTCGGCTTCGCAAGCTGGGAAGACCTGATGCCCTGGGGCGCGGGGGCTTTCGCGCTGTTCGGCCTCGGCTCGCTGCCGGCGGGACGTCTTGGAGATCTCTGGGGCAGGCGGCGGATGATGCTGATCTTCTTCTTCGGCATGGGACTCACCGCGCTCGCGGTTGCGCTGACGAAGAGCGCGTGGCAGCTCGGGGTCGCGTTGACGGTGCTCGGCGCCTTCGCCGCGATCTACCACCCGGTCGGCATCCCGATGCTCGTTCGCGGCGCACCGCGCCCCGGGCTGGTGATCGGTGTCAACGGCCTCGCCGGCAACCTTGGCGTGGCACTTTCCGCGATCGTCACCGGCTTCATCGTCAAGTACGCAGGGTGGCGCGCTGCGTTCGCGATTCCGGCGCTGGTGTCGTTCGGCTGCGGGATCGCGTTTGCCCGCACCGCTCCGCTCGAAGCCGTGGCGCCGGCACGGCGCGAGGTGACGCGGGCGATGCTGCCGCGACGCACGCTTGCGCACGTCTTCGCGGTGATCACCGTCGCGTCGATTTCGGGAAGCATGCTGTTCAACTTCACGACCAACGGCAACGGCGAGCTGCTGCGCGAGCGCTTCCGCGGCATCGTCGAGGATCCGGCGCTGCTCGGAACGCTGCTCGCTGCGGTGTATGTCGCCGGAGCGCTCGCACAGGTGACCGTCGGGATGCTGCTCGACCGCGCGCCGGTCAAGCTTCTCTACGCGGCGATCGTCGCGATGCAGATCCCCCTCTTCGCCGCCGCGGCAGGAGCGCAGGGCTGGCCGCTGTTCGCGCTGATGGTCGCGTTCATGATCGCCGTCTTCGGCGCAATCCCGTTCACCGATGCGCTGATCGTGCGCTACGTCGACGACACGATGCGCTCGCGTGTCTCGGGGATGCGGCTCGCCGTTGCGTTCGGCGTGAGCTCGCTCGCCGTGTGGCTACTGGGCCCACTCGTCAAGGTTGCGGGATTCCGCACGCTCCTCTTGCTGATGGCGGGAACCGCAGTCGTCACGCTCGGCGTCGTGATGCTGCTCCCGCGATCGACCGGCACCGGTCTCGACGAGCAGCCCGCCGCCGGCGACTGAGGCCTCGGCGAGCGGGTCCGCGCGGTGTCTGGCACGAACGGATCGTTTTCCGTATCCTGCGAAATCCGCCGCGCGTCTCGGCCGAATCCCGGGTGCCGGCATGCGTCCAACGCCATCGATGATGCGTCGACATAACCTGCCCGCGTGCCACGGCCTTGCAACCGCCGCGCTGCTCGTGCTGCTGGTGTCGCCGCGGGCGGCGACGGCGCAGGCGACGGGTCCGTCGGACCAGGCCTCCGCCGCGGCGCGCGCCGCAACCGCCGCGCTTCCGGCGGTGACCGTAACGGCGACGCGCCACGCGGAGAGCACCTTCGACGTTCCCGCATCGGTCGACGTGATCGATGCGCAGGCGATTCGCGACGGCGAGCCGCAGGTGAATCTCTCCGAGTCGCTGGCGCGGATTCCCGGCGTGTTCGCGGCCAATCGCCAGAACTACGCGCAGGACCTGCAGATCAGCTCGCGCGGCTTCGGTGCGCGCGCGACTTTCGGCGTGCGCGGCGTACGCATCTATCAGGACGGCATCCCCGCGACGATGCCGGACGGCCAGGGGCAGACCGGCAGCTTCAGCCTGCTGTCGGCGAAGAGCATCGAAGTCCTGCGCGGCCCGTTCTCGGCGCTCTATGGCAACGCGTCGGGCGGCGTGATCTCGGTGTTCACCGAGGATCCGTCC
>DASVWR010000007.1:0-15054 GCA_036393115.1 Casimicrobiaceae bacterium
CTTCGTCGGCTCGTCGCTGATCTTCGCCACCGGCTGGCCGTTGCAGCGCGTCATCTTGATCACGACCGACAGCGGCTCGTAGCCGAGATCGTTGGTGAGGTTGGTCCCGATGCCGAACGACACCTGGCTGCGGCCGCGGAAGTATTCGAACAGCCGCAGCATCAAGGGAACGTTCAGCGAATCGGAGAACACCATCGTCTTGCTGCGCGGATCGATGCGCATCTTCTGGTAGTGCGCGATCAGCTTCTCGCCCCATTCGAACGGGTCGCCGGAGTCGTGGCGCACGCCATCGAACAGCTTGCAGAAGAAGAGGTCGAAGTCGCGCAGGAACGCGTCCATCCCGCAGACGTCGGAGAGCGCGATGCCGAGGTCGCCGCGGTACTCGCGCGCCCACGTGTTGAAGGCGAACACCTGCGAATCGCGCAGCCGCGGCCCGACGGCCTGGCACGCCTGCAGGTACTCGTGCGCCATCGTGCCGAGCGGGGTCATGTTGTGGTCGCAGGCGAGCTTGACATTGCTCGTGCCGACGAATCGGGGGCCGATACCATCGCGCAGCGCCACCACGATCTCGTCCTGCCACGCGCGGGAGAAGCGCCGCCGCGTGCCGTAGTCGGCGATCCTGAACCCGGGATCGGTGACGGTCTTCAAGAGCTCGACTTTCGCCGCCAGCCGCCGGCGGCCCTCGTCGAAGTCGGGCCGCGGGTGCACGCGCCGGTTGTAGATCTCGGAGACGATCGCGAGCACCGGGACCTCGAACATGATCGTGTGCAGCCACGGGCCCTTGATCCAGATGTCGATCTCGCTGCTGTCGGGAATCGGACTCACCTGGATGAAGCGCTCGTCGAGCTGGAACAGGCCGAGGAGGTCGACGTAGTCGCTCTTGAAGAAGCGCCAGCTCCGCAGATAGTCGAGCTCGGGCGCGGTGAAGCGAAGCGAGCACAGCTCGCGGATCTCGCGCCGGATTTCGTCGACGAACGGGCGAAGGTCGACGTCGGGATTGCGGCACTTGAAGCGGTACTCGGCCTGCGCGGCCGGGAAATGGTGCAGCACGACCTGCATCATCGTGAACTTGTAGAGGTCGGTGTCGAGGAGCGACGAGATGATCATGATGGCCGGCGGCGGACCTGTCGCACGCATCTTACCCGCGCGCCGCCGTGGGCTTCCCGGCGCTATCATGGCCGGACCCGGGAACGCGACCCGCCATGCTGATCAACTGCGTAGCGTACGAGAACGGCCGCAAGGTCGCCGACCTCACCGTCGACGAAATCAGCGATTACCTCGAGCGCCCCGGCTGCTTCGTCTGGGTGGCGATGGCCGAGCCGCAGCCCGACGAGCTCGAGCGCGTCGCGCGCGAATTCGATCTCCACGAGCTCGCCGTCGAGGATGCGCGCAAGGGCCACCAGCGCCCGAAGATCGAGGAGTACGGCGATTCGCTGTTCGCGGTGCTCCACCCGGTCGAGTGGGCGAAAGGCGAGGACGGCGACGACAAGCTCGTCGTGGGCGAGGTCGACATCTTCGTCGGGCCGAACTACATCCTAACCGTCCGCCACCGTACGCAGATCGGCTTCTCGGCGGTGCGCGCACGCACCGAGCGCGAGCCCGAGCTCCTTCGACACGGGTCGGGCTTCGTGTTCTACGCGCTGATCGACAACGTGGTCGATCGCTACTTCCCGGTGCTCGACGCGCTCGAGACGCGCCTCGAAGCCGCCGAGGACCAGATGTTCGCGAGCGGATCGACGCGCGGCAGGATCGAGGAGCTCTATGCGATCAAGCGCACGCTGATGATGCTGAAGCACGTGGTCACGCCGCTGATGGAGGCCGTCGGGAAGCTCTACGGCGGACGCGTTCCGCATCTCTGCCAGGGCACGCAGGACTACTTCCGCGACGTCTACGACCACCTCGCGCGGATCAACGGCACGATCGAGAGCATCCGCGAAATGCTGACCACCGCAATCCAGGTGAACCTCGCGCTGATCGGGATCTCCGACAACGAAGTCACGAAGCGGCTCGCCGCCTGGGGCGCGCTGATCACGGTGCCGACGCTGATTGCCGGGATCTACGGCATGAACTTCAAAAACATGCCCGAGCTCGAGTGGGCGCACGGCTACCCGCTCGCGATTGCGGTGATGGTGGCGATCGACGCGTTGCTGTTCTGGCGCTTCAGGCGCGCGCGCTGGATCTGACGCCGGGCACGAGGCGCCACCCGCGCGTGCGGCGCCGGTCGCGCGACGCCGTTCGGACCACGTCAGTGGCCGGCCTTTCCCCCGTCGGATGCTTCGCTGATCGGGATCACGCGGCGGCCGGTCCAGCGCGCGTCGCGGTGCCACGATGGCTGCAATGTGACGTGTTCGATCTCGAAGCGGCTGCGCAGCATGCTTCGCGCGTCGTCGAGGATGCGCGGCCAGTTCCCTCCCGCATCGATAACGACGTGCGCCGACAGCGCTGCCTCCTCGGCTCCCATGTGCCAGACGTGAAGGTCGTGCACTTCGTCGACGCCGCGGACGTCGAGCAGCGCGTGGCCGATCGCGTCGTAGTCGAGGTGCGCGGGAACCCCTTCCATCAGGACCCCGACCGTCTGCGCAAGAAGGCTCCACGTCGAGCGCAGAATGAGGAGTGCGGTCACGAGCGAGAGCAGCGGGTCGATCGGGGTCCAGCCGGTGGTGACGATGACGACACCGGCGACGAGCGCGGCGAGCGAGCCGAGCGCGTCGGAGAGCACGTGCAGCAGCACGCTCTTCGTGACCGGAGTGCTCGACGCGCGCGAGACGATCCAGGCGGTGACGGCGTTGATGCCGAGGCCGGCGGCAGCGATCGCCATCACCGTTCCCCCGGCGACCGGCTCCGGACCGAGCATCCGCTTTACCGCCTCCAACACGATGAACACGACCAGCACCAGGAGCGCCAGCGCGTTGATGAACGCCGCCAGCACTTCGGCGCGCGCATAGCCGTACGAGGCGCGCGCCGACGGCGGCCGCCGCGCGATCCACTGGGCAAACAGCGCGAGGGCGAGGGCCGCCGCGTCGGTGACCATGTGCCCGGCGTCGGAGATGAGCGCGAGCGAGCCTGCGACCCACCCGCCAACCGCCTCGATGATGGCGAACGTCGCGGTGAGCGCGAGCGCGGCGGCAAGTGCCCTCACCCCGGTGGCGCCGAGCGCGTGCACGTGCACCGGGCCGCCCTGCGCATCGGCATGGTCGTGGCGGTGGAACGACTCGGTGTGCTTTCGCGGAGTACGCATGACGAGTGAACATTTTCGCCCCCACGGCCACGTCCGTCGAGCCGGCCGGGAGCGCGCCGGGAGCCGGCGGCTAGAATCAGCCATGGCTCCCGACGGCGCCCCGGCAAGGATCCCGGATGTTGCGGCGCCGCCGCTCGCGCGCGGGCGCGGACCCGCGGGCGCCCCGCAGGTGGCCTCCATCGACGTCGCTCGATGCATCGGCTGCACGCTGTGCCTCGCCGCGTGCCCCGTCGACGCGATCATCGGCGCGCCGAAGCGGCTGCACGGCGTGCTCGCCGATCTCTGCAGCGGCTGCGAGCTCTGCGTCGCCCCGTGCCCGGTCGACTGCATCGTCATGCAACCGGCCGACCGCGAATGGACCGCGGACGACGTTCACGCCGCGCGCGCGCGCTACGACGCACGCGCGGTGCGCAGGGCATGCACTACCCTGCGCCCGGTCCCGGCCGATGATTACGCGCGCCGGCGCACCGAGGCCGTCGCCGCAGCGCTTGCGCGCGCGCGCGAACGACGTGGTCCGTCCCGGTTTTCGGGAACGCGATGAACGCTGCGAAGCGGCGTGCCATCTACGAGCGCTTGCTCGCGGCGAACCCGAACCCGGAGAGCGAACTCGACTTCCGCACGCCGTTCGAGCTGCTGGTCGCGGTGGTGCTCTCGGCGCAGGCGACCGACAAGGGCGTCAACAAGGCGACGGCGAAGCTCTTTCCGGTCGCAAACACGCCGGCGGCATTCGTGAAGCTGGGGGTCGACGGCCTCATTCCGTACGTGAGCTCGATCGGCCTCTACAACACGAAGGCGAAGAATCTCGTCGCGCTGTCGCAGATGCTGCTCGAGCAGCACGCGGGCCGCGTCCCGCGCGACCGCGAGGCGCTCGAACGCCTCCCCGGCGTCGGGCGCAAGACCGCCAACGTGGTGCTGAACGTCGCATTCGGCGAGCCGACGATCGCCGTCGACACGCACATCTTCCGCGTCGCCAACCGTACGCGGCTCGCCCCGGGCAAGGATCCGCTCGCCGTCGAGCGTGCGCTGCTCAAGGCGACCCCGGCGGAGTTCCGCAGTCACGCGCACCACTGGCTGATCCTGCACGGGCGCTACACCTGCACCGCGCGCAGCCCGAAGTGCGCCGAGTGCAGCATTGCCGACCTCTGCGAGTGGCCCGACAAGCTCGGGCGGCGGCGCTGAATCAGCGCTTGGTGAAGACGACCTGCGGCTGCGACGCGAAATACGCCGCGACGTTCTCGATGTCCTGTTCCGAGAGCGTCGCCGCGAAGCCGTTCATGATCGGGTTCTTGCGGGCACCCGACTTGTAGTCGCGCAGCGCCTGCCTGAGGTAATCGGCGTGCTGCCCGCCGAGACGCGGGTAGTCAGGCGACGTGCTGTTGCCGTTCATGCCGTGGCAGGCCTGGCAGACTTCCTTCACCTTGACGGCACCTGCCGCGGCGTCGGCGGCCGCGGCCGGCATGCTCGCCAGCATCGCGAGCCCCGCAAGGAGGAGGAGAGCGCGAATCCTGTTCATCATTTGCTCGCCGTCGCCTTCGGGCTCTCGCCGTAATACGCGGCGAGATCGGCGATGTCCTGGTCGGAAAGCGATGCCGCGATCGCGCGCATCGACGGGTGGCTGCGCTCACCGGCGCGATACTCGTGCAGCGCCTTGGCGAGGTATTCGGGATGCTGCCCGCCGAGTCGGGGAACGCTGTAGACGACCGGATACGCGGTGCGATAGCCGTCGAGGCCGTGACAGCCTTCGCACATGCGGGTCTTGTCCTGTCCGCGCGCGGGATCGCCGACCGGAGCCTTGGTCTGAGCGGCGCAGGTTGCTGCGGCCGTCAGCATGGCGACGGCGATAACGGCGTGACGGATCATCGATCGTAGGTCGGGCTGGCGGATCTTCGGGATTGCGACGGCGCGGGAGGAATGCCGCGCAATTCTAGTTTGCGGCGGCCGTCGCGGTCAAACCCGACGGCGCCGATTGCGATCACCGCTCGAGATAACGAAGCTTGTCTGCAACGTCCTTCCACTGATCGGCGTCGGCCGGCGCCGGCTTGCGCTCGATGATCGGCTTCCAGAGGCGGGCGAGCTCGGCATTGAGCGCCTTGAACGGCTGCTGCGCCGGCGGAACGTCGTCCTCGGCGTAGATCGCCTCGACCGGACATTCGGCGACGCACAGCGTGCAGTCGATGCATTCGTCGGGGTCGATCACCAGGAAATTCGGGCCTTCCCGGAAGCAATCGACCGGGCACACGTCGACACAGTCGGTGTACTTGCAGCGAATGCAGCTCTCGGTGACGACGTAGGTCATGGTGCGAGGATGCGGTGGCAGATCGATGCATCGCCTTCGCGGCGAAGGCGGAATGGTAGCAGATGGTGCGCCGGCACCGGGCGGCGACACAGGTGCTTGCGGTATCATTGAAGCTCCCGGCGCGGCCCGGGCCCCGACTTCTGCGGGGTGTGCCGCGTGAAGCGGGAGGGAGGCAAGGACGGCAATGAGCGAATCCATCAAGCATGTCACGGACACCTCGTTCGAGCGCGACGTGCTGCAGGCGGGCAATCCGGTGTTGGTCGACTTCTGGGCGGAGTGGTGCGGTCCGTGCAAGATGTTCGCCCCGGTACTCGACGAAGTGGCCCGCGCGTACGAAGGCCGGTTGACCGTGGCCAAGCTCGATATCGACGCCAACCCGGCGACCCCGACCAAGTTCGGCATCCGCGGCATTCCGACCGTCATCCTGTACAAGGACGGCCAGGCGCACGCCCAGAAGGTCGGCGCGCTGACGAAATCGCAACTGACGGCTTTCCTCGACAGTCATCTCTGATCGTGTTCCTTGACAGCCCCTGCGGGGGCAGCTAGGCTCTCCTCGTGATCGGCGGGCGCCGTGCGCGCCCGCAGGTGCCCGGCGCGGGAGTGCGCCGAAGCACATCCAGGCTGCGCCCCGGCGCGGCTCCCCGAAGTCCCCTGTTCTTTCCCCCGGTCCCTGCGACCGCCTTCGCCGCTTGCGCGCGCCATGCACCTATCCGAACTGAAAGCCAAGCACGTATCCGAATTGCTCGACATCGCCAACGCGATGGAGATCGAGGGTGCGAACCGCATGCGCAAGCACGATCTCATCTTCGCCATGCTGAAGGCGCATGCGAAGAAGGGCGAGAGCATTTTCGGCGAAGGCGTCCTCGAAGTTCTCCCCGACGGCTTCGGATTCCTGCGCTCGCCGGACACGAGCTACCTCGCCGGCACCGACGACATCTACATCTCGCCGTCGCAGATCCGCCGCTTCAACCTCCACACCGGCGACACGATCGAGGGGGAGATCCGCACGCCGAAGGACGGCGAGCGCTACTTCGCGCTGGTGAAGGTCGACAAGGTCAACGGCGAGCCCCCCGAGAACGCGAAGAACAAGATCCTCTTCGAGAACCTGACGCCGCTCTTCCCCGACGAGGCGCTGGTGCTGGAGCGCGACATCAAGGCCGAGGAGAACATCACCGGCCGTATCATCGACATCATCGCGCCGATCGGGAAGGGCCAGCGCGGCCTCCTCGTCTCGTCGCCCAAGTCGGGCAAGACGGTGATGCTGCAGCACGTCGCGCACGCGATCACGTCCAACCATCCGGACGTGATCCTGATCGTGCTCCTGATCGACGAGCGTCCCGAGGAAGTGACCGAAATGCAGCGCACCGTGCGCGGCGAGGTCGTCGCGTCGACGTTCGACGAGCCGGCGACGCGCCACGTGCAGGTCGCGGAGATGGTGATCGAGAAGGCGAAGCGCCTGGTCGAGCACAAGAAGGACGTCGTCATCCTGCTCGATTCGATCACCCGCCTCGCGCGCGCCTACAACACCGTAGTTCCCGCGTCGGGGAAGGTGCTGACCGGCGGCGTCGACGCGAACGCGCTGCAGCGCCCGAAGCGCTTCTTCGGCGCCGCGCGCAACATCGAGGAAGGCGGCTCGCTCACCATCATCGCGACCGCGCTGATCGATACGGGCTCGCGGATGGACGACGTGATCTACGAGGAGTTCAAGGGCACCGGCAACATGGAGATCCACCTCGATCGGCGCATGGCGGAGAAGCGCATCTATCCGGCGATCAACGTGAACCGCTCCGGGACCCGGCGCGAGGAGCTCCTGCTGAAGCCCGAGATCCTGCAGAAGGTGTGGATCCTGAGGAAGCTTCTCTATCCGATGGACGAGCTCGAGGCGATGGAATTCCTCCTCGACAAGATCAAAGCGACGAAGAGCAACGCCGACTTCTTCGATTCGATGCGGCGCGGCTGAGCGCCCGCTCGACGCCGCTGCGCGCAGGCTCGGCGCGGCTGCGCGCCCATCGCGCCAGTCGAGCAGGCGATCGGTGAACACCCGCCCCCCGGCCCGGAACGAGCCCTGCCCCTGCGGAAGCGGGCGGCGGTTCAAGCACTGCCACGGCAGCGAAGCCGTCGCGGCGCCGACCTTCGATGCCGAGGCCCTGTTCCGCGAAGGCAATGCGCTCCGCCTGGCCGGCAGGCGCGACGCGGCGATCGAGTGCTACGAGCGGGCTCTGGCCGCGGCGCCTGCCAACGCCGGCATCCTCAACAATCTGGGACTCGCGCTTCTCGAGCGCGGCGAGCCGGCCGCTGCGGAGGCGCGATTCCTCGGGGCGCTCGCGAGCGCCGGCGAAACCTTCGAGTCGCTCGCGAACCTCGGACTCGCCCTCTTCGCGCAGCACCGCTACGGGCCCGCACGCACCTCGTTCGAGCGCGCTCTCGCGCGCGAGGATCGGGGAAGCGCGAGCCTCTGGGGCAATCTCGCGACGTGTCAGGCGCGTGCAGGTGATCGGCACGCCGCGGCGCGAAGCTTCGCGCGGGCCATCGCGCTCGATCCCGCGTCGCCGGCGCTCCACTGCAACCTCGGCGCCTTCGAAATCGAATGCAGGCAGTTCGACCGGGCGGCGCACTCGCTCGAGCGGGCGCTCGCGTTGCAAGCCGACCTGCCGTGGGCGGCGAGCGCCCTCGTGTACTGCCGGCAGCAGGTTGCCGACTGGCGGGGATTGCCCGAGCTGATCGAAGCGGAGATCGGCGCGGCGAAGGCGTCGCGCGACAGCGTCGGCCTGTCGACGATCGGCCCGTTCGGCTTCATGACGATCTGCGACGATGCGTCGCTGCAGCGTAGCGTGGCCGAGACGTGGGCACGCGCGAATCAGCCTGCGGCATCGGCGGTGGCGACGTCCGCGCGCCACCGCGACCCTGGACGTCTTGCGCTCGGCTTCGTCACTGTCGAAGTGATGCCCGAGCATCCGGTGCCGCGACTCGTGATCGATCTTCTGGAACGGCTCGACCGCTCGCGCTTCCGCGTCGTGCTCTACACGATGGAGAACGCGTCCCGCGCCGCGCTGCCGGCGCGCCTCGTCGCGGCGGTCGAAACGATCGTGCTGTCGAGCGATCCGGACCCCGACGCGCTTGCAACGCGCATCCGCGCCGACGGCATCGACGTGCTGTTCGACCTCGACGGCCTCACCGGCCGCGCCGTGTTCGATACCTTCCTGAGACGGCCCGCGCCGCTGCAAGTCAGTTTCCTCGGCTATACCGGCACGCTCGGGTCGCCGGCCTACGACCGCATCGTCACCGACCGCCACTGCATTCCGCCGGGCGCAGCGCACAGTTACGTCGAGCAGCCGCTCTATCTCGATCCCTGCTACCTGCCGAGCGACACGAAACGCGTTTCCGCCGCGGAACCGGTTGAGAGGTCGCACTACCGGCTCCCGGCCGATGCGCTGGTCGCCTGCGCGCACGCGAACACCTGCAAGATCCTTCCCGGTCACTTCGCGCGGTGGATGCGCCTTCTCGTGCGCGAGCCGCGCGTTGTCCTCTGGCTGCGCGACTCGGGACCGGACGCGAACGACCGGCTGCGCGCGGAGGCGCGCGCAGCCGGGGTCGACCCCTCGCGCCTTGCGTTCGCGCCCTACGAGCCGGTTCCGCGTTACCTCGCGCGGTTCGCCCTCGCCGATCTCTTCCTCGATACCGCCCCCTTCGGCGCTCACACGACGGTCAATGACGCGCTGTGGGCCGGCCTGCCCGTGCTGGCCATCGACGGCGCGAGCTTCGCGGGACGCGCGTCGGCTTCGCAGCTCGTCGCCGCCGGCATGCCCGAGCTCGTCGCCAGGGACGCGGACGACTACGAAGCGAAGGCGGAAGCGCTGCTTGCCGACCCCGGGCGCCTGCGCGCATTGCGGGCGACGCTCCACTCGCGACGCGCGACGTCACCCCTCTTCGACATGCGACGTTACGCGGACTCGTTCATGGACGCAGTGAGCGCCGCCTGGGCCGAGGCCCGGCCCTGACCGGCGGTCAGCTACTCGGCGAGCAGACCCTGGATTGGGCGGCCCGTGCGATGCCATCCGCGCAGTGCGACGTAACCCATTGATAAGACGCATGAACGAGTCTGCGGCTCCAGGTCGCTCGGCATCGTCAAACTTGCCTCGCGAGGCTCCTTCCGGGATAATCCACCCTTTCGATCGACGGCGCCCGGCACCCCGCCGCCGCGTCCGTTCCCGAGGATTCATCCGGCCGCGGCGCGCGTCATGCGTGCCGCCCGCAGACGAGGTACGCAATGAAATCCGACATCCATCCGAAGTACGGCGAAATCCAGGTCACCTGCAGCTGCGGGAACGCGTTCACCACGCGCTCGACGATCAACAAGCCGCTGCACGTCGAGGTGTGCTCGTCGTGCCACCCGTTCTATACGGGCAAGCAGAAGATCGTCGACACCGCCGGACGCGTCGAGAAATTCCGTCAGCGCTACGGCAGCAAGACGGCGACGCCGGCCGCCTGACCGGCGGGACGCGACCACCCGCCGCAAAAGGCAGCTTCGGCTGCCTTTTTCGTTGCCGGCAGCCGCCGATGACGCCATGCTCGCGCCCATGCTGAGCCCGCGACCGATTCCCGATCCCGTTGCCGATCCGGCGCGCCTCAGTCCATCGGAGCCATGGCGACGGTGGAAACAGGCCGGGCTCGTGCTCCTCGCCGCGGTGTGGATCGCGCTCGGGCTCGTCGGACACGATCCGTGGAAGTTCGACGACGCGGTCAACTTCGATCTCGCGTGGCAGATGAACGTGCACGGAGACTACGTGGTTCCACGGCTCGCCGGCGACGTGTATCTCGCGCGCCCGCCGCTCGTCCCGGCGATCGCGGCGGCGAGCCAGCGCACGCTGTCGCCGCCGCTCGACGCCTACGACGCGGCGCGCGTTGCGGCCGGTGCGGCGCTCGCGCTCACGCTCCTGTTCACGTCGCTCGCGGCGGTCGAGCTCGCCGGACCGGGGTTCCGCTGGCTCCCGATGCTGATCCTGATCGGCACCATCGGCCTGTGGGACCGCGGCCACGCGCTCTCGGGCGAGCTCGGCGCGATGACCGGTGTCGCGATCGCGCTTTACGGGCACGCGCTGGCGCTGCGCCGTGCGGCCGCCGGAGGCGCGTGGCTCGGCATCGGGCTTGCGATCGCCTTTCTGTCGCAGGGCGTGCTGACCCCGGCATGGATCCTCGTCGCGACGCTGCTGCTTCCACTCTGCGGACGCGCCTGGCGCGGTACCGCGTGGCTCATCACGCTCGCGGTCGCACTGGTGATCGCGAGCGCCCTCGTGCTCCCGTGGATCGTCGCGCTCGGCCTGCGCGGGCACGGCCTCCTCGCCGCCTGGGCGGGCGCGCAACATCTCGCCGACTTCGTCGCCGTTCCCGGCGGTTCCGACGGCGCCGATCCGCTCTATTACCTTCGCAACATCCCGTGGTTCGGGTGGCCCGCCGTTCCGCTGATCGCGTGGACGCTGTGGACGCGCGGCCGGGGCTACAACGGCGGCCTTGCAACGCCCGCGGTCGAGCTTCCCGGCATCCTCGCGATCGTCGTATTCGCGAACCTCCTCGTCATCCCCGATCCGAAGCTGATCGACGGGTTGCCGCTTCTCGTGCCGCTCGCCCTCCTCGCGATGCTCGAAGTCGATACGCTGAAGCGCGGTCACTCCGCCGCGCTCGACTGGTTCGGCATCCTCACGTTCGGGCTGCTCGGATTGCTCGTCTGGGCCGCATGGATCGATGCGCGTCTCGAGGGCATGCCGCGCGCCGTCGCGACGCTGTTTCGTGACGCCGAGTCGGGCTATCGGCCGAGTTTCCACCTCGGTGCGGTGCTGACCGCAATCGTGCTGACCCTCGCCTGGGTGGCGCTCGTGCGCCCGGCACGGCGCAGCAACCGGCGCGCGATCCTCAACTGGGCGGTCGGCATGACGCTGATGTGGTGCCTGTACTCGACGATCTGGCTCCCGTATCTCGACTCGCGGCGCACGTACCGGCATCTCGCGGAGAGCATCGCGGCGCACCTTCCGGCCGACGGCTGCGTCGCGAGCCGCAACCTCGGCGATGCGCAGCGCGCACTGTTCCAGTACTTCGGCAAGTTCACGACGCTGCGTGAGGAGACACACGCGGATTCCGATTGCCCCGCGCTGCTCGTGCAGTGGGGACCCGAGCCTGGTCCGCCGCCACCCGGCTGGCACGCCGAGTGGGGCGGAAGCCGCGCGGGCGATACGACCGAGACGTTCGTGCTCTACGTCAGGAATCCCGCGTGAAGTTCATCGACGAAGCGATCATCGAGGTCGAGGCAGGCGACGGCGGCAACGGCGCGGCGTCGTTCCGTCGCGAGAAATACGTCCCGCGCGGCGGACCCGACGGCGGCGACGGAGGGCGCGGCGGGAGCATCTGGGCCATCGCCGACCGCAACATCAACACGCTGATCGACTACCGCTATGCGCGGATCCACCGCGCGCAGCGCGGCGAGAACGGCCACGGCGCCGACCGCTACGGCCACGGTGCGCCCGATGTCACGCTGCGTATGCCGGTCGGAACGGTGATCACCGATGCCGACTCGGGCGACCTACTCGTCGACCTCGATCGCGACGGCGCACGGGCTCTGATCGCGCGAGGTGGACGCGGCGGACTCGGGAACATTCATTTCAAGTCGAGCGTCAATCGCGCACCGCGCCAGACGACTCCGGGCGAGCCGGGCGAACGACGTCGCCTTCGCCTAGAGCTCAAGGTGCTCGCCGACGTCGGCCTGCTCGGCATGCCCAACGCCGGCAAGTCGACGCTGATCCGCGCCATCTCGGCGGCGCGCCCGAAGGTCGCCGACTACCCGTTCACGACGCTCGCGCCGCAGCTCGGCGTCGTGCGCGTCGACGAGGGACGCAGCTTCGTCGTCGCAGACATTCCCGGGCTGATCGAGGGTGCGGCGCAGGGCGCGGGCCTCGGGCATCGTTTCCTGCGCCACCTGCAGCGCACGCGCCTCCTTCTCCACGTGATCGACGTCGCGCCGCTCGATCCCGACGCGAAGCCGGTCGCCGATGCGCGGGCGATCGTGCGCGAGCTCGCCGAGTACGATCCGGCGCTCCATGCGAAGCCGCGCTGGCTCGTGCTGAACAAGCTCGACCTTGTCGCCCCCGACGAGCGTGATGCGCGCGTCGCCGCCTTCCTGCGCAGCTATCGCTGGAAGGGCCCGTGGTTCGCGGTGAGCGCCATCGACGGCGGCGGCTGCGCAGCGCTCGTCATCGCCATTCAGGCCTGGCTCGACGCCCATCCGGTCGCGCAGGTCGCTCCGCCGGAGAGCGAGGACGAAGCGCCGCGTGCCGAGCGACGCGCCGATGAATCGACGACGCCGCAGGTGGTCCGTCCGCGACCGCTGAAGCGACGGAGGACGCGATGAGCGCGGGCATCGCCGCCGCCGCGCAGCGTCTCGTTGTGAAGGTCGGCTCGAGCCTCGTCACCGACGAAGGACGCGGCCTCGACCACGCGGCGGTCGCGCGCTGGGCGGGCGAGATCGCCGCGCTCGCACGGACGGGCAAGGCGGTGGTGCTGGTCACGTCCGGGGCGATCGCAGAAGGCGTGCGACGCCTCGGCTGGGCGAGGCGCCCGCATGCGATCCACGAGCTGCAGGCCGCCGCTGCGGTCGGGCAGATGGGTCTCGTCGAAGCGTGGGAGCGCGCGTTCGCGGCGCACGGCCTGCGCACCGCACAGATCCTGCTCACGCACGAGGATCTCGCCGACCGCAGGCGCTATCTCAACGCGCGCACGACGTTGACGACGCTGCTCGATCTCGGGGTGATCCCGGTGATCAACGAGAACGATACGGTGACGACCGACGAGATCCGCTTCGGCGACAACGATACGCTCGGTGCGCTGGTGACCAACCTGATCGAGGCCGACGCGCTCGTGCTGCTCACCGATCAGGCGGGTCTTTACACCGCCGACCCGCGCAGCGACCCGCACGCCACGCTCGTACGCACGGCCCAGTCGGACGATCCCACGCTCGCGACGATGGCGGGCGGTGCCGGCAGCGCGATTGGCAGCGGCGGGATGCTCACCAAGGTGCTCGCGGCACGCCGGGCGGCGCGCTCGGGCGCCTCGACGGTGATCGCGAGCGGGCACGAGCCCGACGTGCTGACGCGACTTGCCGCCGGCGAGGCGATCGGCACCCACCTCTACGCCGCGCGCAGCGCGCTCGCCGCGCGCAAGCAATGGCTCGCCGATCACGTGAGGCTCGCCGGCACGCTCGCCCTCGACGCCGGTGCCGTACGCGCGCTCGCGCAGGAAGGAAAAAGCCTGCTCGCCATCGGCGTCACGGCGGTCCGCGGCGACTTCGGGCGCGGCGCAGTGGTGGGCTGCATCGCGCCCGACGGCCGCGAATTCGCGCGCGGGCTCGTCAACTACGGAGCGCAGGAAGCCGCGCGAATTCTCGGCCGGCCTTCGTCGGAGATCGAGGCGATCCTCGGCTACGTCGACGAGCCCGAGCTCATCCATCGCAGCAACCTCGTCCTGCTCTGACTCGGAATCCCCGATGCATTTCGCCGACCGCGTGAGAAGGATCGTGCTGGAGCCGCGCGGAGAATGGTCCCGGATCGCCGCGGAGCCGTCGAGCGTCCAGTCGCTCTATACCGGCTGGATCATGCTGCTCGCGGCGATCGGCCCCGTCGCGCTGCTCGTTTCGAGGCACTCACTGCGGCTCGCCGTCGCCGAGTACGTCCTGTGGCTCATCATCACGTTCCTGCTCGCGCAGGTCGTCGATGCGCTGGCGCCGACCTTCGGCGGCAGTCGCGATTTCGTCGCAGCGTTGAAGCTCGTTGCGTACAGCCTCACCGTCGCATGGCTCGCCGGGATCTTCAACCTGCTCGGCGTGCTGGGGTTCGCGCCGTGGCTCGCCGCGATGGCCTACTCGTTCCACACGTTCTTCCTCGGCGCACCGGTGCTGAAGAAGGCGAGCGCCGACCGCGCACTCCCGTTCACGCTGGTGATCGTGCTGTGCGCGTTCGTGCTCGGCTACCTGGCGAGCGTGATCGTCGGCGGCATTCTGGGCGTCCCGCACGCCGCGTCGGGCATGGACAGCCAGGCGACGTGGGTGCGCCCGGTCATGCGGACCGCTCCCGAGGATGCAAGCTGCAACGAGGCCGGCGCGGCCTGCCTGCCGCGGCTGTGACGGATGGTGCGCAGGGCCGCGCGACTCAACCGGGCCGCTCGCCTGCCTGCGGCGAATCGGCTTCGTCGACATCGGAGCGCTGTTCGACGATGACGGGCGAATCGTCGTAGGACGCCGGCATCTCCGGCCGCACGCGGCCGTACAGACGCTCACGGCGTGTCTGCGGGCGCGTGTGCAGATAGCGCTCGAGCTCGCGCAGGCCGCGCCGATACACCTCGCGTTTGAAGTCGATCACCGATTCGAGCGGCACCCAGTAGTCGTGCCAGCGCCACGCGTCGAATTCCGGATGGCTCGTCGCGCGCAGGCTGACGTCGCTGTCGCGGCCGGTCAGGCGCAGCAGATACCAGATCTGCTTCT
>DASVWR010000008.1:0-21554 GCA_036393115.1 Casimicrobiaceae bacterium
TACAGCGTGAGCCCGTCGCACTCGTACGGCCGCGTGTCCTCGGCACTCGTCAGCAGCGCCTCGTCGGGGACGATCGCGGCCAGGGCTGAGGTGAAGGCTGGATCGAGCATCGAATCGCGGTCTCGCCGGGGCGGCATCGCCGTGGCGTCGCCATGCGCATGACCTCTACGCCGCGTCCTCGCGGCGGCGGCCGCGCCAGTCGATTATTTCACAGTCGGCCCCGGCGCCTTCCGCTGGTAGAATCGCGCGCGGTTTCCGAGGCGGGAAGCCGCTCCGAACCGGAGATCGCCATGCTCGCAGCGCTCTGCCGCGTCACCAGGATGCTTACCGCCGCGGTGCTCGCCGCCGCAGTGCTCGTCGCCGTCGTGCCGACCCGGTCGTTCGCAGCGGGCCCGACGGTGCTCAAGATGAACATCTCGCTCGCGCGCGACTCGAGCTACGGCGTCGCGGTCGATACGTTCGCGCGCGAAGTCGAGCAGCGCACCCACGGGCGCTACCAGGTCCAGAATTTCTACTCGGGTGCGCTCGGCGCCGAGCGCGAGTCGATCGAGGCGCTGCAGCTCGGCACGCTCGATCTCACGATGACGTCGACCGGCCCGGTGCCGAACTTCGTGCCGCAGATCGCGATTCTCGACATTCCGTTCCTGTTCCGCGACACCGCGCACGCGCGCGCGGTTCTCGACGGACCGATCGGCCAGGCGATGCTGAAGGACTTCGAGCCGAAGGGCATCGAGGCGCTCGCCTGGGCCGAGAACGGATTCCGCAACATGACGAATAATCGTCATCCGATCCGCGCGCCCGCCGACCTCGACGGGCTCAAGATGCGCACGATGGAGAACCCGGTGCACATCGAAGCCTACCGCGCGCTCGGCATCATCCCGACGCCAATGGCCTTCACCGAGGTCTTCACCGCGCTCCAGCAGGGCACGGTCGACGGCCAGGAGAACCCGCTGTCGGTGATCATGGCAGCGAAGCTCTATGAAGTGCAGAAGTACCTGACGCTGACCGGCCACGTGTACTCGCCCGCGCTCATCCTGATGAGCAAGGCGAAGTGGGATGCGCTCTCCCCCGCCGATCGGCAAGCGTTCCACGAGGCGGCGAAGGCCGCCGTACGCGCCAACCGCGAGCGCATCGACGCCGACGAGAAGAAGGCGGTCGCCTTCCTTCGCGCCCACGGGATGCAGGTCGTCGAGCACGTCGACAAGGCCGCATTCCAGGCAGCGCTCGCTCCGACCTATGCTGATTTCGCGAAGAAGTTCGGGCAGGCGAACATCGACCGCATCCGCAACTACCGCCACTGAGCGCTTTCGCGCGCGATGATGCGCGGGCGGCGCGAGCGTCAGCCTCGCGGCGAAGCGCAGCGGCGTGCCCCGCAAGGGCCAGTGGGAGTGCCTGGCGTCGCGGGTGGCGTGGGGCGCCCTGCAGATTGCGATTCAGCCGGTAGCGCACACCTGGCGCGCCGCGCCGGGACCCGTAGCCAGGCGTTCACGGACTCCGGGCCCTGCGGGGCACGCCGCTGCGCTTCGCCGCTGCGCGTGTCAAGCACTGGCTGCGACATCCGTCGCGCGCGCTCGCGCGCGGACGCTCGCGGACGCTCGCCTCGCCCTCGCATCGGAGCCCATTGCAGCGGTCGCACGTCGCGACGTCGTTTCGCTCATCCGAGCGTCGTCGACTGGACGCTGGCTTCGCTTTCAGGGAAACCCCGTCCGTGGCCGCGCGAGTAGAGTGAAACCGCGCGGCCTGAGACAGCTCCCTGCCGCGCGCGAGTGTGCGCGACGGCCGCAGCGGGTGGCGCGGGGAGCCCAGCACACCCTCACGCACGCCGGCAGTCGCACACCTGGCGAGACCGCGCCGGGCACCCGCAGGCCGGCGTTGGCGCACTTCGAGCGTCGCGGCAGGGAGCTGTCTCGGGCCACACGGTTTCACGCCAATTCGCGCACGGCGTTAGCGGTACCCGAACACGCCCGGCAGCCACGACGACAGCGCCGGCACCAGCGACAAGAGCGCAAGCACCGCAACCTGCGCCCACAGAAACGGCCACAGCTCGCGCACGAGTCGCGCGAGCGGCACGCGCGCGACGATCGACGTGACGAACAGCAGTCCACCGACCGGCGGCGTGATCATCCCCATCGTCAGGTTGACGATGACGATGATCCCGAACTGCAGGTCATTGATCCCGAGCGCATGCGCGATCGGAGCGAGGATCGGCACCAGAACGACGATGCCGGGGAGCGGCTCGATGAAGATTCCGAACGCGAGCAGGAGGAGGTTGACGGCGAACAGGAACGCGAGCGGCGGCAGCTGCATCCCGACGATCCACTCGGTCAGATGCTGCGGCACGCGCGAGACCGTCAGCACCCACGCGAATGCTGCCGACATCCCTACGATGAGGAGTACCGACGCCGTCATCAACGCCGAGCGCGCGAGAATGCCGGGTAAAATCCGCCACTCGAGCGTCCGGTAGACGAGCCGCCCCGCGGCGAGCGCGTAGAACACCGCGACGACCGATGCCTCGGTGGGGGTGAACGCTCCGGACGCGATGCCCCCGAGAATCAGCACCGGCAGCACGAGCGCCGGGATCGCGCGCCAGGTATTGCGCAGAGATGCGGCGAGCCCCGGCCTCTCCGCGGCGCCGCGGTAGTTGCGCTGGACCGACACGAAATGATTGATCGCAGCCATCGCGATCGCGATCACGATGCCGGGAACGGCGCCGGCCATCAGCAGGCCGACGAGATTCACCTGCGGATAGGCGAGCGCGTAGATGATGACGCTGATCGACGGCGGGATGATCGGCCCGAGAATCGACGTCGCGGCGGTCAGCGCAGCGGCGTACGCGGGATCGTAGCCGTCGTTGCGCATCATCCTGATCATGATCGCCCCGGGCCCGGCGGCGTCGGCGAGCGCCGAGCCGGAGATGCCCGAGAAGAACGTCAGCGTGAGGATGTTGGTGTGGCCGAGCCCGCCGCGGAAGCGGCCGACGAACTGCGAGGCGAAGCGCAGCAGCACGTCGGAAAGCGCACCTCCGGTCATCAGCTCGGCGGTGAGAATGAAGAACGGCACCGCTTCGAGCGCGAACAAGTCGATGCCCGAGAAGAGGTATTTCGGCAGCGCGACCAGCGGAACGCCGCCTTCGATCATCGCCACGAGCGTCGCCCCGCCCAGTGCGAAGGCGACGGGAACGCCGAGCGCGAGAAGCGCGACGGCCGCGACGAACAGGACCGTCACCATCGCGGCTCCGATCGCCAGCCGGCCGGAGCGTCACATCCTCGCCGCATCGGCGTCGAACTCGCCACCGGCGAGCAATTCGCCGCGCGCGACCCAGCTCCGCGCCATCAACAGCAGATGGGTCACGAGCAGGACCGCACCGAACGGCATCGCGACGTAAATCGCACCGATAGGAACGCGCAGCACCGGCGTAGTCTGCCCCCACGTCAGCATCGCGTAGCGGGTTCCGACCGCGGCGAGCACGACGAAGAACACGAGCAACACCGCGAAAATCACTCCCCGGATCAGCGGCGCGTGGCGCGGCAGCCGCTCCTGCAGCGTATCGATTCCGATGTGTCCGCCGTAGCGCAGTACGAGGCCGGCGCCGACGAACGTCAGCCAGACCATCGCATAGCGCGACGCTTCCTCGGACCACAGGATCGAGTACCCGGTCGTGTAGCGCAGCACGACATTGGCGAACACCATCGTCGCCATCGCCGCGAGGAGAACGATGACGAGCCAGCGGTTGACCGCGCAGAGGCCGCGATCGAACGCTGCGATCATCGTCCGGCCGGCGCGCCCGGCGGAACGCGATGGACGGCGAGCATCGTCGCATCGTCGAAACGATCGCCGGCGCCAGCGTGCGCGGCGACCGCCGCAGCGATGCGGTCGAGGAGTTGCGCGGCGCATCCGTCCGGTGCCATGCCGCTGGCGGCGCGTGCATCGATGGCGGCGTCTGCACCGGTGGCGGTGCCCGCGACGATCACGCGATCGCCCAGCAATGCCGCGATGCGCTCGTCGGAGAACTGCGTGCCGTCGACGGCGCGCGCGTCGCTGACGCCGTCGGTGTAGACGAGCAGCACCTCGTCCGGCGCGACGGTCTCCACGCGCACTTCGTAGCGCGCACCCGCGACGAGTCCCAGCGCCGGCCCGGTCGCGCCCAGCCGTCGCAGCGTGCCCGCTTCGCCGGCGCTACCAGCGCTACCGGCGAGGAACGGTGGATCGTGCCCGGCGTTGACGTAATGGAGGCGACCGTCGACCGGATCGAGAATCGCGAAGAACGTCGTCGCGAACATGTTCGCCCGGTCGTGGACCGTCGCGATGTAGTCGCTGGTATGGGCGGTGACCTCGGCGAGAAGGGCGTCGTCGGGCCGGTGCTGCACCGCGGCCTGGCCCGCGAGCGCGCGCAAGAGCGAGCGGAACAGCGCCATGTACAGCGCCGCGCCGACGCCTTTGTCACAGACGTCGGCGACGACCAGCGCGACGTGCCCGTTGGGGAGCACGTAGGCATCGTAGAAGTCCCCCGCGACGCTCCTTGCCGGCTCGAAGCGCGCGGCGATCTCCCAGCCGCCGAGCGCAGGACACGACTGCGGCAGAAAGCCCTGCTGGATCTCGCGCCCGATCTCGAGCTCGCGGGCGAGGCTTTTCGCGTAGATCTGCTCCCGGTCGTGCAGCCATTTCCGCGCCAGCGACGCATCGACGCGGGCGCGCAGCACCAGCGCATTGAACGGCTTCGTCAGGTAATCATCGGCACCGAGCTCGAGGCAGCGCACGACGCTCTCGGTTTCGTCGAGCGCCGACACCATGATCACCGGCAGGTGGCGCAGCGACTCGCTCGCCTTGATCCGCGCGAGCACGCCATAGCCGTCCATACCCGGCATCATCACGTCGAGCAGGACGAGGTCGTAGGCCCCGACCGCGAGCATCGCGAGCGCGCGCGGACCGTCCTCGGCGACGTCGACATCGTGATCATCCGCGCGCAGCCGGCGCGAGAGCAGGTCGCGATTGTGCTCCTGGTCGTCGACGACCAGCACGCGTGCGGCGGCGGCGTCCGCGCTCACGCTCCTCGCGCCTCATCGATCGGTGCTTCGAGCATCCGCAGCAGGTGCGGCAGCACCGCCTCGGTCGCGCGCTCCCCATCCTCGATGATCGACGGAATGCGCGCCGTGTCGAACAGCCCGACCCGCTCGCGGAACTCGGGCACGATCGCGATGACCTCGCCATGATGGGCGACGTTGTGGAACGCATAGCGTGAGCGCAGCAGGTTGTTGGTGACGATCGACGACAACTGGAACGCGAAGCGCCCCGGCGAGTCGATGCGCTCCTGGTAGTTGCTTTCAAAACCCATCGCGATGATGACGTCGGCGCCCTCGCGCACGGCGGGGCCGACCGGCAGCGGGTCCGACAGAAAACCATCGATGCACAACCTGCCGTCGACCTCGGACGGAGTGAAGATGAACGGAATGGCGATACTCGCGCGGATCGCGTCGACGACGCGCCCGCGATCGAACACCGCCTGCTCGCCAGTGTGAAAGTCGGTGGCGGTGATCAGGAGGCGCGTGCCCAGTGCCTCGATGCGGGTGTCGCCGAAGGCTTCCACGAGCGCGGCACGTACGCGCCTATCGCTGCGCATGCCGAAGCGCTCGCCGAAGCCGAAGAGCTTCGGCAGGACGATGCTCAGCATCGCGCGGGTGTCGCGCGTCGCCGTGAGCTCGCGCGTCCACAGACGGGCCGCGGTCGCCGCGACCTCGTCGGTCGTGTGCCCCATTGCGAGCAGCGCGGCGAACATGCTGCCGGCGCTGCACCCGACGATGAGATCGACGTCGATGTGCTCGCGGGCGAGCACGCGCGCGAGGCCGATCGCCGCCGCGCACTTGACGCTGCCGGCGCCGATCACCAGCGCCACTTTGCGTCGGGTCATGCCGCCGCGCGGCGGTGCTCGAAGCTCCGCGCTCTCATGCTGCATAGCTCGATACCGCGGCGTCGACGTCCGGATAGATGCGCAGGATGCCGGTGAATCCCGACAGGTCGAGGACACGCCTGACTCCACCCGACACGGCGGCGAGGCGCAGGTCTCCGCCCTGCCGGCGGCACTCCTTGACCCCGGCAAGCAGCGCGCGCAATCCGGCGCTGCTCGTGTATTCGAGCCCCGCGCAATCGACGACCATCCGCGTCGCGTTGCCGGTGATCTCTCTCGCTACCGTGTCCTGGAGTTGCGCCGCGGTCGACCCGTCGATGCTGCCGCGCACCCCTACGACGCAGACCTCGCCGCACCGTGAAACCGAAAGTTCCATGCGTACTCCTCGATAGCTATCAACGAAGATCGAAATTCCGACCGAGCATCGCGACGCGCAGCGTCATCGCCGGGTCGCCAGCCGGCGGACCAGCGTGAGGCGATTCTCGCCGCCGGGATCGCACCGATAGTCGATGTCGTCGACGACGCTGCGCACGAGATGACAGCCGAGCCCGCCGGTCGGCCGGGCCTCGAGCGGAGCGCCGAGATCGGGCAGCGGCGCCGCCCGCAGATCGAACCGGTGGCCGCGATCCGCGATGCGGATCACCATGCGGTCGGGCATCGCCTCGACGCTGAGCGCGATCGGACCCGGCGCGAGACCGCGATAGCCGTGTGCGACCAGGTTGCTGCACACCTCGTCGACGGCGAGGCGCACGTCGTAGGCCATCGCGGCGTCGGCGCCGCTCGCGCGACAGACGCGATCGACGACGTCGAGCAGGCGCGGCAGCTCGCCGATCGATGCGTCGACGGTGAGCTCGGCGCGGTGCTGCGCAAGCGCGGGTGGAGCCATCTCCGACTGCCGGGCGCGATTGCAGCTCATTTGGCGCGCGAGGCGAGCAGAAGCTCGATCTTCGCCAGCAGCCGCTCGAACTCGACTGGCTTCGTCTCGAACTCGTCGCAGCCCGCCGCCTGTGCGCGATCGGCATCGCCGCGCATCGCGTGCGCGGTGAGCGCAATGACGGGGATGCGGCCGAGGCCGGGATCGGCCTTGATCCGCCGGGTCGCCTCCCAGCCGTCGATGACCGGTAGGCTCATGTCCATCAGGATGAGGTCCGGCGCCTCTTTCGCCGCCGCGTCGACCGCGGCCAGCCCGTCGAACGCGAACACGACCTCGTAGCCGCGTCGCGCGAGACGCCGCGACAGCATGTCGCGGTTGAGCTCGTTGTCCTCGACGAGGAGCAGCTTCGCACTCATGCACCCCCCATTTGCACGTGCGCAGCCTCGTCGGCGGCCGGCGGCTCCGCGCGGCGCCTCACCGGCAGGCGAACGGTGAATGTCGATCCCTTGCCGAAGGTGCTCGCCATCGTGACGTCACCGCCCATCAGCTGGCACAGCCTGCGGCTGATGACGAGCCCGAGACCGGTGCCGCCGTACTCGCGTCCGATCTGCGCATCGGCCTGGCCGAATGCCTGAAACACGCGGCCCATCTGCTCGGGGGTCATGCCGATGCCCGTATCGCTGATCTCGAAGAGCTGCCAGTCGCGCCCTGCCGCGTGCTCCTGGCGCAGACGCAGGCGCACGCGGCCGTCGCGGGTGAACTTCGCGGCATTGGCGAGGAGGTTGAGCAGCACCTGCTTCAGCCGCACGCTGTCGCACTCGATCAGTCCGACGCTGCGCGCGCAATCGACCACGAACGCGTTGGTATTCCTGCGCATCAGAGGTCGCGCGGTATCGGCGACCTCGTCGAGCAGCGCGCGCGAGTCTACCGTTTCCCACACGAGCTCGGTGCGCCCCGCCTCGATCTTCGAGAGGTCGAGGACATCGTTGATGAGGCCGAGCAGATGCCTGCCTGCCCCGCGAATGCGCTGCAGGTCGGCGACGAGGTCGCTGCGTCCCTCGTCGACCGCCTCCTCTTCGAGCATCTCGCTGTAGCCGATGATCGCGTTGAGCGGCGTCCGGAGCTCGTGGCTCATGTTCGCAAGAAAGCGGCTTTTGGCGCGATTGGCCTCCTCAGCGATGCGGTTCTGCGCGAGCAGCGCGTGCCGCGCGGCGACCATGCGGCGCGACTGCAGATATGAGTGCAGCGCGAACATCGACGTATAGATGAACAGCACACCGATCGAGAGCGCCGTCTCGGCGAGGGTCGACGACGACGCGATCGGCACGCCGGAGACGACGTGCGTCGCAGCCGCGGAAACCGCGAACGCAAGGAGCCCATAGAGTGCGATGCGCCAGCCGCCGACGCTGAGCGCACCGGCGTTGATGCACAGGAACGAGGCGATCGTCGGCCAGAGGCTGAATCCGGTCAGCGCGTTCAGCATGCCGATCAGCACGAGATCGAAGACGAGGTTGCGCAGCTCGGCGGCCTTGCTGTTGCGGCTGCGGCTCGCGACGAACCAGGCGAGCTGCGGCCACGCGAAGCAGGTGACGAGCATCACCGCGAAGATGTGCCACCCAGCGCCGCGCGGGATCAATGCGGCGGCGAACATCGATGCGCCGAGGAGCCACGTCGGAACGCGCACGCGATAGTCGAGGAGCACCGTCGGATGCACCGGATCCTTGCGGCGCAGCCAGTCGCGCCATCCTGGATTCGTCACGACAACGGTGACGGCGTTCATCGCCGCGCCCCCGCGCCGCGCCGATCGACCCCTGCGGGCGGCGATGCATAGCGAACCGGGACCGAGACGGTGAATCGACTGCCGGCTCCGGGGGTGCTCGTGACCTCGATCGTTCCCTGCAGGAGCTGCGCGAGCTTCGACGACAGCGCGAGACCGAGACCGGTGCCGCCGAAGCGTCGCGCGGCCGTCGTGTCGGCCTGGGCAAACGGCTCGAACAGCTGATCGACGAACTCGGGCGCAATGCCGATGCCGGTGTCGCTCACGGTGAACTCGACGCGTACGGGCGAGCCCGCCGCGGCACTGCGGCGCACTACGAGCGCAACCTCGCCGTTCTCGCAGAACTTGTTCGCATTGGCGAGCAGGTTCTGCAGAATCCTGCGCAGCTTGTCGGCGTCGCCGACGATGCGGCCGGCCTGCGCCCCGCCCTCCACCGTGAAGCGGTTGCCGCGCTCGCGCATGCGCTCGCGAAAGCGCCCTTCGAGCTCGCCGACGAGGCTTGCCACTTCGAACTCGTCGACTGCCACCGCCATGCGTCCCGCGTCGATGCGGGCGATGTCGAGCACGCTGTCGATCATGCCGAGCAGGTGCCGGCCGGAGCTCCTGATGCGCTCGACGTCCTGGACGCGGGAGCCCTCTCCCGCGTCGCGCAGATCGTCGATCAGCATCTCGGCATAGCCGATGATCGCCGTCAGCGGCGTGCGCAACTCATGGCTCATGCTCGACAGGAACAGGCTCCTCGCGCGGCTCGCTCGCTGCGCAGCCGCGAGTGCGTCGACCAGCTCGGCCTGCATCCGCTTGCGGCCGGCGATGTTGCGGAACGAGAATACTGCCCACTCGACGCCGGCGTCGCCGGTCGCCGGGACGCAGCTGTATTCGACCGGAAACGGCGTACCGTCGGCGTCGATGAACGTGGCCTCCTGCGCCAGCGTGCCGTCGCCGCCGCGGAAGACGTCGAACAATTCGCAGCGCGAGCCGTCGCATCGACTGCCGTCGGCTGCGAGATGCGGAGCGATGTCGTGCGCATCGCGGCCGACGAGGTCGGCGACTTCCCTGCCGATCGCGCGCGCCGCCCATTCGTTCGCGAACATGATGCAGCCTGCTCGGTCGATGCCGACGATGCCCTCGGCGACGCTGCGCAGCACGAGGTCGCTGCGCAGTATGAGATCACTGCGCTGCGCGATGTCGCTGCGCTGTGCGAGGTTACTGTCCAGCGCGACTCGACTGCAACCGGATGGCGCTTGCGAGGCGGGTGCCGCAGACGGGCACTCCGAAGGCGATTCGGCGTCGTCGCTCATACGTGGCCGCGGCGATCACGCCACGGTCTCGCGCGCGCCGCGCCTGATCTTACACGTTCCCTCGCATTCGGTGCGCCGGCGACCGGCTGCGCCAGGCCGGGCCACTGCCCACCGGTGCCGCTTCGTTTCGGAAGGGGGTCGGTGCTATCCTGAAAGTCCGCATCAGGAAGGTCGTCGCATGAACGTCCCTGTCGAAACCGCCGTGCCGGCGCGCGCGACGTCCGCCGAGTCCGAGCTCGGCGAGACGGCCCGCGTCGGCGAGCGCAGCCTCGAGATGATCCGGCGCATGGTCGCATTCGAGACCGTGAGCCGCGATTCGAACGTCGCACTGATCGAGTGGGTGCGCGACTGGCTCGAGCGCAACGGAGCGACCGTCAGGATGACCTGGAACAGCGAGCGCAGCAAGGCGAATCTCTTCGGAACGCTTCCAGCCGGCGACGGCAACGTCGTGCGCGGCGGTGTCGTGCTGTCCGGGCACACCGACGTGGTTCCCGTCGACGGGCAGCCCTGGTCGACGCCGCCATTCGCAGCGACGCGGATCGGCGACCGGCTCTACGGGCGCGGCTGCGCCGACATGAAGAGCTTCTTCGCGATCGGCCTCGCCCTCGTGCCCGAGTTCCGGCGGCGCGGTCTCGCACGGCCG
Organism: Casimicrobiaceae bacterium; assembly: GCA_036393115.1. Taxonomy (GTDB): domain Bacteria; phylum Pseudomonadota; class Gammaproteobacteria; order Burkholderiales; family Casimicrobiaceae; genus VBCG01. Next base: position 10,495 of record DASVWR010000008.1, read on the forward strand.
CTGCACTTCGCGCTCTCCTACGACGAGGAAGTCGGCTGCATCGGCGTGCGCAAGCTCATTGCCGACGTGTTGGCGCAAGGCGTTGCGCCCGCCGGATGCATCGTCGGCGAGCCGACCGGCATGGAAGTCATCACCGCACACAAGGGCCGCTCGAGCTGGCGCTGCCGCGTGCGCGGTCACGAGGCTCACTCGGCACTCGCGCCACAGGGCGTCAATGCGGTGCAGATCGCCTGCGACCTGGTGACGGACATCGCCACGCGCGGTCGCGCCTTCCGCGACGGCGGGCCGCACGATCGCGCGTACGACGTCCCGTACACGACGGTCCACGTCGGTACGATCCGTGGCGGCACCGCGCTCAACATAGTTCCGCGCGATTGCGAGTTCGAGTTCGAGATGCGCCACCTACCCGCCGATGATCCGGAAGCGTTCATCGCGGTGCTCGAGCAGCGTGCGCGCGACCTTGCGCGTGAGATGCATGTGGTCGACCGCGAGACGTACATCGCGTTCGACGCGCTGTCGACGACCGCCGGCTTCGATACGGCGGCCGACAGCCCGATCGTCGCGCTCGCCCATCGCTGCAACGCGGGCTCGGGCTGCGGGAAGGTGTCGTTCGGCAGCGAAGCGGGCCTGTTCGACGGCGCCGGCATCGCGACGGTCCTCTGCGGCCCCGGCTACATCGCGCAGGCGCACCAGCCCGACGAATGGATCGGCCTCGATCAGCTCGCGCGCTGCGAAGCGTTCATGCTCCGCCTCGCCGACGAGCTGGCAGCGGGCTGAGTCCGCGCCGACACGAGGGTGCGACGGCGGTGATCGGCCCGGGCGATCGGCGCGGCGCGGCGCGAAGCGCGACCTCGCGCAGCCGCGTACAACGGCTGGCCCGTGGCGAAGCCCGCGCCGCCACCCCGACGCAGCGGATCCCGCCGATCGAGGTCGCGTTCCCCGATCTTGCGCGCTGGTCGGCGGGCAACGCCGGCATCCCGTTCGTGTGGCGCTTCGCTTCGGACGTCCCCGGTCCGCGGGTGACGCTGCAGGCGCTGACCCACGGCAACGAGGTCTGCGGCGCGATCGCGCTCGATTGGCTGCTGCGGGGCGGATTCCGCCCGCGACGCGGGACGCTTACGATCGTGTTCGCGAACGTCGCCGCCTACGAGAGCTTCGATGATCACGATCCGTTCGCGGCGCGATGCCTCGACGAGGACTTCAACCGGCTGTGGGATCCGAACGTGCTCGATAGCGCACGCCGTACGCGCGAGCTCGAGCGTGCGCGCGAACTGCGCGCGTGCTACGACGAGACTGATTTCCTGCTCGATCTGCACTCGATGACCGATCCGTGCCCCGCGCTCGCGCTGTCGGGCCGGCAGCGCAAAGGGCTCGAGCTCGCGCGAGACATCGGCATTCCCGCCTACGTCGTCATCGACGAGGGCCATCGCGCCGGGCGCCGGCTGCGCGACTACGCGCACTTCGACGATCCCGACGATCCGCGCAGTGCGCTGCTGGTCGAATGCGGCCAGCACTGGGAGGCGGCGGCACCGGCGGTGGCACAGCAGGTTTGCCTGCGTTTCCTGCGCCACTTCGGCATGGCCGACGCGGCCTTCGTCGACTCGCATCTCGAGCCGGGCCGGCTGCCGCCCCAGCACGCGATCGAGATCACCGACGTCGTAACCATCGAGAACGAAGACTTCTCGTTCGCGCTGCCGCTCCAGGGTCTGATGACCATTCCCGCCGCGCAGACGCTGATCGCTCGCGACGGCGACCGCGCGATCGTGAGCCCGTACGCCGACTGCGTGCTCGTGATGCCGTCGCGACGGCCGCGCGTCGGCGAGACGGCTGTGCGGATAGGCCGCTTCGTCGACTGAGTCTGTCGTACCAGTAGCGGCGCCTGCGCTCGCGCTCGAGCGCGACCGTGACGCCGCTCCGGGGCGCGAGATCGAAGACCAGCGCGCCGTCGACGTCGGTGCGCACGACGGCAATTCCGGCGATCCGGTAGCGTGCGAGCACGTCGGGCCGCGGGTGCCCGAAGTGGTTGAGGTAGCCCGCCGTCACGGCGGCGATCCGCGGCGCGACCGCTGCGATGAAGGTTGCGGTCGACGAGGTCAGCGACCCGTGATGTGGCACGACGAGCACGTCGGCGGCAAGCGGCTCGGCGCGCCGGGCGAGGATTTCTTTCTCCGAGCGCGCCTCGATATCACCGGTGAGGAGCACGCGCCCTCCGGCCGACGTGACGGCGAGGACGCACGAGAGATCGTTGCTCGTGCGCTTCGCGTCGGCGTACGCGGACGCCGCGGGATGAAGGATCTCGAAGCCGACGCCGTCCCAATCCCACCGCTCGCCCGCGACGCAGCGGGTCCATCGAGGCGCGGAAGCTCCCGACCGCGCGGGGTCCGCCATCGACGACGTCACCGCGGCGACCGGAAGCGCGCCCAGCACCGACGCCACGCCGCCCGAATGGTCGGTGTCGGCGTGGCTGACGATCAGGCGATCGAGCCGCGCAACACCCGCGGCGCGCAGGAACGGGACGACGATGCGGCCTCCCGCATCGCCGTTGCGGTAGCGCGGACCCGCGTCGTAGAGGAGCGCGTGCTCCGTCGTCGTGATCAACGCGGCGAGCCCCTGGCCGACGTCGAGCACGACGACGCGCGCAGCTCCGGGCGGCGGCGCCGGCGGAACCAGCAATACCATCGGCAGCATCAAGACGCCGCCGACGATACGCCCCGGCACGCCACGCGGCGCGACGACCCACAGCGCACCCGCGACGGCGACGGCGACCGTCCATGCCGGAGGAGCGTGCGACGCGAACACCGCTCCCGGCGCTGCCGACAGCACTGCGAGCCAGCCGAGCGTGAGGTGAATGAGCGCCTGCGCGATCTGCCAGGGGAAGTCGAGCGGGACGACAATTCCGGCGAGGGCCAACGGGACGACGGCGAACGTGACGACCGGAATCGCGACCGCATTGGCGAGCGGTGCGACGAGCGACACCTGCTGAAACCATGCGAGCGTTCCCGGGACGAGCGCGACGGTCACCACCCATTGCGCGCGTACACCTTCGCGCAATGCAACGTGCATGCGCGCGCGCAGTCCCGGTGCGGCAACCGTACGGAGCCGCGCTCCGCATGCGTAAAGCAGCACGGCGACCGCGCCGAACGAGAGCCAGAATCCGGGTGCCAACGGCGCCCAGGGATCGAACGCGACGACGGCAGCGAGCGACCACAGCCACACGATCGCCGCGGTGCCCGGACGGTTCAGCCACAGCCCCGCCGCGGCGACCCCGAGCATCAGCACCGTGCGCACCGCCGGGATCTCGGCACCGGCAAGGAGAACGTAGGCCGACGCGGCAAGCGTCCCGGCGAGGATCGCGAGCTTGCGCGCCGGGACGCGCAAGGTCAGCCGGCTGCTGCGACGCACCACGACGAGGGTGACGAAGCCCGCGAGCGCGGCAAACACGGTGACGTGCAGGCCCGAGATCGAGATCAGATGGGTGACGCCGGTGCGGTTGAATACCCGCCATTGCGCGTCGGAGATCGCTCCCTGGTCGCCGATCGCCAGCGCGGTCAGCACCGCGGCATCGTCGGTGTTGCCCAGCGTCGCCACGACGCGCGTGCGGATCGCCTCGCGCGCCGCTTCGACGACGTCGGATGGCCGCGCGGCGAACGCGGTGACGCGCGCTGGCCGCGGCGCGGCGCGGACGTAGCCGGTCGCGCGCAGACCGCGCTCGAGGAGCCAGGCTTCGAGATCGAAGCCGTGCGGATTCACCGTGCCGTGCGGGCGCTTGAGGCGCACGGTCAGCGCCCACCGCTCGCCGGCGTGAACCTCGGGTGGCACGCTCGCGCTGCGCGCAGCGGTCGTGCCGCCACTACCCCGCGACTCCGGCGCGGGCCAGGCGAGCGACACGCGTCGCGGAACCACCGCGCCCGGGGTCAACACCTCCTCGACCGCGAACGCGAAGCGCGTTGCATCGGCCGAGCGCACGGGCAGGCCGTCGACGATGCCGCGTAGTCGGATATCACGATTCTCCCAGGGAGGCGGCAACGCGTCGGCAAGCCGGTGCTCGGCACGCAGCGCCGCGTAACCGAAGCCGGCGAGCACCGCGGCGAGGCACGCGGCAATCGTCGCCACGGCGTCCGCGGAAGCCACCACGCGCACGGAAGCCGCCGCGCGGGTGGACGTCGCTGCGCTGGAAGAAGCTGTATCGGCACGGTGTCGCGCGAAACGCGCGGATCTCGCGCACACCGCGGCGAGGACGAGTGCGGTCACGAAGAGCGCGGCCATCCATCCGGCACCCGGAAGCGCCGGCGATGCCTGGAGCAGCATCGCGCCTAGCGCGAATCCGGCTGGAACGACGGTGATCGGAACCCGCATGCGGCGCAGCGCGAATGCGCATACGCCTCGAGGATGCCGCACCGCGCTCCGGCGGTCGATCGGCCATGCGGTCGAGCCGCGGTGGTACGAGTCAGCCGGTCGCTGAAGGGCCTTCGCGCAGCGCCACGCCGAGATCGGCGGCGAAGCGGTCGACCGCGTCGGCGGTCGTGTCCCAGGCGCACATCAGCCGCACGCCGGTGGCGCCAACGAACGGATAGAAGTGCCAGCCGCGCCGATGCATCGCGTCGATCGCGTGCGCGGGAAGATCGACGAACACGCCGTTCGCCTCGACTCGCGCGATCAGGCGCGCCTCGGGATGTGCCCCGATCGCCGCGGCGAGCCGCCGCGCCATCGCATTCGCATGCGCGGCGTGGCGCAGCCAGGCGCCGTCTTCGAGCACGCCGATCCACGGCGCGGCGAGAAAGCGCATCTTCGACGCGAGCTGGCCGGCCTGCTTGCGCCGCCGCGCGAATTCGTCGGCGAGCGAACGATCGAAGAACAGGATCGCCTCGGCGCCGGGCAGGCCGTTCTTGGTGCCGCCGAGGCAGAGCACGTCCACACCCGCGCGCCACGAGATGTCGGCGGGTGCGCAGTCGAGCGACGCGACGGCGTTCGCGAAGCGCGCGCCGTCCATCTGCACCCGCATGTCCTTGCTGCGCGCCGCCGCGGCGAGGGCGTCGAGCTCGTCCTTCGTGTAGACCGTGCCGAGCTCGGTCGCCTGCGTGAGCGCGAGGGCGCGCGGACGCGATGCGTGCTCGTCGTGCGGCGTGACGGCGCGCGCGAGCACCCCGTCGGGCGTCAGCTTCGCGCCCGGAGTCGCGACGGTGAGCAGACGCGCGCCGCCGCTGATGAACTCGGTCGCGCCGCACTCGTCGACGTTGATGTGCGCGCTCTCGTGACAGATGACCGCGTCGGTGCTGCGGCAGATCGACGACAGCGCGAGCGCATTCGCGGCAGTGCCGTTCCAGACGAGATAGACGGCGCAATCGGCGTCGAACGTGCGTCGCAGCGCGTTGGCCGCGGCGCGGGTCCAGTCGTCGTCGCCATACGCGCCGGCGTGGCCGTGGTTGGCCGCTTCGAGCGCCCGCCAGGCCTCCGGGCAGATGCCGGCGTGGTTGTCGCTCGCGAACTGCGGCGAATCGGCGCTCACAGCCGCTCGCCCACCCAGCCCGCAACCGACTGCAGCGCAGCGGGAAGCGCCCCGGGCTCGCTGCCGCCGGCCTGGGCGAGATCCGGCCTGCCGCCGCCCTTGCCGCCGACCTGCTTCGCGACGTGATTGACGAGCTCGCCCGCCTTCACCTTCGACGTGAGATCGCCGGTCACGCCGGCGATCAGCGTGACGCGCCCGTCGGCGACGCTCGCCAGCACGATCGCCGCGCTCTTCAGGCGGTCCTTCAGTTTGTCGACCGTTTCGCGCAGCGCCTTCACGTCGGCGCCGTCGACGGTCGCCGCCAGCACCCGCGCACCCTTCACGACGACCGCGGAGCCGGCGAGATCGTCACCCGCCGAAGCCGCCGCCTTCGACTTGATCCGCGCGAGCTCGCGCTCGGCACTGCGCGCCGCTTCCTGAAGCTGCGCGATCCTCGCCTCGAGCTCGTCGGGTGCCGCCTTCAAGGCCCGCGCGACCGCGGCGAGCCGCGCTCCCTCCTCCTGCGCGAACGTGAGCGCACCCTTGCCGGTCACCGCCTCGACGCGGCGGATCCCCGCGGCGACACCCGCTTCGGCGATGATCCTGAACTGGCCGATGTCGCCGGTGCGCGCGACGTGGGTGCCGCCGCAGAGCTCGCGCGAGCTGCCGATGTCGAGCACGCGAACTTCATCGCCGTACTTCTCGCCGAACAGCATCATCGCGCCGAGCTTCTGCGCCTCGGCGATCGGCATCGTGCGCGCGGCGGTTGCGGTGTTGTCGAGGATCTCGGCATTGACGAGCGACTCGACGCGCCTCACCTCTTCGTCGGTGAGCGGCGCGTGGTGCGCGAAGTCGAAGCGCGTCCGGTCCGGGTCGACGAGCGAGCCGCGCTGCTGGACGTGCGTGCCGAGCACCTCGCGCAAAGCCTTGTGCATCAGGTGCGTCGCCGAATGGTTGCGCATCGTGCGCGCGCGCGCGTCGAAGTCGACGTTGGCGGCCACCGTTTCGCCGATGCGCAGCTCGCCGGTCTTCACCTCGCCGATGTGCCCGAACACGTCGGGCTGGATCTTCTGGGTATCGGCGACTGCGAACAGCGTGAGGCAGGCGCCCATCCGCGAGAGCTCGCCGCGATCGCCCACCTGTCCGCCCGACTCTGCGTAGAACGGCGTACGGTCGAGGACCACGACTCCGCGCTCGCCGCCCGAGAGCGATTCGACGCGAACGCCGTCTCGATAAAGTGCGACGATGCGGCCTTCGTCCGACGTCGTCTCGTAGCCGCGAAAGCGCGTCTTCGGTCCGTCGTAGGCGAGCATCGCGCCCCCCTTGAACTGCGACGCGGCGCGCGCGCGGTCACGCTGCACGTCCATCGCGCGCTCGAAGCCCTCGGTGTCGACGGTGACGCCGCGCTCGCGACAGACGTCGGCGGTGAGGTCGAGCGGGAAGCCGTAGGTATCGTAGAGCGTGAACGCGGTCTCGCCGTCGAGCCGCTTCGCGCCGCTGGCGAGCGCGTGGTCGAGCATTCGCATCCCGTGCTCGATCGTTTCGCCGAAGCGGTCCTCCTCGGCCTTCAGCACTTCGGCGACGCGCGTCTTGTCACGCGTCAGCTCCGGATACGCTTCGCCCATCTCGCGGTCGAGCGCGTCGACGAGACGATGGAAGAACGGCTGGCGCTGCCCGAGCTGATAGCCGTGGCGGATCGCGCGCCGGACAATCCGCCGCAGCACGTAGCCGCGCCCCTCGTTACCGGGAATGACACCGTCGACGATCAGGAAGGCACAGGCGCGGATGTGATCGGCGATCACGCGCAGCGACGGGCTGTCGAGGTCCTTCGTCCCGGTGAGCCGCGCAGCCTCGGCGATCAGCGCGACGAAGAGGTCGATCTCGTAGTTGGAGTGCACGTGCTGCAGCACCGCGGCCAGGCGCTCTAGGCCCATGCCGGTGTCGACGCAGGGCTTCGGCAGCGGCGTCATCGTGAACGTGCTGCCTTCGGTGCGCCGCTCGTACTGCATGAACACGAGATTCCAGATCTCGATGTAGCGATCGCCTTCGGCATCGGGCGATCCCGGCGGTCCGCCGAAGACGCCCGGACCGTGGTCGTAGAAGATTTCCGAGCACGGCCCGCACGGCCCCGTATCCGCCATCTGCCAGAAGTTGTCGCTTGCGTAGCGCGCACCCTTGTTGTCGCCGATCCTGACGCAACGCTCGACGGGCACGCCGATGTCGCGCGTCCAGATGTCGAAAGCCTCGTCGTCTTCGGCGTAGACGGTCACCCACAGCCGCTCGGGCGGCAGACCGTAGTGCACGGTCAGGAGCTCCCACGCGTAGCGGATCGCGTCGCGCTTGAAGTAGTCGCCGAAGCTGAAGTTGCCGAGCATCTCGAAGAACGTATGGTGACGCGCGGTATAGCCGACGTTCTCGAGGTCGTTGTGCTTGCCGCCGGCGCGCACGCAGCGCTGCGCAGTCGTGGCACGGACGTAGGGGCGTCGCTCGGCGCCGGTGAAGACGTCCTTGAACTGGTTCATTCCGGCATTCGCGAACAGCAGCGTCGGGTCGTCGGCGGGGACCAGCGACGAGCTCGGCACGTGCGTGTGCCCGTTCGCGACGAAATAGTCGATGAACCGGCGGCGGATGTCGGCGACTTTCATGTCGATCGGCAGGATCCCCCCCGCGCGCGGCGCCACGCGGACGGCGTCGAATCAAAGGGCTCGTAGTTTATCGCGTTCCTCCGACGGCCCTGGCGTCCCCCGGCGCCCCTCGGCAGCCCCGACGGCCCTCGCCACCCCGCCGCCCCGCGCCTTCGCCGGGCGCGGCGGGCGCAACTGGTTACAATCACGGAGCGACAAGCGACGCAGGTGGTGTTTCAATGCGCCCGACGCGCTTGCGCGAAGCGCTCCCGACCGACGATGCACGGTTCCAAGCTCGATCCCCCGCCCGCCCACGTCCACCTGGTGAACCCGTTGTGGGATCCCGCCGGTGGCTCGGACTGGCGCACGATCGATACCTGGCGCCTCCTGCGCGGTCACGCGGAAGTCTCACTCTGGTCGGAGTATCGCCCGGCAAGTGTGTTCCACGACCAGTACCCGATCCGCGCGATCCGGCCGCTCGTCATGCGCTTCCCGCGCGGCGGCACGCTGGTGTTCGTCGGCACCTATTTCAGGATCGGCCACTGGACGCGTCTCGCGTCGTTCAGGCGCGTCGTCGTCCTCTACAACACCAACCAGCCCGATCGCCTGGCGAAGAACCTGGCGCGGCTGACGCGCGCAGGCCACCATCCGGAAGTGATCTACACGTCGGAGGCGCTGCGCCGGCTGCACGACGGAGCGGGGCACGTGCTGCAGAGCCCGATCGACGTCGAGCGCTTCCATCCGCAACCAGGGAATCCGGCGCCGCGACCATTCACCGTCGGGCGCCTTTCGCGCGACATTCGCTCGAAGCACCACGCCGATGCGGCGGTGCTGTGGAAGTCGCTCGCAGATGCCGGCCTGCGGGTCCGTCTGATGGGCGCTTCGTGCCTCGCCGCGGAGCTCGACGGCTACCCCGGGATCGAGATCCTTCGCGCGCGTTCCGAGGACCCGGCCGACTTCCTGCGCTCGCTCGATTGCTTCGCGTACCGCACCAGCGACGACTGGTTCGAGGGCTATGGCCGCGTCGTGATGGAAGCGATGGCGACCGGGCTCCCGGTCGTGGTCGGGGACCGCGGCGGCTACGTCGAGCACCTGCACGACGGCGTCAACGGACTGGTCGCGCGGTCGACCAACGCAATGATCACCGCGGTGCTCTCGCTCGCGGCGGACCGGGCACTCGCGGCACGCCTCGGCAGTGCCGCGCGGCGCGATGCGGTGGAGTTCAATACCGAGATTCTGCCGCGACGCACGGTCGCGCTCCTGACCACCGGCATCGCACGCGGGCTTCCGACCGAAGACGATGCCCGCGTCGCGACGGCGACCGGCTGAGCGACGCGTCAGCGGCGGTCAAACCGGATCACGACTCGCGGTCGCGATCCTCGCGGTCGCTGTCGGCAGACGCATCCGCCGCCCGCAGCACCTTTGCGACGATCTCCGCGGCATACCCGCGCGCAAGCAGGTAGCGGAACTGGCGCGCGCGCTCGCGATCATCGGTGGGGACGCGGCCGAAGCGTTTCGACCACAAGCGCAGCGCATCGTCGAATTCGTCGCGTCCGGCGAGCCCGGCGAGTGCCTCCGCGCGTGCCGGCGCGGCGACGCCCTTGCGACGGAGCATGCCTTCGATGGCGCGGCGGCCCGTCTGCCTGCCGTGGCGCTCGACGACGCCCGCGGCGTAGCGGGCATCCGAAAGTAGACCGCGGCGCTCGAGGTCATCGAGCGCCGCCGCAATTTCGGCCGCGTCGAACCTGCGCTGCGCAAGCCGCACTTCGAGCTCGGCGCGCGTATGATCGCGCCGCGCGAGCATGGCGACCGCCGCGGCGCGCGCGGTCCGCAGCGGCCGATCGCGTCGAGTCTGCGTTACTCGGTCACCCCGGCCGCGCTGCCGTCGCCCTTGATGCGCGACGGCGCCGGGACTCCCACCGCAGCGCGGATCTTCGCCTCGATCTCGGTCGCGGTATCGGGGTGCTCCTTCAGAAATTCGCGTGCGTTGTCCTTGCCCTGGCCGATCCGCTCGCCGCCATAGCCGTACCACGCACCCGACTTCTCGATGATGCGGTGATTGACGCCGAGCTCGATGATCTCGCCCTCGCGCGAGATGCCCTCGCCGTAGAGGATGTCGAACAGCGCTTCGCGAAACGGCGGCGACACCTTGTTCTTCACGACCTTGACGCGGGTCTCGTTGCCGACGACCTCGTCGCCGCGCTTGATCGAACCGATGCGGCGGATGTCGAGACGCACCGATGCGTAGAACTTGAGCGCGTTGCCCCCGGTGGTCGTCTCCGGATTGCCGAACATCACGCCGATCTTCATCCGGATCTGGTTGATGAACACGACCAGCACGTTGGCGCGCTTGATGTTCCCTGCCAGCTTGCGCAGCGCCTGGCTCATCAGCCGCGCCTGCAGCCCCGGAAGCTGATCGCCCATCTCGCCTTCGATCTCCGCCTTCGGCACCAGCGCCGCAACCGAGTCGATGACGATGATGTCGACGCCACCCGAGCGCACCAGCATGTCGGCGATCTCGAGGGCCTGCTCGCCGGTGTCGGGCTGCGAAATGAGCAGGTTGCCGACGTCGACACCGAGCTTTCCGGCGTAGACCGGATCGAGCGCATTCTCGGCATCGATGTAGGCGGCGACGCCGCCCTGCTTCTGCACCTGCGCGACGGCCTGCAGGCAGAGCGTCGTCTTGCCCGACGACTCGGGGCCGTAGACTTCGACGACGCGCCCGCGCGGCAGACCGCCGACGCCGAGCGCGATGTCGAGGCCGAGCGATCCGGTCGAGACGACCTGTAGGTCGCCCTGGATCTGGGCGTCGCCCATCTTCATGATCGAGCCCTTGCCGAACTGCTTCTCGATCTGCGCGAGCGCGGCGGCGAGCGCCTTGCCCTTGCTGTCATCCATGGGTTGTCCTGCTGAGGTGGCGAGCGCGACGGACATGAGTGTAGGCCCCTTCG
>DASVWR010000009.1:0-21185 GCA_036393115.1 Casimicrobiaceae bacterium
AAGTAACGTGCCGACCGGGGCACCCCGGCGACGCGCGGTATTCATCGGACACGACGTCTACCGGCGTCCCGCGTACGGAAGGATGCATCCGCTCGCCATCCCGCGCGTCGAGACGGTGGTCGATCTCGCCCGCGCGCTCGACTGGTTCGACGACGGCGACTACCGGACGAGCCCGCGCGCGACCGACGCCGAGCTCGCGTGGTTCCACGATCCGGCGTACGTGCGCGCACTGCGCGCCGCGAGCGACGCCGGTGCGGTCGATGCGGAAACCCGCGAGCGCCACGGCATCGGCACGATGGAGAACCCGATCTTTCCGGGCGTCTACGAGCGCGCGGCGACCTCCGTCGGCGGATCGATCCGAGCGGCCGAGCTCGCGCTCGACGGCTATGTCGCCTACCACCCCGCCGGCGGGACCCACCACGGCCGGCGCGACCGCGCGAGCGGCTTCTGCTATTTCAACGATCCGGTGTTCGCGATCCTGCGCCTGCTCGATGCCGGCATCGCGCGCATCGCCTACGTCGACCTCGACGCGCATCACGGCGACGGGGTCGAGGAGGCGTTCGCCGCCGATCCGCGCGTCGTCACGATTTCGGTTCACGAGGCGGGACGCTGGCCGCACACCGGTGCCGTCACCGATACGCGTGCGGGTCGCGCGTGCAACCTGCCGGTGCCACCCGGCTGCAACGACGACGAGTTCGCGCTGCTCGTCGACGATGTCGTGCTGACGCGCGTGACCGAAGCCCGGCCCGAAGCTGTCGTGATCACCTGCGGCGGCGATGCGCTCGCCGGCGACCCGCTGACGACGATGGCGCTCACCAACGTCGCGCTGTGGGATGCCGTTCTGCGTCTCGTCGCGCTCGCGCCGCACGCGGTCGTGCTGGGCGGCGGCGGCTACAACCCGTGGACGCTGACGCGCTGCTGGACCGGCCTGTGGGGCCGGCTCTCGGGGCGCGCGATCCCCGCGTCGCTTCCGGCCGCGGCGACCGCGATTCTGCGCGAGCTTCGCTGCGACCTCGTCGACGACGAAGACGTGAAGCCCGAGTGGCTGACGACACTCGCCGACGTGCCGACGCAGGGAAGAGTGCGTGAAGCCGTGATTCAGCTTCGCGACGAAGCGCTCGCCTACGTCGCGGCGGTTTGCGTAAACTGAGCGAGGAGGCAGCCGGATGAGCTGGTTCGATGCGATCGCCGCCGTCGAGGAGCTCGAGGACGCGCCGCTCGACCGCGCGCTCGTCGACGACCTCGAGCGCTGCGCGGATTCGGTGCGGGGCCGCGAGATCCGCTTCTCGACGCCAACCTTCAAGGCCTATTCGAGCTGCGACCTCAACGGCTGCGGAAAGAATGCGTTCCCCGCGTTCTCGGTCACCGCCGGCGCGTGCGGCCTCATGTGCGACCACTGCCAGGCGAAGATCCTCGAGCCGATGATCCCGGCGACCAATCCCGCGATGCTCGACCACAAGGTGCGCGAGATGATCGACTCGCAGGGGTTGCAGGGATTCCTCCTCTCGGGAGGCTCGAATCGCCGCAACGAGATCGCCTACGAGCGCTTCTTCCCGGTGATCGAGAACCTCAAGCGCGACCACCCCGAGCTCAAGGTCGCGATCCACTCGGCGCTCCTCTCGGCCGAGCGCGCGCGCGGGATGGAAGCCGCCGGGGTCGACACCGCGATGATGGACGTCATCGGCGCAGAGGAGACGATCCGCGACGTCTATCACCTCGAAAGGCCGGTCGCCGATTTCGAAGCAACGCTCGAGGCGCTCTGCGCGACGCGGATGGAGATCGTCCCGCACATCGTCATCGGCCTCCATTACGGTCGCATTCTCGGCGAGGCGAATGCGCTCGACATCGTCGCGCGCCATCCGGTGCATTCGCTGGTGCTCGTCGTCATCATGCCGTTCTACGCGAAGGCGGGGACGTTCCAAACGCCGGACACATCGGCCGTCGGACGCATCTTCCTCGAAGCGCGCCGGCGCATCCCGGATCGCGCAGTGCTGCTCGGCTGCGCGCGCCCCCCGGGGATGCACCGGCACGTCACCGACGCGTATGCGGTCGCGGCGGGCCTCGACGGCATCGCATTCCCCGCCGACGGCACGCTCGCCGTCGCGCACGCGATCGGCCGCCCCGCGTTCCAGGAGCACGCGTGCTGCTCGATCAAGACGGGGCGCACGATCAAGCTCCATCCGCGCACGGTGGGCGCCGCCGCGTGACGCGACCGTTGCCTCCGTCGGTCGATGTCCTCTGTGTCGGTCTCGGCCCCGCCGGGGCGCGCGCCGCCGCTGCCGCGGCCCGCGCCGGCCTTGTCGTCGTCGCCGTCGACCGGCGCCGCCGCGCCGGTGTGCCGGTGCAATGCGCCGAATTCGTTCCGGCACTGATCGGCTCGAACGTGCGCGCACTCGTCGACTCGGTGCGACAGTCGATCCGCGCGATGGAGACGCGCATCGAGGCCGGGGCGCCCGATCTTACCGATCCGTTTCCCGGACAGATGCTCGATCGCGCCGCGTTCGACGCGGGGCTCGTCGCGGAAGCCGCTGCAGCGGGCGCCGACTGCCGCTTCGGGATCACGGCGCGCGGGGTCGCTGCCGATGGAACCGTGACGCTCTCCGACGGCACGCGGCTGCACACCCGCGTACTGATCGGCGCCGACGGTCCGCGCTCGATGGTCGGCCGCGCGATCGGCAGCGTCAACCGGCGCCTCGTCGAGACACGGCAGGTCACCGTGCCGCTCGTTCGCGCGCACGACGCGACCGATATCTATCTGTCGGCGGGCATCCCCGGCGGCTATGGCTGGCTCTTTCCGAAGCGTGACGTCGCGAACGTCGGCGCCGGAGTCGACCCTGATCACCGCGGCATGCTGAAGGACATCGTCGCCACGCTGCTCGACGAGCTCGTCGCGTCGGGTCGCGTCGGTCGCGAAGTGCTCGCGGTCACGGGCGGCGCCATTCCGGTCGGCGGCATGGTGAAGCCGACGGCAACGCTCGGGCGCGCGCAGGTGCTGCTCGCCGGCGACGCCGCCGGGCTCGCGAACCCGGTGACCGGCGCCGGTATCGCGGCGGCCGTGCATTCGGGTTCGCTCGCCGGAGAATCCGCGGTGGAAGCCGTTCGCGGCGATCCGGACGCGCTCGCCAACTACGAGGACGAGCTCGACGCGCTGTTCGGCACCGCGCTCGCGCGAGCGGTGAGGCGCCGCGACGAGCTCGCCGAATCGATGAAGAGCGCGAGCGCGCCCACCCCCGCGGCGCTGCGGCGCGGATGGGTCGCGTATCCGGAATACTGGGCGGCGTGATCGTGGACGAGCGGGATGGTCACGCAGCACGGCGAACGAGAATGACGATGCGAGGAGATTGACATGAGCTGCTATCGACCCGAAGCCGCCGTCGCCGATCCCGCTGCGGTGGCCGTGCCGCCCGACGGAGCGCAGCCCCTCGATCACAACCCGTGGGACCTGATGCAGCCGCGCGCGCCTGCGCGCCCGCCCAAGGAGGCGCGCAACGGCGCCCGCGTCATCGCCAATCACGTGCCGCCGCGGGGCGTGTACCTGCCGAACAACAACGTGCTGACCCCGTTCATGCGCTCGCCCGAGTACGTCCAGCTGTCGACCGCCGCCGCGATCACGCTGGGGATCATGGCCGGGCGCATGCATCGCTGTGGCTGCACACGCTGCCTCAACCTGCTCCTCACCTATCCCGAGGGATGCCGCGCCAACTGCGCGTACTGCGGGCTCGCGCGTCACCGCGAAGCCGAGCGCGACTACGCCGATCGCAACTTCATCCGCGTCGACTGGCCGGCCGTGCCGCTCGCGCAGGTGGTCGACATCGTCGCGAAGGACGGCAGCAGGACGCCGTTCCATCGGATGTGCATCTCGATGATCACGCACCCGCGCTCCGACGTCGACACGGTGTCGGTGCTGAAGGCGTGGACGGCACGCGTCGATCCGTCGACGGTGCCGGTGTCGATCCTCTCCAATCCGACGACGATGGAGCGCGAAGACGTGGTGAGGCTGCGCGAGCTGGGCGCCGACATCTTCACCGTCGCGCTCGACGCCGCGACACCCGAGCTCTTCGACCGCACGCGCGGGCGCGGCGTGCAATCCCCGCACAGCTGGGCGAAGTACTGGGAGATCCTGCACCACGCGCGCGACGTCTTCGGTGCGCAGCACTTCGGCGCGCACATCATCGTCGGCATGGGCGAGACCGAGCACGACGTGCTGTCGCTCGTCCAGCAGCTCGTCGACCTCGGCGGCCACAGCCACATGTTCTGCTTCTTTCCCGAGCAGGGCTCGCTGATGGATCACCTGCCGGCGACGCCGCGCGACCAGTGGCGGCGCGTGCAGCTCGGCCGTTACCTGATCGATTACGGCGGCGTTCGCGTCGACCAGATGCGCTTCGACGGCGAAGGCCGCGTGATCGACTTCGGGCTTCCGGCCGGCGAGCTCGACGACGTCATCGATCGCGGCGTCGCGTTCCGTACGTCGGGCTGCCCGGGAAAGTTCGCCGACGACGTCTCCGCCTGCGACCGCCCCTACGGCGATTCGCCGCCTTCCGACATCGCGAGCTATCCGTTCGCCCCGAACGGCAACGATCTTCGCAGGATTCGCAAGCAGCTTCGCATCGTTCCGCAGCGGACAGCGCGCACGGAATCTGCACCGATGGTGGCGGACGCAGCATCGAAGGCCGCCGCCGCGGACTGATCGCGTGCCGCCGGCGCCAGACCCGACGCCCGGCGCGCGCCCGTTCCGCGTCATCGACACCGGTCTGCGGCCGGGCCGCGCCCAGATCGCCTTCGACCAGGCGATGATCGATCTCTTCAAGGCGCGCGCGATCCCGGACACGATCCGCTTTCTTCGCTTCCCCCCGACGGTCCTCGTCGGACGTCACCAGGCGCTGTCGCGCGAGGTACGTGTCGCGTGGTGCCGCGCCAACGGCATCGGCATCGTGCGCAGGATCACCGGCGGCGGCGCGATCTGGTTCGACGAAGGACAGCTCGGCTGGTCGCTCGTCTTCGACCGGGCGACGCTGCCGATCCCGTCGCTCGCCGAGCTCGCGCGAGCGATCTGCGAAGCGGCGGCGGCGGGCCTTCGAAGGCTTGGCGTCGAGGCGCGCTACCGCCCGCGCAACGACATCGAGGTCGACGGGCGCAAGCTCTCGGGAACCGGAGGCTTCTTCGACGGCGATGCGCTCTTCTACCAGGGAACCGTGCTGGTCGACATGGATGCGCAGCGGATGCTGGCGGCGTTGAACGTTCCCGAGGCCAAGCTCGCGCGCCGAAGCCTCGACACCGCGGCGCAACGCGTCGTGACGCTGAAGGAGCTCCTCGGCGTCGCACCGCCGCTCGCCGACATCCGCGCGGCGCTCATCGCCGGCTTCACCGAGGAGCTCGGGATCACGGCAGTCGACGGCGCCATCACCGGCGACGAGGAAGCGCTCGCGCGCCGCTACCACGACGAAGAGATCGGTACCGATGCGTTCGTCGAGTCGATCGACGATCCGGAGCACGCGAGCGGAGCGGAGTCCGCCGGTGCGCGCGTGCTGTCGGCGACGCGCACCGTTGCCGGCGGCACGATCACCGCCTGGGTTCGGCTCGAGGGCGCCGGTCTCGCGCGCCTGCGCGAAGTGCTGTTGACCGGCGATTTCTTCGTCGCGCCGCCGCGCACGGTGCTCGACCTCGAGGCCGCGCTGCGCGGCACCGCGACGGCCGACGTGCGCGACACCGTGCGGGCGTTCTTCGCGGAGGCGAAGCCGGGGCTCCTCAGCGTCGCGCCGGACGATTTCGCGCAAGTGGTCGTCGCCGCGATCGAACCGGCGACGGCAGAACGCGGCGCGTGAAGCTCATCCACGTCGCGCAACACACGTCGGCCGAGTACCTCGGCCTGATCGAGGACCACCTCGAAGGCCGCGGCATCCGCTTTCGCTACTACCGTCCCTTCGCCGAGCGCGGCGGTTTGCCGATGCCGGTGACGGTGAAGGATGGCCTGATCCTGCTCGGCGGCGGGCCATGGGGCGCCGCCGGCACGCGCGACCTCCCGACGCTCGAGCGCGAGGTTCAGCTCGCGCGCCACTGCCTGGAACGCGGCGTGCCCGTCGTCGGGATCGGACTCGGCGCGCAGATCCTCGCCATTGCCGCGGGGGGCGGTGCAGATTCGGCTCCGCTCGAATGCGCGATCACCCGCGCGTCGCGAAGTGACGAGGCGGCGCTCGGAGGCTACGTCCCCGAGACGTATCCGCTCGCGCTCTACATGCGCGACCGCGCGCGCCTTCCGGAAGCTGCGCGCGTTCTCGCGCGCGACGCGTCGGGCCGTCCGGCGCTGTGGCAGATCGGCGCGAACTGCCTCGGCTTCGCCGGGCACCCCGGCCTCAAGGTCGCGATGGTCGAGGACCTGGTGATGGAGTTCGACGAAGCGCCGCCCGGCGTCGAGGCGAGCCTCGTGCAATTGCGTGCGATCCAGCGCCAGCTCGAAGACGCGCTGGTGCCGATCATGACCGGCGTGATCGCGGTCACCGGGTGGATGGACTAGCGAGGTCAGGCCGAGATCGCGAGCCGCTCGCTGCGGTAGATCCGCGCCGTGACGACGCCGGCGACGATGGCGACGAGCGCCGTGCACACGAAGCACGCGAGAAGCGCCGCGCCGGGAACGGAATCGCCGCGTACGAGGCGTGCGATCACGACCTGCTGCCCCATCAACGGAACCGCGTACATCCACAGTTGGGTCTTGTACGGAAGGAACGACAGCAGGAGCACCGGCACGATCGGCACCAGCATCAGGAGCGAGACATAGGTCTGCGCCTCGCGGTAGCTCTTCGCGAACGCAGCGACCAGCGTCTGCACCGATGCGATCAGCGCCGCCAATGGCAGCATCACGATCATCGTGCGCACGACGAACCCGGCACCGATGTCCAGAATCATGCCGATGCGGTCGGTCGGCATCAGGCGCCCGACGACTGCGAACGCGAGCACGCTCAATAGCGCGGTCGCGATCGCGAACGTGGTCGTCGCGGCGAGCTTGCCGGCGAGAATCTTCCAGCGCGCCACCGGATTGACGAGGAGCGGCTCGAGCGATTGACGCTCGCGCTCGCCAGCGGTCGTGTCGATGGCGATCGCCATCCCGCCGATGAATGCTCCGATGATGAAGAAGTAGGGCAACATCGCGAACAACACACCCGAGCGGCTCTGCGGCGTCGACTGGTCGCGCTCTGCGATCACGATCGGCTGCTGCAGCGACGGCGAGAGCCCGCGCGCGAGCAGCCGCAGTGCACCGGTACGCCCCGCCCAGGCGTCGAGCAGCGCGTGGAGGCGCTTCGCCGCACCGCGCGAATCGCTTTGCGACTCGTCGTAGATCAGCTCGATCTGCGCCGGCCATCCCTTGTTCCAGGCGTCGGCGAAGCCGGGAGTGATGCGCAGCACGACGTCGGCGTCCTGGTCGCGCACCGCGCGCTCGGGATCGGCCGGCGCGGGCTCGACGCGCACGTCGGCCTCCTCGAGCGCGGCGACGAGGTTCGGCGCGTACTGCGCACCGGCGACCGGGAGCGTGAGCGGCTTCTCGCTCTTCTCGAGCTCGCGCGTGACGACGGTGTTGATCAGCAGCACGAAGAGCAGCGGCGCGAGCAGGGGGCCGGTCACCAGGGTGTTGAGCACCGTGCGCCGGTCGCGCAGGCTGTCGCGCAGCTCCTTGACGAATACGACCAGTGCCGATTTCATGCGACGAGCCCCTCGCCGGTGCCGATGAGCCGCACGAATGCGTCCTCGAGGTTCGCTTCGCCGGTCTGCTTGCGCAGCGCATCGGGCGATTCGTCGGCAACGACGCGGCCGCGGGCGATCACCACGATCCGGTCGCAGAGCGCCGCCACCTCCTGCATGATGTGGCTCGAGAACAGCACGCAGCGACCGTCGGCCTTGAGGTGGCGGAGGAACTCGCGCATCGCGCGCGTCGCCATCACGTCGAGGCCATTGGTCGGCTCGTCGAGAATGACGTTCTTCGGATCGTGGATCAGCGCGCGCGCGATCGCCGTCTTGACGCGCTGGCCCTGCGAGTACCCCTCGCTGCGGCGATCGACGAAGTCGGCCATGCCGAGCGCCGCGATCGCGGCGTCGCTGCGCCGTGCGATCGTCGCCTCGTCGAGACCGTGGAGCCTGCCGAAATAGGCGACGTTCTCGCGCGCCGTGAGGCGCTTGTAGAGCCCGCGCGCATCGGGGAGCGCACCGAGCCTGCGGCGCACGGCGTCCGGATCGGCGATCGCATCGATGCCGTCGATGCGCACTTCACCGCGGTCGGGCCGCATCAGCGTGTAGAGGCAGCGCAGCGTGGTCGTCTTGCCGGCGCCGTTCGGACCGAGCAGGCCGGTGATCTCGCCATCGCGCGCGCAGAACGAGACGCCGTCGACGGCCACGACGGCGCCGAAGCGCTTTCCGAGATCGCGAACCTCGATCATCGCTGCCGCCCTATGGCGATGCGCCGTTGAAGTCGACGAATGCCGGCGTCGGACCGAGCGAGTCGATGCACTTCGCGTCGAGCGTCCGCGGCTCGAGCTTGTCGACGAATTCGCGCACGAGCCGGGGAATGCAGCCGCGTCCGATCACGTTGTGGCCCTGCCCCTTCGCGATCAGCAGGCGCCCGTTCGAGAGGCCGTGGAGCACCTCCTCGCCATAGCGCGGCGGTGTCACCGGATCGAGCTCGCCTTCGAGGATCAGGACCGGCGTCGCGGTCAGGAGCGGCGAGTGGAAGTCCGCGGGCCGCGTTCCGTGCGGCCAGATCGCGCAGGCCGTCTGCAGGAGATCGACGAGGCGCGCGCCGAGAATCGTGCCTTCGTCGGCCGGGTTACGCCGCAGCAGGTCGGCGTCCTCGCTGCACGCGACCGAAAGCTGCAGCGCATTCGACGACAGGTCGTTGAGATCGTCGGTGACGAGCCGCTCCTGGCCGGCGAGCGGCGCGAAATTGCCGCGCAGCGCTTCCGAGATCGACAGCGGTAGCAGCGCGGCGGACTCCGGCGTGTAGGCGAAGAGGCGCACGAGGCGCACGAGACCCGCATCGTCGAGGCGAAGACGCTTCGGCTCGAAGGTGACCGGATCGCGGTACTCCAGGGTCTGCGGCGCCGCACGCAGCCCGTCGCGCAGCCGGACGAGGCTTGCGTAGGGGTCGCCGAACGCGTTCGCGCACGCAGGCGTCGTGGTGCAGAGCGCGAAATCGGCCTTCAGCGCCGCCTCGAGGTTGCCGGCGAAGTCCTCGCCGAGCACGAGCGGGTTCGGCACGACGCTGTCGAGGACAACGCTTCGCACTGCCTGCGGATGGCGCATTACATACTGCTGCGCAAGTCGCGTGCCGTACGAGACGCCGACGACATCGAGTTTCGGCGCGCCGAGCGCCTCGCGTACCGCTTCGAGGTCCTCGACGGCCACCGTCGTCGTGTAGAAGCGCGGATCAGCGTGCTTCTCGATTGTCTCCAGGCACTCGCGCGTCTCTTTGCGGACCCTGTCGAGGTCCAGCGCGCCGCCTTGCTCGTCATAGGCGTCCGAGCCTCGACAAGTGAGCGGGTTCGACCCGCCGGTGCCGCGCTGGTCGACGAGCAGGATGTGATGGTGCTTGCGGAGCGGTGCGAACGCGGCAGCCACCTGCGGCCACGTGTCGACCGCCGACTCGCCCGGTCCCCCGGCGAGATAGACGACGATGTCGCGGTCGGCCGCGGGCGCGTCGCTCCTGATCAGCGCGACACGCAGGTCGAGTCTGCGCCCGGCGGGGTCGGCGCGGTTCTCGGGGACCGAAAACGGCGCGCAGTACGCGCGGGTCGTGGCGCCCGAATGCTTCTGCGGCAGCTCGCACGCGCTGAAATGGAGGCTGCCGAGCGTGAACGCCTTCGCGTCGGCCGCAATCACCGGGCCCGGGGTCGGCGCGGGCCCTTCGCGCCCGCGCTTGACGACCCCCCAGCCGACGAGGACGATCGCAATTGCGACTGCGATCATGCGCAATGCAATCCGCTTGTTCATGCTTCGATGACTTGTTGGCGGGCGGGCCGAAAGCGCGCGATCTGCCGAACTTGGCGGCGCGCATATTACCGCAGTGCAACACGCCGGACCGCCATCATCAGTGCTTGCGCGGCTCCCGAGCGCTGGCTATCATATTAGAGATTTCTCATATAAGCCCTGCCCGACGCCGGGCGTGCTCGCGCCGCCGCCTTTCGCTTTCGAGGTCCGCCCCATGGCAAAGAAGCTCGTGATCGTAATGGCCAACACCGACCCGAGGAACGGCGAGGAGCTCGGGGCGCCGATCTTTCAGGCGTCGGTCGCCGCGGCGATGGATTACGACGTCGAGGTGATCTGCACCGCGACCGCGGGGCGCCTGATGAAGAAAGGCGTCGCCGACAAGCTGTTCGTGAAACCCGGCTCGCCGAAGTCGGTCTACGACTTCATCAAGGATGCCCACGAAGCGGGCGCGAAGTTCTACTGCTGCTCACCCAATCTCGATCTCTTCGACATGACGAAGGACGACCTCATCCCCGAGTGCGAGGGGATCGTCGGGGGCGCCCACCTTATCGAGGAAGTGATGGAGGAAGATGTCCGCGTGATGACGTATTGACGGCGGACGACCCACCCATGGCCCACGCAGGCACCCGCGTTCAGGAGCACATCGGCGATCCGGTCTCCGACCGGCCGCCGGTCGAGCGTACCGAACTCGAAGAGATCTTCAAGGATATCCAGTCGGACATCCGCTTCGACCACGAGCTCAACGGCTGTCTCAACTGCGGCATCTGCACGGCGACGTGTCCGGCGGCGCATTACTACGACTTCAGCCCGCGCGAGATCGTCCAGCTCCTGTGGACCGAGAACCTCGAAGGCATCTACGACGCGATGCAGGAGAAGATCTGGGCCTGCGCCCAGTGCTACACCTGCGCGGCGCGCTGCCCGTTCGGCAATTCTCCAGGCGGCCTCGTGATGCTGATGCGCGAGACGGCGATCAAGCACGGGATGGAATCTGCGAAGAACGTGCTGCGCCCGTTCAGCCGCGTGCTGCTGAAGATCGTCTCGACCGGCAACCAGCTCTCGCCCGACATGATCACGCGAGACGCGTTCCCCGACTGGGGCCCGAACGTCCAGAAGATCGAGGCGCCGCTCAAGATCCTGCGCAAGGCGATCCCGATGCCGACGCTCAATACGACGGCGACCGCGTGGGAAGTGAATCTGAAGACCTCGGTAGAGCTCTACACGATCTGGGAAGAAACGGGCGTGCTGAAGCAGCTCGAGACAATCGACGAAAACCTCTTCGACGTGATCTCGGACATCATGGACGAGAAGCGCGACGAGCTGAAGGATTGGCAGGCGGAGCAGGAAGACGAGGACTGAGGATAGAGGAATGAGGAGCGAGGATTGAACAGCGTCGCGCGACGCTGAATCCCCTATCCTCGATCCCCACTCCTCGATCCTCGATCCTACGCAACAGAGGAGGCAGCAATGAACGCCAGCAACCCAATGAACCCCAGCGAACAGCAGCAGCCCGGTGAACGCTTCACCGGACACGGCTCCGAGTGGCGCGATTCGAATCTTTCGGCCGAGGACGCGCGCACCGCGACGGCGTGGGTCGAGCAGCGGATCGACAAGCGCTCGATGCTGACCACCAAGCAGCGCGTCGAGGACGTGCGCGACGTCATGTGGCAGCTCGAAAAGGACGGCGAGATCGTCGTCCATCGCGTCACCGACGAGCATCGGCCGGTCGTCGTCAAGACGCTCTACGGCTGGGACAAGAGAATCCCGACGCGCCGGCTGTGGCACCACAAGTCGTGCGGCCAGTGCGGCAACATCCCCGGCTATCCGGCGTCGCTCCTGTGGCTTATGAACAGGCTCGACATCGAATACCTCGACGAGACCGACCAGACCTCGTGCACCGCGTGGAATTACCACGGCTCCGGCATCGGCAACATCGAGAGCCTCGCCGCCGTGTTCCTGCGCAACTTCCACCAGGCCTACGTCTCGGCGCGCGCGCAAGGCCTGCCCGACGGCTACTACTACCCGCTCGTGCACTGCGGCACCTCGTTCGGCAACTACAAGGAGGTGAGGGGCTACCTGCTCCACTCGGCCACGCTGCGCGAGCGCGTGCGCAAGATCCTCGGGAAGCTCGGGCGCCTCGTCGACGGCAAGCTCCTGATCCCCGAGGAGGTCGTTCACTACTCCGAGTGGCTGCACGTGATGCGCCAGGCGATCGCCGCGACGCAGGAGATCGACTGCAGCAACATCCGCTCGGTGATCCACCCGGCGTGCCACGTCTACAAGATGGTGCCGCAGGACGCGATCTACGACGACACGGTGATGGAGGGCAACCGCGTCGCGGTGTCCACCGGCCTCATGCAGTCGCTCGGCGCCCAGGTGATCGACTACTCGACCTGGTACGACTGCTGCGGCTTCGGCTTCCGCCACATCATTTCCGAGCGCGAGTTCACTCGCTCGTTCGCGATCGACCGCAAGGTCGCGGTCGCGGTAGACGAGGCGCACGCCGACGTGATGATCGGCCACGACACCGGCTGCATCACGACGCTCGACAAGAACCAGTGGATCGGCAAGGCGGTCGGCAAGGAATACGACCTGCCGATCCTCGCCGACGCCCAGTTTGCGGCGCTGGTGTGCGGTGCGCACCCGTACAAGATCGTCCAGTCGCACTGGCACGCGTCGTCGACAGAGACGCTGATGGACAAGCTTGGCATCGACTGGCGCGCGAAGAAGGCCGAGTTCGTCGCCTATCTCGACGACGTCAAAGCCGGCAAGCAGGAGAACCTCTACGACCCGCGGCGGATGATCACGTCGGGTCCGGGCTACATTCCGATCGCGAGGGCGTCGTGACCCAGCCGATCCTGATCGTCGGCGGTGGACCCGCCGGCCTCGCCGCCGCTGCGGCGCTCGCGAGCATCGGCCAGGAATCGGTGCTGGTCGAGAAGGAGACGCGGCTCGGCGGCGCGCCGATCCTCTCCGGCTACGCGAAGCTCGTCCCTTCGGGCGAATGGGCGAAGGATGCGATCGGAGGCATGGTGAGCGGCGTCGAGCGCGAGCCGAAGGTCGCGCGCCGGCTCGGCTGCACGGTAACCGCGTTCGATGGCGAGCCGGGAGCGTTCCGCGCGCGCCTTTCGGACGGCAGCGCCGTCGACGCGAGCGCGGCGATCCTGTGCACCGGCTTCACCCATTTCGACTCGATCAACAAGCCCGAGTGGGGCTTCGGTGCGTTTCCCGACGTCGTCACCACGACGCAGGTCGAGCAGATGATCTCGTCCGGACGTGGCATCGCCTGCCCCTCCGACGGGCGCAAGCCCGAGCGCGTCGCGATCCTCCTCTGCGTCGGCTCGCGCGACCGCCAGATCGGGCGCGAGTGGTGCTCGAAGATCTGCTGCACGGTGTCGTGCAACATCGCGATGGAGATCCGTGAAGCGCTGCCGGACTGCCACGTGTACATCTACTACATGGACATTCGCACGTTCGGCCTCTACGAGACGAACTACTACTGGAAGAGCCAGGAGGAGTTCAAGGTCAAGTACATCAAGGCGCGGATCGCCGAGGTCACGTCCGACGGGCATCGACTGATCGTCAAGGGCGAGGACACGCTGGTGAAGCGCCCGATCACCATACCGTTCGACATGGTCGTACACGCGATCGGCATGGATCCGAACATCGACAACAAGTCGATTGCGGCGGTGTTCGGCATCGACCTGCAGCCGCAGGGCTTCGTCGGCAGGGCGAACGCGTACATGACGCAGGGCGAGACGTCGCGTCCGGGGGTCTTCGTCGCCGGTGCGGCAACCGGCCCCGAGACGATCGACGACTCGATCGCGCAGGGCCGCGCGGCGGCGATTGCCGCGTATGCGCTCGCGCAGCGCGCGCGCTCCGGCGCACGCGGCGTGACGAGGTTCGGCGCGCGATGAAGTTCGGTATGACGCTCACACCCCGGGCTGCCGACGCGGCGGCGCCGCGCCCGGTGCTCGAGCTGTCGGGCCCGAAGCTCAGGATCGCCTTCGAATCGCTGGTCGTGCGCAGCGACGACTTCGGCGGTGTCGAGCGCTACGTCGACGCGCTGAAGCTGAAGACGACGCTATTCGCGCAGGCGCTCGGCGATGGCGGCGCGTCCAGCGTCGACGCGAAGACGCTGCGCCAGCTCCTGTCGCTGCTCGCGACGGTGCGCCGGCGCGTCGGCCGCTGGCTCGACGACGAAGGCACGACGTTGTTGCGCGAGCGCATCGCGAGCCTCCTCGACCGTGCTGGCGACACCGCGCATACCGACCGCGCACTTGCCGATTTCTGCGCCGCGTGGCCCGACGACCGCGAGCACCGCTGGGTGCGCGATCTCGGTGCCGAGATCCTGCACAACGCCGATCCCGAGCGCTTTCCGCTGATGTGCCGCTGGGTGTGGGACCGGCGCAGCAACACCGGCGTGCTGCGCGAGCTCTGGCACGCCGAGGACGTCGACCGCATCACGATCCCGGTGCCCGACCGCTACGACACCTTCGTCGCGCTGCGCGAGGAGCTCTCGCAGTACCTCTCGTCCAATGGCGTCTACCGCGACGTGCTGCAGTACGTCGACCTCCTGACCGCGCAGGTGTACGGCGAGTACATCTCCGAGCAGGCCGGGAGCTACCTGCGGACGGATTTCCAGGGCCCCGAGGACCCGATGCTGCACACGCGCAGGATGCTCGGCCTCGACGTCGCACCGGGCGGCCGCTCGAAGCTCAAGGCGTTCGACGGGCACGCGGAGCTCGCCGAGCCGCCGCGCCTCGCCGGCTGACCGATCAACGCACCGCACCCCGACGATGCCGATCCACGAGAAATCCCTGATCCGACCCGAGCAGATCCGCTATCACGACAAGCTGGTGCTGGACGGCATCGACGTGTCGGGACACTGGAGCCAGTTCGTCGAGCCGCGCGTCGTCACCGATTACAACGAGCGACTGCAGGACGAGATCGCAGCACTCCCCGGCGGGGAGCACATCCATCGCTGCTGGCAATGCGGCTCGTGCACCAACTCGTGCACGGTCAACGCCGTCAACCCTGACTTCAACCCGCGTTTCTGGATCTACCTGATCCGGATGGGGATGGAATCGGAGCTCTTGCGCGACAAGGAGATCATCTGGCAGTGCGTCTCGTGCAACAAGTGCACCTATGCCTGCCCGCGTGACGTGTTTCCCGAGGGCGTGATGAAGGCGACCTCGCACTGGCTCGAGCTCAAGGGACACACGCCGCAGTCGAAGTCGTCGATGTTCGATGCCGAGTTCACCGAGCAGGTGGTGGCAACCGGCAAGATCGAGGAAGGACGGATCATCCGCGGCTTCTTCAAGCGCAGCGGACAACCGCTGCTGCAGCCCTGGCTCGTCGAGATGGCGAAGCGCCTCGCCCGCCATCTGCCGATCCGGATGGGCTTCCTGATGGGCATTGCCGCGCTGTTCCGGCCGCGCACGAGCGGCTGGGGCAAGGCGAAGGCGGCGCTCGAGGACTACATCGCCGGGCAGGAAGGCGCGCATCGGCGCGCGCTGGGGCTGGACAGGAACGTCGAGCTCGCGCAAAGCCAGGCCCACGCGGCGCCGGGAGCGAAGGGATGATGGAAGCGGACGATCGCAAGGAGCGTTACCGGAAGGTCGCGTACTACCCGGGCTGCGCGCTCGAGGGCACCGGGCACGCGTACAACCGGTCGACGAAGGCCGTCGGCAAGGCGCTCGGACTCGAGCTCGACGAGGTGCCGAACTGGAACTGCTGCGGCGCGATGGAAGTGAAGAACGTCGACCCGAAGATCCAGACCTACCTGTCGTCGCGCGTGATGGCGATCGCCGCCAACGAGATGCACGCCGGGGTCGTGATGGCGCCGTGCAACGGCTGCTACCACAACCTGAAGAAGGCCGAGTACGACCTCGCCCACGACAGCGGGTCGCGCGAGACCGTCAGCGCCATCTCGGCGA
The DNA here is from genome assembly GCA_036393115.1 of Casimicrobiaceae bacterium. GTDB lineage: Bacteria > Pseudomonadota > Gammaproteobacteria > Burkholderiales > Casimicrobiaceae > VBCG01. Next base: position 15,906 of record DASVWR010000009.1, read on the forward strand.
AAGCCGGCCACGCGCCCTACAAGGCCGGGCAGGTCGAGACGATCCACGCGCTCGACTGGATCATGCACGGCGTCGGCGAGGACGAGCTGCGGAAGCGCGTATCTAATTCGCTGCGCGGCCTCAGGATCGCGAACTATTACGGCTGCATGTACACGCGGCCGCGCCACATCTTCCCCGAGAAGGACAAGGGCCCGGGCAGCGATTCGACGTCGAAGCCGCACTTCATGGACGACCTCCTCGAAGCGGCCGGTGCGGTGAACGTCGATTTCCCGTTGAAGACCGCGTGCTGCGGCGGCGCCCATACGCTGTCCGATAGCGACCTGTCGACGAAGCTCGTGCTGAACATCCTGCGCGCCGCCGAGGCAGCCGGCGCCGACGTGATCGCTACCGAATGCCCGACCTGCCACTCGGGGCTCGAAATGCACCAGGTGCGTGCCGAGAAGGTGCTGGGCGAGAAAACGACGGTGAAGATGCTCTACTTCACGCAGCTCCTCGGCATCGCGCTCGGACTGAGCCCGCGCCAGGTCGGCGTCCAGGAGAACGTCTCGGACGGGCTCGAGGCGCTGAAGGCGAGGGGCATCGCGTGAGTGTCGTCGCGCCAGAGCGATCCGCCCTGGGCGACGATCCGGGTGTCTTGCTGGTCGACGCGGTCGAGGCGCGGCTTGCCGGCATCGGCGCGGTGTCCGACGATCGCGACGCCGCGCGCGCGCTGCTTGCGCTCGCCGAGGATGTGCTCGCCGATTGGGCCACAGCCCGCGCCGAGGTGCCGACCCGCGCCACGCGCGAAGGCTTCCGCCTGCTCGCGCTCCATCGCCAGGGCGCGCAGGACGAGCCGAGCTTCAATGCCTGCCGCGAGACCTGCCGCGAAATCGCCTGGCACTACAATCTTCTCCGTCCTGCCGACGACGGCGACGCGCTGCCGACCGGCGAGGCCGCACGCACGCGCACGATGATGGCACTGCTCGTACACCACCTCGCGCTCTTCGTCGGCGGTAAAATGCATTCCGCGCGCGTCGGCGAGTTCTGCTGCGCGTCGCGGCCGCTTCGCCAGGAAGACTGACCCAACGCCGGACAGGACAACGTCCGAGAGGACCTCCCATGCCAGACGTGCGCGGATGCCATCTCCCCGACGATCTCCTCTACGACGTCGAGAACCACATCTGGTTTCGCGAGCGCGCTGATGGCAACGTCACGCTCGGGATGACGACGGTCGCCACGGCGATGGCCGGTCAGCTCGTCGCGTTCACGCCGAAGAAAGCCGGCAAGACCGTGCAGGCCGGCAAGTCCTGCGCGACCGTCGAGTCCGGCAAATGGGTCGGGCCCGCGAAGTCGGCGGCCGCGGGCGAGATCGTCGAGGTCAACGACGCGCTGGTCAACAAGCCCTCGCTCGCCAACGACGACCCGTATAACACGGGCTGGCTGATCGTGCTGAAGCCCGACGACTGGGCGAGCGTCAAGGTGACGCTGGTTCCCGGGAGCGCGGTCGCCGCGCCGTACGAAGCGAAGATGGCGGCTGACGGCTTCGCCGGCTGCGCCGCCAAGCCGTGAGCGTCGTCGTCACCCCGATTCCACGCGCGGGAGGCGTCGCGCGCGGCGGAACTGCTGCGGACGACGCACGCCGCGGCGAAGCGTCGTCGCTGTCGGACCTGCAGCGCAGCGCACTGCGCGCGGCGAGGCTCCTGAAGGCGATGTCCAATCCCGCCCGGCTCGTCATCCTCTGTCAGCTTGCCGATGGCGAGCGTTCCGTCGGCGACCTCGAGCGTGCGGTCGGCCTCTCCCAGTCGGGGATTTCGCAGCACCTCGCGGTGCTGCGGCGCGAACGCGTGGTGTCGTACCGGCGCGTTCGCCAGACGGTTCTCTACGCGCTCGCGAGCCGCGACGTCGTCGCCCTGATGGCGACGCTGCACGCGGTGTTCTGCGGGTCCGGCGCGAAGAAGAAACGCGTCACGCCGGGCTGACGCCCGTACCGGCCGTCATTCGGCCGGCATCGATCGATCGATACCCGCAACGCCGGTGATCGTGCGCCAGTCCGCATGGCGCGCCCGCCAGCCGAGCGCGCGCTCGGCACGCGCGCAGTCGAGGGTGAGCGAGCGCTCGATGCCGCGGTGCCAGCCGGACTCGCCTCCCCAGCGCGCGAGAGTCCAGGCGAGTGCGAACATCGCTCGCGCGGCGCCGGGCGCGATGCTTAGCGCGCGCGGATGCCGCGCCAGCGCGAGATCGCGCAGCGCGAACGCCGATGGAGCGGCGAGGTTGAACGCGCCTGACACTCCCGATCCACCCGGCGCACCAGACACCCGGGTGTGCGCACGCCGAAGGGCGAGCACGACGGCGTGCGCGACGTCGTCCTCGTGGATGCACTGGAAGCGCGGCTGCGGGTCGGGCAGGCGCAGGTAGCAGGGTGCGGCGAACAGCCGGCGAAGGAGCGGCTGCGCATTCGGACCGAGAATCGCGACCGGGCGCAGCACGACCGCCGACGGCAGTTCGCGCGCGATCCACGCCTCGACCTCGGCCTTCTGCTCGGCGTAGCGGAAGCCGGGGAGCGGCGCGAGCGGAGCCGATTCGGCGAGATCCTCGCCGTTCCCGTAGACGGCCGCCGAAGAGAGGTGGACGATCGCCGCCACGCGCCGCTCGCGAGCCGCGGCGAGAAGCGCCTTCGTCGCATCGACGTTGGTCGCACGCATCGCGGCAACGCGGGTATGCCCGCGCAGCAGCACGGCGGCGAGGTTGACGAGCGCGTCCGCCTCGTCGAGGCGCCCGTGCGTTGCGGCATCACCGATGTCGCCGATCACCGGTACGAGCTTCGGGTGGCCGAAGCCGATTCGCGCGCGATCAATCGCGACGACGCACTCGATCGCCGGGTCGGAGCACAGTCGCGGCAGCAGCACCCGTGCGAGTCGTCCCGCGGCGCCCGACACGACGACGCGCATCGCGCGCGCGCTTGCGGGGCGTCCGGTCATCGCTCAGGGCGAAGCAAGCGCCGGCAGCACGTGCTCGGCGATGCAGGCGAGCGATTCGCGAACGATTTCCGTCGGCAGGACGCCGGCGCCGATCGCGCACAACAGATGCGTGACGCCGGCGTCGCGGTAGCGCCGGATTCGCGCGAGGCATTCGGCCGGCGTGCCGGCGACGGTGAGCCCGGCGAGATCGAGCAGCCGCGGATGCGCGCCGAAGCGCGCGAGGCGCCGGAAGCGTCCTATTTCGCGGAGCTCTTCGTAGCCCGGGACGAGGCGCTCGAGCACCGGAGCGGTGACGCGCAGGAGCTCGCCGTAGAACCACCGGAATGCCGGCCCGGCGATGCGCCTCGCGCGCACGCCGTCCTCGAGGCAGAGCATGCCCACGGACATGCCGATGCGCATCGCGGTTTCGCCGCGCCACGCCGCGCGGTAGCGTTCGAGATCCGCCGCGACCATGAACCACGGCTTGAACGGTCCCGCGAGCACGCCGAGCCCTTCGCGCGCGGCCCACGTGTAAGTTTCCGGACTCACCGCCGCGGCCCACAGCGGCGGATGCGGCCGCTGCAGCGGCTGCGGAACGATCCGCACGCCGTCGGACGTGGATCCGTCACCCTCGAAATGGACCGGTGTGCCGCTGCCGGCGGTACGAACGACTGCGAGCGCGCGTTCGACAAGCGCGCGGCTTTCGCCCATATCGGCGCCGAACACGGCGAACTCCTGCGGCGAGAAGCCGCGGCCGACGCCGACTTCGAGGCGGCCTTCGGAAAGCAGGTCGAGCGTTGCGATGCGCTCGGCGACGTGCACCGGATGGTGATACGGAAGCGGAATCACCCCGAGGCCGAGACGCAGGCGCGACGTGCGACGCGCGAGCGCGGCGAGCACGAGCTCGGGCTTCGACGAATGCGAATAGCCGGGCATGAAGTGATGCTCGGTCAACCAGACGCCGTGAAAGCCGAGGCGGTCGGCGAGCTCGATCTCTTCGAGCGCATCCGCATAGGTGCGCGCCTCGCTGCGCCCCGAGCCGGGCGCAATCGGTAGCTCGTAGAAGAGATCGATCTTCAGGCGCTGTCTCCGCTTGGCTGCGACGATTGTATGATCAGTGTGATCGCCACTCGCGCAGGCGCCTTGCGCCACGAGTTTCGCACCTCCCGCAACCCAGCACGTGCACGCTGCCGCTCCCGACACCGCAGGACCCGAAGCCGCCGCCGCGCTCGACGACGGCGCCTACGTCGATCCGGTCCCGACGATCGACTGGGGTGCCGTCGACCATGCCTGCTGGTGGATCCCGCCGGCCGCCCTGTCGCTCGCGACGGTGCCGGCGTTCGAGATGCAGCCGCTGGCCGTGCGGCGGCGGGTCTCCCATCTCGAGTACCTTCACCTCGTGCAGACGGGCCTCCTGCTCGAGGCATTCTTCGTCGAGCGGCTCGCGATTCTCGCCGAGCGTACGCGCGACCCCGGCGCGCGAAGCGCGTGCCTGCGCGAGATCCGCGAGGAAGCGGGTCACAGCCTGATGTTCGTCGAATTGCTGCGGCGAAGTTACGGCGACGCGGCGCCTCCCGGAACCGGTGCCCGCTTCGCCCGCTCGCTCGCGCGCAGCCTCGACCCCGAGTCCGCGCTCTTCTGGGCGATGACGATGATCGGCGAGGAGCTTCCCGCGCGCCTTACCCGCGCGGTCGAAGCGGGTCCGGAGGAGGTGACGATGAGCCGCGTCGTCGTCGCGATGGCGCGTGTGCACGGCGCCGACGAGGCCGGGCACGCGGCGTTCGCGCGGGAGCGCTGCGCGGCGGCCACCGCACGCCTCCCGGCGTGGCGGCGCACCGCACTCTCAGCCGTGCTCGCCCTCTGGATCGCCGCGTTCGAGCGCTACCTCTTCTACCCGCCGGCGACGCTCTACGCGCGCGCCGGTCTCGTCCCGGGCACGGCGTGGCGCGCCCGCGCGCTCGCCAATCCGGTGCGCCGCGCCGTCGCCGCGCGGCTCACCGCAGAGTCGGTCGCGTTCCTGCGCGAAATCGGGTGGACGCTCGGCGGGCCGCGTCAGAAGTGATGCGCCCACTGGACGCCCAGCGACCACTCGTACATCTGGATCTTTTCCTGCATCGACGCCGGCGCCCCCGTCAGCGCCGAAATGATCGGGTTGAACAGGCTGGGCCCCGAGACGCTGTTGTTGAACGCGTACATGAACGCCCCGGTGATGTCGTTCTGCGCGTCCACCTTGTACGTCGCCCCCAGCGTCGCGTGATCCTTGACCACGCCCGGCGCCAGGATGTTGAACGTCACGTCCTGCGGCTCGATCGGGTTGTCGCTGTGGTTGTAGCCGGCGCGAAGG
>DASVWR010000010.1:0-19417 GCA_036393115.1 Casimicrobiaceae bacterium
GAACTCGAGCCACTCGTCGTCCGTCGTCACGGCCGGGCCGGGCCGGTACTCCGACTTGACGTAGGGGGCCATACCCGGTGTCTGCGCAATGCGACGCGCGAGCTTCATGCCGGCGACGGCCGTACGGCGGTCGACGTCGGCCGACAGATAGTTCGGATGCATCGCGGGAGGCTCCTTCGCGTTGCGCGACTTGATCTCGACCGTCCCGCGACTCTCCGGCCGCAACTGGCAAACCGACATCGTGAAGCCCGGGAAGTCGTGCGGCGCAGCGCCCGCGAGATCCGCGGAAAGCGTGCCGAAGTGGAACTGCACGTCGGGGGTCTTCGACTCGGGCAGTGCGCGCGTGAACAGTGCACCCTGGTTGATGCCGATGGCAAGCGGGCCCTGCTTGAACAGGAGCCACTGCAGGCCGATCTTCATTTTTCGGTACAGGCTGTGCAGGTCGTCGTTCGTGGTGATCGGCTTCGTGCACTCGTACATCAGCCGCAGCTGCAGGTGATCCTGCAGGTTCGCACCGACGCCCGGCAGGTCGGCCTTCACCGCGATCCCGTGCTTCGCGAGCAGCGCGGCTGAGCCGATCCCCGAAAGCTGCAGAAGCTGCGGCGACTGCAGCGCTCCGGCGCAGAGTAGCACCTCCCTGCCCGCGGTGACTTCGAACGTCGTGCCGTCGCGCTCGCAGGTGACTCCCGTCGCGCGCGTACCTTCGAAGCGGATGCCGGTAACGTGCGCTCCGGTCTCGACGGTGAGGTTATCGCGCCCGCGCGCGGGCTTCAGGTAAGCGACCGCCGTGCTGCAGCGCCAGCCGTGTCGCGTCGTCAACTGGTAGTAGCCGACGCCCTCCTGCGCTCCGGCGTTGAAGTCGTCGCGGCGCGGGATGCCGACGTCGTTGGCGCCGCGGATGAACGCCTCGACGAGCTCGTGCTTCGCGCCGATCGACGACGCCGACAGCGGCCCGTCGGCGCCGTGGTAGGCACCTGCGCCGAGATCGTTGCTCTCCGAGCGGATGAAGTACGGCAGCACGTCCTTCCAGGCCCAGCCGTTGTTGCCGAGCGCGGCCCAGTGGTCGTAATCCTCGGCCTGACCGCGGACGTAGATGAGGCCGTTGATCGAGCTCGAGCCGCCGAGTCCGCGTCCGCGCGGCCAGTAGATCTTGCGATCGTGCATCCCCGGATCGGGCTCGGTGTAGAAGCCCCAGTTGTAGACCGGGTGGAACATCGTCTTCGCGTAGCCGATCGGAATGTGGATCCAGATGTAGTTGTCGCGCGGGCCGGCTTCGAGAAGCAGCACCGAATGGCGCCCGCTCTCCGACAGGCGGTTGGCGAGCACGCACCCGGCCGAGCCCGCTCCGACGACGACGTAGTCGAAGCTGCGGTTCTGCATCACCGTCTCCTCAGCCAGCCGCCGGGCGCAGCGCGCGCCGCAGGACTTCCGCCGGGCCGGCGACGGTCGCGCGAGCGACCGGGCCGGTCCGACGAAGGCTTACAGATAGTCCTTGTACTTGGCGAGGTGGCGCACCGGCTTCGACAGCGCGTCGCGCCGGAACGGATCGCCGAGCTCGCGCGTCACCATCATTTCGAGCACCGTCGTCTTGCCGTCCTGCTGCGCTGCGCAGGCCTCGCGCAACGCCGGCCCGACGTCGGACAGCTGCTCGACGACGCGCCCATCGGCGCCCATCGCGCGCGCGATCGCGGCGAAGCTCGGATTCTCGAGATCGGTGCCGAGGAAGCGGCGGCTGTAGAAGTCGACCTGGTTCTTCTTCTCGGCGCCCCATTGCCGGTTGTTGAACACCACGGCAGTGACCGGAATCTTCTCGCGCACGCAGGTCAGGATCTCGCCCATGCTCATCGCCCACGCGCCGTCGCCGACGTAGGCGATCGCCGGACGGTGCGGCGCGGCGAGCTTCGCACCGATGATGCACGGGAATGCGTAGCCGCAGTTGCCGAAGCTCATCGCCGCGAACATGCTGCGCGGCTCGTCGAAGCGGAGGTAGCTGTTCGACACCGAGCAGATGTTACCGATGTCGGTCGATACCATCGCGTGCGCCGGCATCGCCTTCTCGAGCTCGCGCAGCATCTGCCGCGGATGCATCAGCTTCGTGCTCCTGGTGACGTCGAGGCTGTACGGGTCCTTTTCCTGCGCCCAGGCGGCGAGCTCCTTCTCCCACGCGTCCTTCTGCTTCCTGATCTCCGCGTCGCGCTTGTCCCGATTGGCGTGGCAGGCGAGCGTGCGCGTCGCGAGCTTCGCCGTCAGCGCTTCGGCGACGGCCTTCGCGTCGCCGCAGAGCCCCACCGAGATCTTCTTCACGAGGCCGAGCATCTTCGGATCGGCGTCGACCTGGATGATCTTCGCGTTCTTCGGCCAGTAATCGAGCCCATGCTGCGGCAGCGTGCCGAACGGCCCGAGGCGCGTACCGAGCGCCAGCACGACGTCGGCCTGCTCGATCAGCTTCATGCCGGCCTTCGAACCCTGGTAGCCGAGCGGGCCGCACCACAGCGAATGGCGCGCCGGGAACGAGTCGTTGTGCAGGTAGCTGCTCACCACCGGTGCGTGAAGGAGCTCGGCGAGCTTGACACAGGCATCGACGCCGTTGGCCATGACGACGCCGCCACCGGAGACGATCACCGGGAAATGCGCCTTGGCGAGCAGATCGACCGCCTCGGCGAGGCTCCTCTCGCCGCCGGCACCGCGCTCGATCGCGATCGGCGCGGGAACGTCGAACTGGTAGTCGCCGTAGAAATAGTCGCGCGGGATGTTGAGCTGGGTCGGGCCCATCTCGAGCATCGCGCGGTCGAAGCAGCGCGCGGTGATTTCAGCCATCCGGCGCGGATTGTTGACGTGACCCTGGTACTTCGTGATCTTCGAGAAGATCGGAAGCTGGTCGGTCTCCTGGAAGCCGCCGAGCCCCATCCCCATGCTGCCGGACTCCGGCGTGATGACGACGACCGGCGAATGCGCCCAGTACGCCGCGGCGACCGCGGTGACGAAGTTCGTGATGCCGGGGCCGTTCTGCGCCATGCAGACGCCGTGGCGGCCCGAGACCCGCGCGTAGCCGTCGGCCATGTGGCCGCCGCCCTGCTCGTGAACGACCGGGATGTAGCGGATCCCCGCCGCCGGAAAGATGTCGAGCGCGTCCATGCACGCCGAGCCGACGATGCCGAAGACATCCTTGACGCCGTTGGCGACGAGCGTCTCGACGAACGCCTCGGACGGGGTCATCAGGGTCGGTCCGGCCGCCGGTTCCGGGGCGGAGGAGCGGATTTCCTTCGTGCGTGGTTGCGTAGCCATGATCGTTTCCTCAGAGGGTCAAAGGACTTCGTCGTTCAGGTAATACCACCCATAGAGAGCGCGCTGTCCAAAGCGGCGAAACGGCGCGAACACATTCGATTCGATTCGGTCGAGCACGATCGGCAGGGGCAGCGGCGAGCTGAAGATCGGAAGATCGGCGTCGTCGCGCTTGCCGGCGATCCGCTGCGCCATGCGCTGACCGGCCCGCGCGGAATACGACACCCCATTGCCGCCGTAGCCCAGCGCATAGTAGAGCGTCTGCGACGGATCCGGTTGCGTAATCCGCGGCATCATGTCGTGGCTCACGTCGACCCAGCCCCACCACGAGTATTCGAACCCGAGATCGCGAAGCGGAGGGAATTTCCGATGCAGGCCGTCGGTCAGGACCTTGAGATGCTCCGGATTCGGCGCGTCCGCGCCGGTGATCGAGCTGCGGCTCCCCATCTGAAGCCGGTTGTCGGGCAGGAACCGATAGTAGAAGCGCAGCGTACGCGTGTCGGTCAGCGCCTGGTGCGTGACGAGATTGCACGCCGCGATCTCGTCCCTGGTGAGCACCCGCGTCACTGCATTGTTCGAGAGGATTGGCATCAGGCGGTTCTTGAGCTGCGGGTGGAGCGTCTGTGCCGTGTAGCCCCCGGTCGCCACGCCGACTGCGCGTGCCCGCACCGTGCCCCCGGGTGTCTTCAGGTGATGGACCCCGTTGCGCGTCTCCCAGCCCACCACCGGGCTCGCCGGCCGCACAGTCGCGCCGAGCTCGCGGGCGAGCTTCGCGTAGCCGTAGACCAGCTTCATCGGATGCACGGCGATGCACTGCGGTTCGTGCAGCGCGCCGTGGGCTTCGGCGTCGCCGACGTACTTCGCGCGCAGCGTCGCGGCGTCGATGAGCTCGGTTTCGTAGTTGAAGTTCTTGCGCTCGAACGCCTGCCGGGCAGCGAGACCCTTCATCATCTTCGCGCGGTGCGCGATCAGGAAGTGACCGCCGGGCTGGGCGTCGCAGTCGATGTCCTTCACGAGTTCGCTGAACGTCTGGAACCCGGCTGCAATCTCGCCGTGCATCCGCTTCGCGGTGCCGAGTCCCCAGCGCGCGACCCATTGCGCGCGCGTGAGCCGGCCCGATGCGTACTGGCCCTGGCCGCCGTTCCGGCCGCTGCAACCCCAGCCGACGCGATGCGATTCCAGGACGGTGGCGCGAATGCCATGCTCACGGGCGAGGAAGATCGCGGTAGCGAGCCCGGTGTAGCCGGCGCCGATGATCGCGACGTCGACGTCGAGATCGCCGGAGACCGGCGCGTCCACCGACGGGGGCGCGCCCGCGCTCGCCGCCCAGTAGCTCGGCGGGTAATCCTGGTTGCAGCCCGGTTCCCGCGCGACCAGCGGGTCGTAGCGGGGGTCGTAGCGTGCCGCAGGGGTGTCCATCTTCATGCTCCGCTCCGTCAGCGCTTGACTGCCGGAAGTGGCGGGCGCGCCTTGCGAAACGCGTTCTTGACCGCGATCTTCCCGTCGCGGAAAGTGAAGACATCGCAGCCATTGGCGACGACGCGGGTGCCGTCGGCCGCGGTGCCGCTGAACGTCCACTCCGACACACCGCGATCGCCGGCGATGAAATGGCGGCCGTTACCCCAGTGCGCGTCGGGAAAGCTCGCCCATGCCTGCGCGAACGCCTTCCGCACGGCATCGCGGCCCTCGTGACGTGTTCCGCATGCCTCGGGGCCCCCGACCGCCTCGAAGACGCAGTCGTCGGTCATGAACGACATCAGCCCGTCGATGTCGTGCCGGTTCCATGCGTCGGTGAACGCCTGAAGGAGCTCGGTCGTAACCTCGGCGTCCGCTCGCTGCGACATGTCGTGCACCTCCTCGCTCGTCTGGTTGGCTCGCAGGCAGGTTGGCTCGCCCGCCTCGTCACCCTGAACGCTAATCCTCCGCCAACGCCGGAGGTAGCGCCAGTTCGGCGCTATCGCTTGGGCCAGCAGCCTTCAGTCGGCGACGTGCCGGCCTGCGCGCGACCTCACCGGATCGGCATTGCGAGCGAGCTCGCGCATCACCTCGCCGAGTGCGCGGATGCCGGGGTCGATCCGGTCGACCTCGATCGACGAGAACCCGAGGCGCATGTGGTTGCGCGGCGGGTCATCGGACATGAAGAACACGTCGCCGGGCTCGATCAGGATGCCGCGCTCGGCCGCAACCGCGGCGAGCGCACGCGTGTCGAGCCACGAGGGACCGCTCACCCAGCACGAAGCGCCGCCGGTGACGGGGACCACGCGGGTGTCCGGCAGGTGCGCGTGCACCGCGCGGCACAGCGCGGCGGCGCGCGCCGGATACGCTTGGGCGAGCCGCCGCAGCAGAGCGTCGTGATGCCCGAGCGCCAGGAACAGCGCATACGAGCGCTGAACGAACGCGGACGGGTGGCGGATCATCAGCCTGCGCAGCGCGCGCGCCTCGCGCACGAGCTCGCGCGGCCCGACGATGTAGCCGAGGCGCAGGCCGGGCGCGAACGTCTTCGACAGGCTGCCGATGTAGAGCACGCGGTCGCTGCGATCGAGGCTCTTCAGCGCCGGGTTGGAGTTCGCGAAGAAGCTGTTCTCGGCCTCGAAATCGTCCTCGATCACGACGAAGTCGGCATCCTCGGCGAGGGTCAGCAGCGCCTCGCGCCGTGGCAGCGGCATCGTGACGGTGGTCGGGCACTGATGCGACGGCGTCACCATCACGTAATCGCACGCGCCGACCGCGTCGTCGAGCGCTAGCCCCGCGTCGTCGACACGCAGCGGGCGCAGGTTGCCGGTGCGCGCGGCGAAGATGTTGCGCGCGTCCGGGTAGCCGGGGTCCTCGATGCCGACGACGGTGCCCGCCGTCATCAGGAGGTCGGCGAGCAGGTAGAGCGCCTGCTGCGCTCCGACAGTGACGATGATCTCGTCGGCGCTCGCCCACACACCGCGCCGCGGCAGCACGCGGCTGCGGATCTGCTCGACGAGCGACGCATCGTCGCCGGCGATCAGGTCCGACGCCCAGTCGTGGATGCCGAGAACCGACAGCGCCTTCATGCAGCACTCGCGCCAGTCGGGAATCGGAAACATCGCCGGGTCGAACTGGCCGTAGATGAACGGGTACGGATACCTCTGCCAGTCGGCCGGCTTGGCGATATTGCGCTGCGCGGACGGGCGAAAGCGGAAGCGCGAATCCCAGTCGGGCTCCGCCGGCCCGGTGTTCCCGCCGCCGGCCGGCGACGCGGGCGCGCGTCCAAGCATCTCCGGATTGACGAAGTGGCCGCGGCGGCTGCGCGAAATCAGATAGCCTTCGTCGGCGAGCTGCTGATACGCGAGCACGACGGTATTGCGCGCGACGCCGATCGCCTCCGCAAGCTCCCGGCTCGACGGAATCGGCGCATCGGGAGGCAACTGGCCGTCGAGGACGGCCGAGACCAGCATCCTGCGAATGCGGCCCTGCAGGCTGATGCCGCCCTCGGCCGAAAGCTGGAAGCGCTGCTTCCACATCACCGATCTGAGTCGCGCCGGCACGCCCCGTCCTCCTCCGACCCTCACTGTACGTCAGCCGGTGACACGTGGCCCAAGCGATTGCGCGAAACTGGCTCTAACCGCGGCGCGGCCCGAAAAGGCACACTGGGATCGATGGCTGCGGAGGGCGGGGTCCGCTGCCGGCCGGGTCGACTGCAGCTTCGCGGTGGCAGGATTACGATACCGGATTCGATGCGCTCCGATTCACGCGGCGCGCGTTACCGATCCCGAGTAACCTTCCGAGGAGAGAAGAGCATGAGGAATGTCAGGGGCATGGGATGGAAAGCCCTGGCCGTGGCGGCTGTCCTGCCGTTCGTTCTGGGCGGGAGCCCCGCACAGGCGCAGGACAAGACGATCACGATCGGCTACCAGACGATCGTCGGGCCGTTCCCGACGGCGATCGCCGACGGCAGCTTCGAGAAGGCCACAGGCTGGAAGATCAAGTGGCGGCAGTTCACGTCGGCCGGCGACATCAGCGCCGCGTTCGCGTCGGGCGACATCCCGATCGGCGTGCTCGGCTCGACCGGCATCGCCGCCGCGACGAGCAACGGCGTCGACGTCGAGCTGTTCTGGGTCCTCGACAACATCGGCAAGTCGGAGCAGCTCGTCGCGCGCAACGGCTCGGGCATCAACAAGCCGGCGGACCTCGTCGGCAAGAAGGTCGCGGTGCCGTTCGTATCGACGTCGCACTTCCACCTGCTGATCGCGCTCGAGAAGATCTGGCACATCCCGCCGTCGAAGGTGCAGATCCTCAACATGAAGCCGCCGGAGATCGTCGCAGCCTGGACGCGGGGCGACATCGACGCCGCGTACGTCTGGCCGCCGGCGCTCACCACGATCCTGAAGAACGGCAAGACGATCATCACGTCGGAGGAAGTCGGCGAGAAGAGCGTGCCGACGTTCGACGGGATCATCGCCAACCGCAAGTGGGCGGCCGAGCACAAGGACTTCATGGTCGCGTTCACGAAGGTGCTCGCGAAGTCCTATGCCGACTACAACGCCAACAAGGCGAAGTGGACGGCAACCTCGCCCGAGGTCAAGGCGATGACGAAGCTCGTCGGCGGCGACGCGGCAGACAACGCCGATTCGCTGAAGCTCCTGAGCTACCCGGACGCGAAGGAGCAGGCATCGGCCGAGTGGCTGGGCGGCGGCAAGAAGGGCAAGGCGCTCGGCGCGCTCACGGCAAGCGCCGATTTCCTGAAGTCGCAGCACCAGATCAACACGATGCTGTCCGACTACAGCCCGTACGTCACGGCGCAGTACGCCGAGGCGGCCGAGAAGTAGACCTCGCGCGTGACGGGCCGGAGCAGCGCTCCGGCCCGTCACGCGGCTTTCCGTCCAACCTGCACCGACCATCGCGAGGAAACCCGTGGCCGCGCAGACCGAAGCCCTGCACGTCAATGCCGTCAGCGTCATGTTCCCCGGTCGCCATCCGGGCGAGCGGGTGCATGCGCTCGACAACATCAACCTGACCGTCAACGCCGGGGATTTCGTCGTCGCACTGGGAGCGTCCGGCTGCGGGAAGACGACACTGCTCAACATGATGGCAGGCTTCCTGTCGCCGTCGCAAGGCGAGCTGCTGCTGGGCGAGCGGAAGATCACCGGCCCCGGCTCCGATCGCGGCGTCGTGTTTCAGAAGCACGCGCTCCTGCCCTGGCTTTCCGTGATCGACAACACCGAGTTCGGCCTCAGGCTGCAGGGCATCGGCAAGAACGAGCGCCGCGAGATCGCGACCCGCAATCTCGCGCTCGTCGGATTGCAGGACTTCCACAATCACATGATCTACCAGCTCTCCGGCGGCATGCAGCAGCGCGTCGGCATCGCGCGCGCGCTCACCTGCAATCCGGCGACGCTGCTGATGGACGAGCCGATGGCGGCGCTCGACGCGCTGACCCGCGAGACCATCCAGGAGCTGCTCCTCGACGTCTGGCAGAAGACCGGCAAGATGTTCTTCTTCATCACGCACAGCGTCGAGGAGGCCCTCTTCCTCGCCACCCGCGTGATCGTGATGTCACCGCGCCCCGGCCGCATCACCCACACCTACGACCTCGACTTCAACCGCCGCTTTCTCGCGACACGCGACGCGCGCAAGGTGAAGTCGAGCCCGGATTTCATTCGCATGCGTGAGACCGTCCTCGGCATCATCTACGGCGACGAGCGTGCGGGCGAACACGCGAAGGAGGCCGGCCATGCTTAGGTTCAGATTTCCGTTCTCCGCGCACGCCGTCGCGCCGGCTGCGACCGGGCTGCCGATGGGCGGGCTCGCGCGCCTCTTCACGAGCGGCGCCGCCGCGCCGGGCCAGGTTTACGGCGCGCCGGGCCAGGGGAAGAGCACGACGATCAGCGTGGTCACGACGATCGTGCTGATCGCAATCTGGTTCCTGATCACCGACATGGGATGGATCAAGCCGCTGTTCCTGCCGACGCCGCAGGCGGTATGGGGCAAGTTCGTGCTCGCGATGACCGACGGCGTGGCGAACTCGACGCTCCTCGTGCACACCGAGTGGAGCATGATCCGCGTGTTCGGCGCGTTCGCGCTGTCGTGCGTGACGGCGATCCCGATCGGCATCCTGATGGGAACCAACCGGATCATGCGCGGCATCTTCGACCCGCCGATCGAGTTCTACCGCCCGCTGCCGCCGCTCGCCTACCTGCCGCTGATGATCATCTGGTTCGGCATCGGCGAGCTCTCGAAGATCCTGCTTATCTTCCTCGCGATTTTCGCGCCGATGGCGATCTCGGCACGCGCCGGGGTGCGCTCGGTCGGCATCGAGCAGATCCACGCCGCCTATGCGATGGGTGCCTCGCGCATGCAGATCATCTGGCACGTCGTGCTGCCGGCGGCAACACCGGAGATCCTCACCGGAATGCGCATCGGCATCGGCTTCGGCTGGACGACGCTCGTCGCGGCCGAGATGGTCGCGGCGGACAAGGGTCTCGGCTTCATGGTGCTGAACGCCGCGCAGTACCTGCAGAGCGACACCGTCATCATGGGCATCATCGTGATCGGATTGTTCGCGTTCGCGTTCGACCTCCTGATGCGCTACGTCGAGCGCGCGCTGGTCCCGTGGAAAGGAAAGGTATAGGCCTCATCCGCCTGCTGCCGTTTCTTGCCTGGCGGCATCACATCGACCGGGCGACCCTGCGCGCCGACGTCGTCGCGGGGCTGATCGGGGCGGTGATGGTGCTGCCGCAGGGTGTCGCCTACGCGACGCTCGCCGGCATGCCGCCCGAGTACGGGCTCTACGGCGCGATGCTGCCGGCGATCGTCGGCGCATTGTGGGGCTCGTCGTGGCACCTCGTGTCGGGGCCGACCAATGCGACGTCGCTGATGGTCTTCGCGACCGTCGGCGCGCTCGCGATGCCGTTCACCCCGACCTACATCGGGCTCGTGCTGACGCTCAACCTGATGGTGGGCCTGATCAAGCTCGGCCTCGGCGTGGCGCGGCTCGGTGCCCTGGTCAACTTCATCTCGACGGCGGTGGTGATCGGCTTCACCGCCGGCGCCGGCTGCCTCATCATCGGCGCCCAGCTCCACAGCTTCTTCGGGATCGCGATCCCGCAGCACCCGAATTTCTTCCACTCGCTGACGACGTTCGTCACGCACCTCGGCGACACCGATCCGGCGACGCTGTCGGTCGGCGTCGTCACGCTCATCGCGGCGATCGCCGGCGCGCGCTGGCTCACGCGCATTCCGTACATGCTGACCGCGATCGTCGTCGGCGCCGTCTACGCGTGGATTCTCGAGCGCGCCGGAATCGCCCACGTCGCGACGATCGGCGCGCTGCCGTCGGCGATTCCGCCGCTGTCGATGCCGGAGTTCTCGTTTCGAACCTGGGAGACCCTCGCCCCGCTCGCGCTCGGGCTGACGGTGATCGGGTTGTCGGAGGCGATCTCGTCGGCGCGCGCGGTCGCGCTCCGCTCCGGCCAGCGGATCGACGGCAACCAGGAGTTCATCGGCCAGGGCCTCGCCAACATCGTCGGCGCGCTCTCGTCGAGCTACCCGACGTCGGGTTCGTTCAATCGCACCGGAGCGAATTTCGAGGCGGGCGCGAAGACGCCGCTCGCCGGGGTGTTCTCGGCCGGCTGGCTCGCCGTCATCCTGCTCGTCGTCGCACCGCTGGCGACGCGGCTCCCCGTCGCGTCGATGGCTGCGGTGCTGTTCGTCGTCGGGCGGGGCCTGATCGACGTCGCCGCCGCGCGCCACGTGTGGAAGACGAGCCGCGGCGACGCGCTGTCGCTCGCGATCACGTTCGTCGCGACGCTCACGATCCGGCTCGAGGTCGCGATTCTCGTCGGCGTGCTGGTGTCGCTTCTCGTCTACCTCAACCGCACGACGCACCCCGAGCTCACGCGCGTCCTGCCCGATCCCGAATCGCCGACACGGCGCCTCACCCGCGTCAGCGCGCACACGCCACTGTGCCCGCAGCTCGACATCCTGCGCATCGACGGATCGCTGTTCTTCGGCGCCATCGAGCACCTGCGCGACGAGCTCGAAGCGATGCGGCGGACGCGCCGCGGAATCAGTCACGCGCTCATCGTCTGCAGCGGCGTCAACTTCATCGACGCGGCCGGTGCGGACCTGCTCGTCCACGAGGCGCGCGCAATGCGCGACGCCGGCGTCACGCTCCATCTCTGCAGCCTCAAGCGGCCGGTGCGCGCCGTGCTCGAGCGCGGCGGCCAGCTCGCCGAGTTCGGGCACGTGAACGTCCACGGCACCAAGTCCGATGCGCTGCGCACGATCTACGCGAAGCTCGATCCGGCCACCTGCGAAGCCTGCCAGGTGCGCGCGTTCCTCGAATGCCGGGACGCGCTGCCCGATGGGCAACCGCGGGGGCAGGCGCGGGGTCGGGTCCTGCCTGTTGCCTGAGCGCCGGGAACCTACGCGCCCTTCTTCACGCTGCGCACGCGCAGCGTCGGCATCGCCGCGATGACCTTCGCGCCGGCGACGCAGTCGACGAAGTAGCGCCGCCGCCCCGCGGTCTCCTCCTCGACGAGACCGTGGATGTCGGTATCGAAGCCGGGGAAGCGCTCGTTGAAGTCGCGTGCGAACTGCAGGTACTTGACGATCTGCCGGTTGAAACGCTCGCCGGGGATCAGCAGTGGAATGCCCGGCGGATAAGGCGTCAGCAGCACGCTGGTGACGCGGCCTTCGAGGTCGTCGATCTCGACGCGCTCGATCTCGCGATGCGCCATCCGCGCGAAGGCGTCCGCCGGCCGCATCGCCGGCTCGAGGTTCGACAGGTACATCTCCGTGGTGAGGCGTCCGATGTCGTTCGCCCGGTAGATGCCGTGGATGCTGTCGCACAGATCGCGCAACCCGATCTTCTCGTAGCGCGGATACGCCTGGACGAACTCGGGAAGCACGCGCCACAGCGGATGGTTCGCATCGTAATCGGCCTTGAACTGCTGCAACGCCGTGACGAGCGTGTTCCAGCGGCCCTTGGTGATGCCGATCGTGAACATGATGAAGAACGAATAGAGCCCGGTCTTCTCGACGATGACGCCGTGCTCGGCGAGGTACTTGGTGACGATCGCCGCGGGGATGCCCTGCTCGGCGAAATCGCCGGCCACGTCGAGTCCCGGCGTCAGCACCGTTGCCTTGATCGGGTCGAGCATGTTGAAGCCGGGCGCCAGGTTGCCGAAGCCGTGCCACTTGTCCTCGGCACGGATCATCCAGTCCTCGCGGTCGCCGATCCCTTCCTCGGCGAGCTTGTCCGGGCCCCACACCTTGAACCACCACGAGTCGCCGAATTCGTCGTCGACCTTGCGCATCGCGCGCCGGAAATCGAGCGCCTCGATGATCGATTCCTCGACGAGCGCGGGTCCGCCGGGCGGCTCCATCATCGCGGCCGCGACGTCGCACGAGGCGATGATCGCGTACTGCGGCGACGTCGACGAATGCATCAGGTACGCCTCGTTGAAGCGGTAGCGGTCGAGCTGGCGGGTATCGCTGTTCTGCACCAGGATCTGCGACGCCTGCGACAGCCCGGCGAGGAGCTTGTGCGTCGACTGCGTCGAGATGACGAGCGCATCCTTCGAGCGCGGGCGGTCGCGGCCGATCGCGTGCATCCCGCGGTAGAAGTCGTGAAACGCTGCGTGCGGCAGCCACGCCTCGTCGAAGTGCAGCGTGTCGATCCTCGTCGACAGCAGGTCCTTGATCGCGTCGACGTTGTAGAGCACGCCGTCGTAGGTGCTCTGCGTGATGGTCAGGATGCGCGGCTTGGTCTTGACGTTGCGCGCGAACGGGTGCGCGCGGATCTTCCGCTCGATGCTCTCCCAGCGGAATTCCTCCATCGGGATCGGGCCGATGACGCCCATGTGATTGCGCGTCGGCGTCAGGAACACCGGAATCGCGCCGGTCATCGTGATCGCGTGCAGCACCGACTTGTGGCAGTTGCGGTCGACGACGACGATGTCGCCCGGCGCGACCGTCGCGTGCCAGACCATCTTGTTCGACGTCGACGTGCCGTTGGTGACGAAGAAGAGCTCGTCGGTGTTGAAGATCCGCGCCGCGTTGCGCTCCGACGCCGCGACCGGGCCCGAATGATCGAGGAGCTGGCCAAGCTCGTCGACCGAATTGCAGACGTCGGCACGGAGCAGGTTCTCGCCGAAGAACTGGTGGAACATCTGCCCGACGGGGCTCTTCAGGAACGCGACTCCACCCGAGTGTCCGGGACAGTGCCACGAGTACGATCCGTCGTTCGCGTAGTGCACGAGCGCACGGAAGAACGGCGGCGCGAGGCTGTCGAGGTAGGTCCGGGCCTCGCGCAGGATGTAGCGCGCGACGAACTCGGGCGTGTCCTCGTTCATGTGGATGAAGCCGTTCAACTGCCGCAGGATGTCGTTCGGAATGTGGCGCGACGTCCGCGTCTCGCCGTGCAGGAACACCGGGATCTCGGAATTCCGGAAGCGAATCTCCTCGACGAAGGCGCGCAGCTTCGCGAGTGCGGTCCCGGTCTCCTCCGGCGATCCGGCGCCGATCTCCTCGTCGTCGATCGACAGGATGAACGCCGAGGCGCGCGACTGCTGCTGTGCGAAGCTCGCGAGGTCGGTGTAGCTCGTCACGCCGAGCACTTCCCCGCCCTCTTCCTCGATGGCGCGGGCGAGTGCGCGGATGCCGAGCCCGCTCGCGTTCTCCGAGCGATAGTCCTCGTCGATGATGACGACGGGAAAGCGAAATTTCATCGATCACTCCCGGGCCCGCGGCCTGCCTCGAAAAGGAAAAGGGGGCACCCGATCCCGGACGCCCCGCACCTGGACCAGCATTGTGCGCCGTCGCTGCAGCCGGCGCGATGGATTGGACCGCGCCGGCGCGCGGAAGTGCATTGCGTAGCGCGCATACAACAGCCCTGGCGGAGCGCGCGGCGTCCGCGGGTATGATCACGCGTCCCGCGCGTCGCCCCACGGTCCCGGGGACGCCTCTCCACCGCAGCCGCGCATACCATGGCCCTCAACCTCTTCAGCCGCCTGATGCCGCCGGAGAAGAGCTTCACCAGCCTCTTCGGCGAGCAGGCGCAATGCGTCGTGGAAGCGGCCGGCGAGCTCCGCGACATGCTCAGCGAGCGCGAAAGCGCGATCGACGCACACGTGGCGTCGATCCGGGCGATCGAGTCGAGGGCCGACAGCGTCGTCCGCGAGATCTTCCTCTCCGCCAACCGGACCTTCTACGCGCCGATCGACCGCGAGGACATTCTGACGCTTGCGCACGACCTCGACGACATCGTCGACCTGATCGAGGACACCGCGAAGGGCATCCAGCGCTATTCGCTCTGGGTGTTCCCGCAGGAGATCCAGACGATGGTGAGCAGCGTCGTCGAGAGCGCCGCGCTCCTCGCCAAGGCGATTCCGTTCCTCGATTCGATCACCCGCGACCATCGGACGATCTTCGCGATCTGCGAGCACATCGGCGCGATCGAGGAGCGGGCCGACGAGGCCTTCGACGCGGCCCTCGCACGCATCCGCGCCGAGCTCGGCAAGGGGACCCTCGACACGATCGGCTACCTCGACCGGAAGGAGCTCTACGAGCTGATCGAGCGCGTCGTCGACAAGTGCGACGACGTCGCCAACGAGATCCAGACGCTCACCGCGAAGCACGTCTGACGCATCGCCCGCCGATGCACGCCGCCGCACTGGGTCCCTACGCCGTCGTCGCGCTGGTCGCGATCGCGCTGCTGTTCGACTTCATGAATGGGCTCCACGACGCCGCCAATTCCATCGCGACCGTCGTGTCGACCCGCGTCCTGCGGCCCTACGCGGCCGTGCTGATGGCGGCGTTCTTCAACTTCATCGCGTTCCTGGTCTTCGGCCTGCACGTCGCCGACACGCTCGGCACCGGCATCGTCCGGGCCGGCGTCATCGACGCGCACGTGATCTTCGGCGCGCTCGCAGGGGCGATCGTCTGGAACGGGATCACCTGGGGACTTGCGCTGCCGTCGTCCAGCAGCCACGCGCTGATCGGCGGACTGACCGGAGCCGGTGTCGCCAAGGCCGGCTGGTCGGCGGTGATCGCGGGCGGGCTCGGCAAGACGGCGCTTTGGATCGTGGTGTCGCCGCTGCTCGGCTTCGTGCTCGCGCAGCTCATCGTCGTCGGCGTCGTCTGGGCGAACGCCCGCTCGACGCCTTACGCCGTCGACCGGCGCTTCCGCATCCTCCAGCTCGCATCGGCGTCGCTGTATTCGCTCGGCCACGGCGGCAACGACGCGCAGAAGACGATGGGGATCATCGCCGTGCTGCTCTATTCGCAGGGCCTCCTCGGCGACCACTTCCACGTCCCGTTCTGGGTGGTGATCGCGTGCCAGCTCGCGATGGCGCTCGGCACGCTGACGGGCGGCTGGCGCATCGTGCACACGATGGGGACGCGGATCACGCACCTGAAGCCGATCCAGGGCTTCTGCGCCGAGACGGGTGGGGCGATCACGCTGTTCGTCGCGACCGCGCTCGGAATCCCGGTGTCGACGACGCACACGATCACCGGGGCGATCATCGGCGTCGGCGCGGCGCGGCGCGCCGCCGCGGTGCGCTGGGGCGTCGCGCAGCGCATCGTCGTCGCCTGGGTGGTGACACTGCCGGCGGCGGGATTGCTTGGCGCCGCCATCTACCTGGTATCGAGCGTGGGCGCGAGCCGCTTCGGGTGAACCGAGAAACCGGGACGTACCACGTTTTCACGGCGAAAACGTGGTGCGTCCCGGTTCTCCTAGCCGCCGGCCGCCGAGCGGATCTGCATCAGGAGGTCGCCCTTCGCGACGGCTCCGACGAGCCGCGGCGCCTCGGTGCTCTCGACCACCGGCAGCCGCTCGCCGCGATGGCCGAAGAAGCTCTGCAGCGCGTCGGAGAGCGTCATCTGCGGAGTCAGCAGCGGCATGTCGGTGCGCAGCAGCTCGCGAACGCCCGGCTCGCCGCCGTCCCCGCTCGCGAGCAGGCGCTGGTTGACGTCGTGCAGCGAGACGACGCCGCGAAAGGTTCCGTCGGCATCGAGTACGTAGACGAAGCGCACCGGGTGCTCGATGAATGCCCGCCGCAGCTCGGCAAAGGTCGCGTCGAGTCCGACCACCGGCTGCGCAGGCTTGATCAGCTCGGCGACGACGAGCGACTGCCACGCACTTTCGCTGCCTGGCCCCCTGCCGCGCAGCGCCGCGGCAGCGTACATGACCGGTCCGCCGGTCGCACGCGCGGTGAAGTAGGCGAGCACGCAGCCCAGCATCAGCGGCAGGACCACCTCGTACGAAAGCGTCATCTCGAAGATCATCAGGATCGCCATCAGCGGCGCGCGCGTCCCGGCGGCGAGCAGCGCACCCATGCCGACGATCGCGTAGGCGAAGGGCTGCGACGTGGCCGCCGGCCACAGCGCATGCACGCCGTGGCCGAACAGGAGCCCGAGCGCCGCGCCGAAGAAGAGCGTCGGCGTGAAGATGCCGCCGACCGCCCCGGAGCCGACGGTCGCCGAAGTCGCGACGAACTTGCCGAGCAGGAGCACCAGCACCGCCGTCCATATCCAGTCCTGGCGATGCAAGAGCTCGTTGACGACGCTGTAGCCGTTACCCCAGACCTCGGGCAGCCAGATCGAGATCGCGCCGACGACGAGGCCGCCGATGCCCATTCGCGCGGCGAGCGGCAGCGGAACCCGCGCGACGAGGCGGCGCGTACGGTCGATCGCGGCGAGGTAGAGCGGCGACGCGACGCCGGCGATGATGCCGAGGAAGACGAACAGCACCATTTCGCGCCCCGCGATCACCGGAAACACCGGCATCTCGTACGGTGCGCCGTAGCGGGTGAGCGCGCGCATCGTCGCGTTGGAGACCACCGCCGCGACCAGGAGCGGGCCGAACGTGTCCATCGCAATCGACCCCAGCACGATCTCCGAGACGAACAGCGCCCCGGCGATCGGCGCGCTGTACGCGGCGGTGATGCCGGCAGCCGAGCCGCAGGCGACGAGCAGGCGAAGCTGCGGCGCGCTCTGCGAGGTGATGCGCCCGATCGCCGACGCGACCATCGCGGCAAGCTGCACCATCGAGCCCTCGCGGCCGATCGAGCCGCCGCTCGCGATCGAGGCGAGCGATGACAAACTGCGCATCAGGCTTTCGCGAATGCCGATGCGCCCGTCGCCGATGACGATCGCCTCCATGTAATCCGAGCGCCTCTGTCCGCTGGCGAAGCGCGTGCCCGCCTGCAGGATCGCTCCGGCGACGATGCCCCCCGCCGCCGGCAGGATCAGCCGCTGCCACCAGGCGAGCGAGCGTGCCGTGGCGACGAGGCTGCGGCTGTGCTCCGAGAGGAGGAGCTGCACCCCCTGGATGCCTTCGCGAAACGCGATCGTCGCGAGCGCGCCGGTGAAGCCGAGCGCGGCTGCCCACGCAAGGTTGACGTGCGTGCCCTCGAAGCCGAAGCGCTCGATGCCGAGCAGCCACCAGCGCTGCAGTCTGCTCACAGCTTCGGCAACGTGACGCCCTGCTGACCCTGGTACTTGCCGCCGCGGTCGCGGTACGACGTCTCGCAGACCTCGTCCGACTCGAAGAAGATCATCTGCGCGACGCCCTCGTTCGCGTAAATCTTCGCCGGCAGCGGCGTCGTGTTGGAGAACTCGAGCGTGACGTGCCCTTCCCACTCGGGCTCGAGGGGCGTCACGTTCACGATTACACCGCAACGCGCGTACGTCGATTTTCCGAGGCAGGCGACGAGCACGTTGCGCGGAATGCGGAAGTACTCGATCGTGCGTGCGAGCGCGAACGAGTTGGGCGGGATGATGCAGACGTCACCCCTGAAGTCGACGAACGAACCGGAATCGAATGCCTTCGGATCGACGATCGTCGAGTTGATGTTGGTGAAGATCTTGAACTCGTTCGAGCAGCGAACGTCGTAGCCATAGCTCGACGTGCCGTAGGACACAATCTTGCGCCCGCCGGCCTCGCGCACCTGTCCCGCCTCGAACGGCTCGATCATCCGCTGCTCCTGCGCCATGCGGCGGATCCAGCGGTCGGCTTTGATGGTCATGTTGCCTCGGGCGTCAGGAAGTCCTCGCGCCGCGCGGCGACGGCGAGCCGCGAGTCGAAGGTTACGAACTCGACCGTGTCGGACCGGTCTCCGCGCAGCTCCATTGCGGCAGCGAGTTGGAGCGCATCGCCCGTGCGCAGCGCATGGGCGCGAAGCAGGCGACATGCGCGATCACGAATCCCGTGGCTGGGCTCGATCGTATCCGAGCGATCAAGAATGGCATCGATCCTGCGCTTTGCGGTGCTCACGTGATCTTCGTCAAGGCGACCTTCGCGCGAGAGCCTGGTGAGCGCCGAAACGCACTCCACCTGCGTTCCCCACCACACGACGACTTCGGGGTCGGCTGCGATCAGGTGCTCGGCGGCCGAAGACAACGCCTGGGGCACCGCGAGCGCAACCAGCGCAGAGCTGTCCCAGAATCTCATCGACCTTCGTCGCGCTCCGCGAGCAGTGCCGCGACGACATCGACGCGCACCTTCGGCGGAGGCGGCAGCGACGCGAGAAAATTCACGCCAGCGCGTACCTTCGCTCGGCGAAGCACTCCGGCGCGCTCCAACTCTTTCAGGCGCTCGTGATCAGCGAAACGCGTCTCACGGCGGTCCCCAGTCGACTCGACCGGTACCAGCCGCGCCACGGGTCGCGCCCGGTCGAGTATCAATACCGACTCACCGCGCTTCACGCGTGCGAGAAGCTCGGACAAGTGATTCTTGGTCTCGGAGATCGTTGCCACCTTCATATGGCCATCTTAGCCATATCGATCTTACCGGTCAAGCTCGATGGACCCGGAGTACTCGCGGGTCAGGTGTTCTGCACGACGATGTTCGGGAACTTCGACGAGAAATCCTCGGCCTTCTGCGCGACCGAGACCGCGACCCTGCGCGCGATCTCCTTGTAGATCTTCGCGACCGGCCCGTCGGGGTCGGCGACGACCGAAGGATGCCCCGAATCGGCCTGCTCGCGAATTTTGATGTCGAGCGGCAGCGACCCGAGGAACGGGACGCCGTAGTCGTTGCACATCCGCTGAGCGCCGCCCTCGCCGAAGATGTGCTCGGCGTGGCCGCAGTTCGAGCAGATGTGGATCGACATGTTCTCCACGACGCCGACGATCGGCACGCCGACCTTCTCGAACATCT
>DASVWR010000011.1:0-9084 GCA_036393115.1 Casimicrobiaceae bacterium
TGCTTGCCGGCGACGATCACGCGGCGAAATCGTCGACGTTGCCGCACCAGTCGGACCACCAGTTCTCGGCGGCGATGATGCCGGTACTCTATCCGGCCTCGGTGCAGGAGATCCTCGAGCTCGGCCTGCACGGCTTCGCGATGAGCCGCTACTCGGGCTGCTGGGTCGGCTTCAAGTGCGTGTCCGACACCGTCGAGAGCTCGGCGTCGGTCGACGGCGACGCGTCCGACGTGAACATCGTCATCCCCGACGATTTCCCGCTGCCGCCCGACGGCGTGTCGATCCGCTGGCCCGACCCGTTCCTCGCGACCGAGGCGCGGATGCAGGACTACAAGGTCTACGCGGCGCTCCACTACTGCCGCGTCAACCAGCTCAACCGCATCGTCATCGATTCGGCCTCACCCGACAAGCCCGCACGCCTCGGCATCATCACGAGCGGCAAGAGCTATCTCGACGTTCGCCAGGCGCTCGAAGACCTCGGCATCAGCGACGCCGACGCGGCGGAGATCGGCATTCGCCTGTTCAAGGTCGCGATGCCGTGGCCGCTCGAGCCCGAGGGTGTTCGCCATTTCGCCGAAGGGCTCGACGAGATCCTGGTGGTCGAGGAGAAGCGCCAGATCGTCGAGTACCAGTTGAAGGAGCAGCTCTACAACTGGCGCGACGACGTGCGCCCGCGTGTCGTCGGCAAGTTCGACGAGAAGGGCGAGTGGGTGCGCCCGCACGGCGACTGGCTGCTGCCGCCGCATGCCGAGCTCACCCCCGCGATGATCGCGCGCGTGATCGCGCAGCGCATCGCCCGCCTCGAGCTCCATCCGAAGCACGCCGAGCGAATCCGGAGCCGCGTCGAGTTCATCAACCAGAAGGAGCGCGCGCTCGCGAAGCCGAAGGTTTCGCTGACGCGCATTCCGTACTACTGCTCGGGCTGTCCGCACAACACGTCGACCAACGTCCCCGAAGGGAGCCGCGCGACCGCGGGCATCGGCTGCCACGTGATGGCGATCTGGATGGATCGGCGCACGTCGACCTACACGCACATGGGCGGCGAAGGCGCGCCCTGGATCGGCCAGGCGCCGTTCACCGATGAAAAACACATCTTCGCGAACCTCGGTGACGGCACTTACTACCACAGCGGGATCCTGTCGATCCGCGCCGCGGTCGCGGCGAAGGTGAACATCACCTACAAGATCCTGTACAACGACGCCGTCGCGATGACCGGCGGGCAGCCGGTCGACGGGCCGATCTCGCCCGCCGACATCGCGCGCCAGTGCGCGGCCGAAGGCGTCGCGAAGATCGTCGTGGTGAGCGACGAGCCCGGCAAGTACGCGGCCGGCACCTTCGCGAGCGACATCGAGATCCACCATCGGTGCGAGCTCGACGCGGTGCAGAAGGCGCTGCGCGAGACCGCCGGCACGACGATCCTCCTCTACGACCAGACCTGCGCCGCCGAGAAGCGCCGGCGCCGGAAGCGCGGCAAGTTCCCCGACCCGGCGAAGCGCGTGTTCATCAACGAGCTCGTCTGCGAGGGCTGCGGCGACTGCGGCGTGAAGTCGAACTGCGTGTCGGTGACGCCGGTCGAGACCGAGTTCGGCAGGAAGCGCGCGATCGACCAGTCGGCATGCAACAAGGACTATTCGTGCATCGAGGGCTTCTGCCCGAGCTTCGTCACCGTCGAGGGCGGACGCTTGCGCAAGCCGAAGAAGGCCGACGCCGCCGACTTCCCGTCGCTCCCCGAGCCGCCGCACGTGGCGAGCGACACGCCGTACGGCATTCTGGTCACCGGCATCGGCGGCACCGGCGTCGTCACGATCGGCGCGCTCCTCGGCATGGCGGCGCACCTCGAAGGCAAGGGCGTGTCGGTGCTCGACATGACCGGCCTCGCGCAGAAGAACGGCGCGGTCGTCTCGCACGTGCGCATCGCGGACGATCCGGCGCAGCTTTACGCGACGCGGATCGCCGCCGGTGAAGCGAAGCTCGTGCTCGCCTGCGACATCCTGACCGGCATCGGCGACGAGGCGCTCGCGAAGATGCAGAAAGGCGTCACCAAAGCTCTCGTCAACAGCGCGCGCGTGATGCCGGCGCAGTTCACGCGCGAGCCCGACCTCGCCTTTCCGATCGGCTCGATGGAGCAGGAGATCAAGGACGGCGTCGGCCCCGGAGACGCCGAGTTCCTCGACGCGACGCGGCTTGCGACCGGCCTCATGGGCGACTCGATCGCGACCAACCTCTTCATGGTCGGCTACGCGTGGCAGCGCGGCCTCCTGCCGCTCTCCGAGGCGTCGATCCTCCGCGCGATCGAGTTGAACGGCGCCGCGGTCGACGCGAACGTGCAGAGCTTCCGCTGGGGCCGTCTCGCCGCGGTCGATCCGCAGCGCGTCGCCGCCGCCGCGATTCCCGCTGCGGTCCCCGACTCGCAGCGCCTCTCGGGCTCACTCGACGAGGCGATCGAGCGCCGGCGCAAGTTCCTCACCGAATACCAGGACGCGAAGTACGCCGCGCGCTACACCGACTTCGTCGCGCGCGTGCGCGCTGCCGAAAACGCGAAGGAGCCGGGGGCGACCGACCTCACCGAGGCGGTCGCGCGCAACTACTTCAAGCTGCTCGCAGTGAAGGACGAATACGAGGTCGCGCGGCTCTATGCCGAGACCGATTTTCTCGACCGCATCGCCGCGCAGTTCGAGGGCGACTATCGCCTGCGCTTCCACCTTGCCCCGCCGGCGCTGAACCACCCCGACGCGGCGACAGGTGAAGCGAAGAAATCCGAATACGGGCCGTGGATGATGCCGGCGTTTCGCGTGCTGGCGAAGATGAGGCGCCTGCGCGGCGGCCCGCTCGACGTTTTCGGACGCACGGCCGAGCGTCGCCAGGAGCGCGCGCTCGCCGCCGACTACGAGCGGCAGATCGACGCCCTCCTCGCCGGGCTGTCACCGCACAACTACGCGATCGCCGTCGAGATCGCGTCGATTCCCGAGCACATTCGCGGCTACGGGCACGTGCGCGCGCGCCATCTCGCGGAGGCGAAGAAGCGCGAGGCGGAGCTCCTCGAGCACTTCGCCTCGGCGACCACCGCGGCTGCGGCGCGCGTCGCCGAAGCGCAGGCAGCCGACTAGCGCGCGTCGCTGCGCGCTCGTGCGCGGTAGTAGAGGTTCGCCGTGCGCGTCCCCGAGCGGCAGAAGCCGAGCACCGGCTTCGGCAGCCGGTCGAGGAGCTCTTCCATCGCCTCGACCTCGGCCGGCGTCTGCATCGCCGACTTCACCGGCAGGTACGCATAGTCGAGCCCGGCAGCCTTCGCCGCGCGCTCGATCGCTTCAGAGGTCGGCTGCGCCGGACCACCCTCGTGGTCGGGCCGATTGTTGACGATGGTCCGGAATCCCGCCGCGGCGATCGCCGCGACGTCCTCCGCAGCGATCTGCGCCGCGGTCGCGAAATCGCTTTCGAGCCACTTGTACTGAAGGGTCACGCTGCGTCTTCCAGGTTGGTTCGCGGCCGGTCACGCCCGTGACTGCTTGCGCTTTCGTCATTTTGCATTGCGGCATCGATCCTCGCCAAGCGAACGCGCATCCCGCCGATCGCGGGCTGAGTCGCATTTCTGCAACGGCCGGCGACCGCTCGTCGGCTCCGGCGACGACGCATTGCTCGGCCCAGAAGCCGGTGTACAGATCCGGGGACGACGCTGGGAAAAACGGTGGATCGCCGGTGCGAAACCCGTGGATATCGGCGTGGATATCCGGTCACGGCAGCGCGCAGCCGCGCCGCGCGAACGCCAACGACGCGAGTCGATCCGGGCTTGCACACGGCGCCGCGACCCACTATGCTTGGTGACCAGAAGCAAGTCGAACACAACATGTTGTGGGCCCTGCCAGGAGGGCCTTCTCCGGGCGCTCGCTTGGGCGCCCCGGTGCGAGGGGTGGAGGCCCCGCGCCGCAGACCCCCCGTCACCACCGGCTGAGTCCAGGAGTCGCACCCATGCAGATCGCCGCCACGCCCGCCACCGCATCGTCGAATCCGCCGCGGGAGCTCGTCGTGGGCGAGCCCGGCAGTCCGGTCGCGGCTGCGGCCGACCCCCGCTACGCCCAGCTCAAGGTGATCCGCCGGAACGGCGCGGTCGTGGGCTTCGAGCCCGCCAAGATCACGATCGCGATGGCGAAGGCGTTCCTCGCCGTCAACGGCGGCCACGGCGCCGAGTCGGCGCGCGTGCGCGACGAGGTTACGAAGCTCACGGACGCGGTCGTCACCGCGCTGATGCGGCGCAAGCCCGAAGGCGGCGCGATCCACATCGAGGAGATCCAGGACCAGGTCGAGCTGGCGCTGATGCGCGGGGGCGAGCACCAGGTCGCCCGCGCGTATGTGCTCTATCGCGAGAAGCGCGCGCAGGAGCGCGCGCAGGCGAAGGCGCGCGAGGATGCGACGCGCGAGACGCCGGTGCTCCATGTCGTCGAGCATGGCGAGAAGAGGCCGCTCGACCTCGCCCGCCTGACCGAGCTCGTCCGCGCGTCGTGCGCGGGCCTCGCCGACGCCGACCCCGACCGCATCCTCAAGGCGACGCTGAAGGACCTCTACGACGGCGTGCCGATGGACGAAGTGCGCAAGTGCGTCGTGCTCGCCGCGCGCACGCTGATCGAGAAGGATCCGGCGTACTCGTACGTGTCCGCGCGGCTCCTCCTCGACGCGCTGCGGTACGAAGCGCTCGGCTCTGAGGCGACGCAGGCCGACATGCAGACGCGCTACGCCGAGTACTTCCCCGAGTTCGTCGCGCACGGCATCAGGATCGGCCTCCTCAACGAAGCACTCGCGCAATTCGACCTCGACCGGCTCGGTAAGGCGCTCGACCCCGCGCGCGACCTCGCCTTCGGCTACCTCGGCCTGCAGACGCTCTACGACCGCTATTTCCTCGTCGACCAGCACGCTGCACACGGCAATGCCGGGCGCCGCTTCGAGCTGCCGCAGTGCTTCTTCATGCGCGTCGCGATGGGGCTCGCGCTGAACGAGGTCGACCGTGAGACGCGCGCGATCGAGTTCTACGATGTGTTGTCGCGCTTCGACTTCATGAGCTCGACGCCGACACTCTTCAACTCGGGCACGCATCGCTCGCAGCTCTCGTCGTGCTACCTGACGACGGTCGCCGACGACCTCGACGGGATCTACGAGGCGATCAAGGAGAACGCGCTCCTGTCCAAATTCGCCGGCGGGCTGGGCAACGACTGGACCAACGTCCGCGCGATGGGCTCGCACATCAAGGGCACCAACGGGAAGAGCCAGGGCGTCGTCCCGTTCCTGAAGGTCGTCAACGACACGGCGGTCGCGGTCAACCAGTGCTTTGCTCCCGACACGCTCGTGCATACGGCGCAAGGCGCGCTGCCGATCCGCGACGTCAAGCCCGGCGACCTCGTCCTCGGTCGAAGCGGCGTCTATCGCGAGGTGCTCGAGCGCTACGTGTACAACCAGGACGGCCCGATGGTCGCGATCGACGTCAAGCACTCGATCGAGCCCATCGAGGTGACTGACGCGCATCCGCTGTGGGCGCTTCCCGGTGTGCCGATGGAACAGGCCGAAGCGCGCACGCAGGCGTGGCTCGACAAAGGCAAGGTGAGCCCGCGCTGGATCGACGCGGGCAAGCTCGCGCGCGGCGACTACGTCGGCTTCGCGATTCCGACCGAGGTCGTCCCCGTGCAAGGCTTCACCGACGACGACGCGCGCCTCTACGGCATCCTGCTCGGCGACGGGCACCTCTCGAAGGATGGCCTCGAATGGGGTGTCTCGGGCAATCCACAGTGCGACACGCACCTTGCCTTCGTGCGCGACTATCTCGCCGAGCGCGGCATCCACTTCTGGGAGACGTCGCGCGGCGCCACCTACGCGCAGGTGCGCTGGGCCTCGGGCCGCGGCGTCGTCCGCGACGC
This sequence comes from Casimicrobiaceae bacterium, assembly GCA_036393115.1. Taxonomy (GTDB): domain Bacteria; phylum Pseudomonadota; class Gammaproteobacteria; order Burkholderiales; family Casimicrobiaceae; genus VBCG01. The sequence goes on from DASVWR010000011.1 coordinate 5,898, forward strand.
GACGACCGGCCGCATCGCCGGCGCCGGCGAGGCAACACTCCCGTTCGTATACGACGACCTCTACGACGCCGGACATGCGAAGCGCATCGCGCGGCGCTTCGCGCACCTGCCGCGGCAGCATACGCTGGCACTCGTGCGCGGACTTCTCGAAACCGACGGCGGTCTCAGTTGGCAAAAGCGGCGCGGGAAGGAGATCTATTTCGCGACGACGTCGCGCTCGCTCGCCGAAGGGCTGCGCTACCAGATGCTGCGCCTCGGCGTTCCGGTCGCGGGCAAGTACCGCGAGCGCGTCAATGCGCATTCGGGCGTGCGCTCGGACGGCTCGCGGGTGACGTTCGCCGGTACCACGAAATCGTACGACCTGCGCATTCCGGCGGTCCCCGAGGTCGCGGCACTCGTCGGCTGCCGGCCGATCGTGAAGCGCAACTGGATCACGCACGCCGGCATGCTGTACTCGCGCGTGAAGTCGGTGCGCGCGATTGCGCCGAAGCCGCTCGTCGTCGATCTCAAGGTCGCCGTCGACGCGTCGTACATGACCTCGGCCGGCCTCGCGCACAACGGCGGCAAGCGCAAAGGTGCCGTCTGCACCTACCTCGAAACCTGGCACCTCGACATCGAGGAGTTCCTCGAGCTTCGGAAGAACACCGGCGACGACCGGCGGCGCACGCACGACATGAACACCGCCAACTGGGTGCCCGACCTCTTCATGAAGCGTGTCGTCGAGGGCGGCGACTGGACGCTGTTCTCGCCTTCCGACGTGCCCGACCTCCACGACAAGTGGGGCCGCGCGTTCGAGGAGGCCTACGTGCGGCACGAGGAGCGCGCGGCACGCGGCGAGATCAGGCTCTACCGGAAGATCCCGGCGGTGCAGCTCTGGCGCAAGATGCTCTCGATGCTGTTCGAGACCGGGCATCCGTGGATCACCTTCAAGGACGCCTGCAACGTCCGCTCGCCGCAGCAGCACGTCGGCACCGTGCACAGCTCGAACCTGTGCACCGAGATCACGCTGAACACCAGCGCATCCGAGATCGCCGTGTGCAACCTGGGCTCGGTGAACCTGCTCGCGCACATGGTCGACAAGGATGGCGGGTGGAAGCTCGACCAGGCGAAGCTCGCGCGCACGATCAGGACCGCGATGCGGATGCTCGACAACGTGATCGACATCAACTACTACGCGGTCGCCAAGGCGCGGAACTCGAACCTGCGGCACCGTCCGGTCGGGCTCGGCATCATGGGCTTCCAGGACTGCCTGCACCGGATGCGCGTGCCCTACGCGTCGGAGGCCGCCGTCGCGTTCGCCGACAGCGCGATGGAAGCGGTCTGCTACCACGCGTACCGGGCCTCGACCGAGCTCGCCGAGGAGCGCGGCCACTACAGCTCGTTCAAGGGCAGCCTGTGGGACCGCGGCATCCTGCCGCAGGACACGCTGGCTCTCCTGCGCGACGAGCGCGGCGGCTACGTCGACATCGACGAATCGTCGACGATGGACTGGGACGCGCTGCGCGCGCGCATCGCCGCCTACGGCATGCGCAACTCGAACTGCGTCGCGATCGCCCCGACCGCGACGATCTCCAACATCATCGGCGTCGCCGCGTCGATCGAGCCCGAATACCAGAACATCTACGTGAAGTCGAACCTCTCGGGCGAGTTCACCGTGGTGAACGAGCAGCTCGTCGCGGACCTGAAGGAACTGAACCTCTGGGACGAGGTGATGGTCGCCGACCTCAAGCACTTCGACGGCTCGCTCGCGCGGATCGACCGCGTGCCGGCGGCGCTGCGCGAGCTCTACGCGACCGCGTTCGAGGTCGAGCCGCGCTGGATCGTCGAAGCCGGTGCACGACGGCAGAAGTGGATCGACCAGGCGCAGAGCCTCAACATCTACATGGCCGGAGTCTCGGGCAAGAAGCTCGACGACACCTACAAGCTCGCCTGGCAGCCCGGGTTGAAAACAACCTACTACCTGCGCTCGCTCGCCGCCACCTCGGCGGAGAAGTCGACCGGCCGCGGCGGCGAGCTTAACGCGGTGCCCGAGACCGGCTCGCTCGTGTCGGGAGCGGGAGGCTACGCGGCGAACGACCATGCACCCGCCGCACCCGACGCGAATGCACCGCGCTTCTGCTCCATCGACAACCCCGAGTGCGAAGTCTGCCAGTGAGATCCTGGGAGGCTCGGACCAGCCTGCAGCAGCCGATCCCTTCGAGGGTGAGGCGCCGCAGTGCTGCGATCGCGGACCCGCGCGAACCCAGACAGGACGCCGGAACGGCGTGGACGCGCAGGGACCCCGCCAAGGCCCGCGGGCCGGCAACGGCCCGCTCACCTTGTGAAAGGAGGCACCCGTTGGCACGCTACGAGTACGCACCCCGGCACGTCATCGACGCGCGCTACCTCGGTGATTACAAGGTCTGGCTCGAATTCAACGACGGCCGCAAGGGCGTCGTCGATCTCGCCGACGAGCTTCACGGCGAGAGCCTCGAGCCGCTGCGCGACCGCGACCGCTTCGCGCAGTTCTACCTCGATTACGGGCTCGCGTCGATCGCATGGATCGACGGGCAGGATTTCGCGCCCGAGTTCCTCTACGAGCGCCTCGCCGCGATGAACTGATGGAGAACGCAACATGCTGAGCTTCGACGACGACCTCACCGCCGCCCCGGCATCACTCCGTGCGCGCGGCGCGACGCCGGAAACGATTCGCGCTCAGGTCACCGGCGGGGTTCTCTCGCGCGAGCCGGTACACGACCTCGATGCCGAGCAGCACGCGCTCGCGAGCAACCTCGGTCGCGTGCGCGTCGAGGACAAGCGCGTCATCAACGGCCAGGCCGACGTCAACCAGCTCGTGCCGTTCAAGTACAAGTGGGCGTGGGACAAGTACCTCGCGGGCTGCGCCAACCACTGGATGCCGCAGGAAATCAACATGCAGCGCGATATCGAGCTGTGGAAGAACCCGCGCGGGCTCACCGACGACGAGCGCCTCATCGTCAAGCGCAACCTCGGTTTCTTCGTCACCGCCGACAGCCTCGCCGCCAACAACATCGTGCTGGGCACCTATCGCCACATCACCGCGCCGGAATGCCGCCAGTACCTGCTGCGCCAGGCGTTCGAGGAGGCGATCCACACGCACGCGTACCAATACGTCGTCGAGAGCCTCGGGCTCGACGAGGGCGAGATCTTCAACGCCTACCACGAGATC
>DASVWR010000012.1:0-13094 GCA_036393115.1 Casimicrobiaceae bacterium
GAGCGCCTCGAGCGCTACACGCTCTACTTCAACGAAGGCAACGACACGCTGACCGACGAATCGAAGGCGACGTTCGAGCGCGTGTTCCCCGACATCGCGAAGCGCGCGGTGCCCGACATCGTCGTGATCGGCCATACCGACAGCACCGGCAGCGACCCGTTGAACGACAAGCTGTCGCTGCAGCGCGCGAACGCGATCCGCGACGAGATGATCAAGCGCGGCATCCCCGCCGCGGACATCGTCGCCGAAGGCCGCGGCAAGCGTGAGCCGCTCGTGAAGACCGGCGAGGGCGTCGCCGAGGCGCGCAACCGCCGCGTCGAGATTATCGTCAGATAGTCGCTCAGTCGCGATACCCCGCCTCGCGCTGGTGACGAATCCGCAGGACGCGGACGATGTCGGGCACGGCGTCGAAGCGGTACACGGCGAGATAGCCGCTGCGTCCGTACGAGATGACGAGCTCGCGAAGCTCACCTGCGACGCGGCGTCCGATCATCGGGTGCGTTTCGAGGAGCGAGATCGCGCTGCGGATCTCGGTCAGCGCGCGAGCGGCATCCTCGCGCCCCTGCGCGAGCAGGAATTCGATGATCCGCTCGAAGTCGGCGAACGCCTCCTCCGAATAGACTACTTGCGCCACGCAACGGCTACTTACGCCATGCGACGGGCTTCGGACGCGAAGGTTTGCGCCCGGAGACAACGGCATCGAGATAGGCGTGCACGTCGGCCGCTGCGTACGCGTGCCCCGTGTCGCTCATGCGCGAATCGGCCTTGCGAGCGTCGGCAAGCAGCGCCTGATGACGCTCCGCCGCATCCACCTGGTCGGCGATCATCTTCACCATCAGCGCATGAGGTGTTTCGCCGCTTCGCCGCGCGAGGCGCGCGATACGCGTCTTCAGGGCCTCCGGTAACTTAAGGCTGGTGGCAGTGATGGCCATCGTCCGCTCCACGTGTCGGTAGTCACATCGTAATACTCGATGGCGCTGATGGCAACCATCGACTAGAGGTAGGAAACCCGGGACGGGCCACGTTTTTCTGCACCGAATCGACCCGGAAGCCGCTGCCAGCAAAAACGTGGTACGTCCCGGGTTTCCGGCTCAACCGCCCTTCCAGCACAGCGCCAGCATCGTGATGTCGTCGCTCTGCACGGCGCCGGCAGTGAAAGCCGCGACGTCGGTGCCGAGCCGCGCCACCGCGTCTTCGGCCGAGTCGCCTCCGGCGAGCACCTGCGCGACGCGTTCGGCGCCGTAGAGCGCGCCCGTCGAATCCTGCGCCTCGGTGACCCCGTCGGTCACTAGGCAGAGGACGTCGCCGGGGCCGAGACGCAAGAGCGCGCTGCGATATGCGTAGCCGTCGACCGCGCACAGCGGCGGGCCGCCGCCGTCCTCGATCCGCTCGACCACGCGGGTTCCCGAGCGCACTACGAACGGATTCTCGTGGCCCGCGTTGCAGTACTCGACTTCGCCGCTCGTGAGATCGAGGATGCCGGCGAACACGGTGACGAAGAGGGACGACGTGTTGTCGCGCGCGATTTCGAGGTTCGCAGCCGACAGGAGATCCCCGACGTCGGTGTCGAGCGAGCGCAGCGTGACGCTCTTGCACAGCGCCTTCGACACCGCCATGAAGATGCTCGCGGAGAGGCCCTTGCCGGACACATCACCGAGCATGAAGAACAGCCGCTGATCGTCGAGGCGGTAGAAATCGTAGAGGTCGCCGCCGACCTCCTGCGCCGGCTCCATTGCGGCCGCGAGGCCGAGGCGCGGGTCCGCGACCGACGACGGCTCCGGCAGCATTTCGGTCTGGATCCGCCGCGCGGCGGCGAGCTCGCCTTCGACACGCGCGTTTTCCTCGCGCTGGCGCTGCACGACCGCTTCGAGCGCCTTGCGGTTGCGCGTCGCGGTGGCCAGCGTCATCGCCAGGATCAATCCGGACAGCGCGAAGAGCGCGAGTGTCGGCGTGGCCGCGTCGAGCAGGATGCGCTCACCGCGATACGCGACGAATCCGGCGACGAGCAGCGCCACGGCGAAAGCCGGAGCGAGCAACGAGACGTAGCGCACCGGCCAGAGCGGAGTCGCCCACACCACGAGGGTGCCGAGCACGAGGAACACCAGCGCTTCGGCAACCGGCCCCCACGTCGGGCGCACGAGCAGCGTGCCGCCGTAGAGATTCTCGAGAAGCTGCGCGTGGATCTCGGTACCCGGCATCCGCGCGCCGACCGGCGTGTAGAGGTAGTCGCCCTGGGCGGTCGCGGTGACGCCGATCAGCACGAAGCGGTGCGCGAAGCGTGCGGGATCGACGGTGCCTTCGAGCACGTCCTTCGCCGACACGAAGCGTTCCGGCAGGTGCGGCGAGAACCAGATCCGCGCGGCTCCGTCGGCTTCGGCCGGAAAGAAACGGTTGCCGACGCGCACCCCGCGCACGCGTCCATCGCCTGTGACGAGCCGCAGCGACGTAACGTGCAGCGCAATGCGCCACATCTCGACGGTGAGGGCGGGAACCAGCGTGCCGTCGATGTTGGCGACGAGTGGGATCCTTCGCAGCGTACCGCGGAGCTCGTTGCCCGACACCGACGCAAAGCCCCACCCCTTCGCGGCGGCGTTCAGCATCGGCAGGTTCGCGATCACTCCCGGAAAGCGCGGAAGCCGCGCGATCGCCGCGGACGCGGACGCGGAATTGCCATCGACGTCGCGGACCGCCACCGGCGCGACGCGGAACGGTCGTGTCGTCGGTCGCGGCGATTCGACTACGATCAGCGCCGTCGGCGATGCAGCGAGCGCGCTCGCAAGCTCACGGTCGGTCGACGGCAGATCGGCGAGCTGGTTCGACAGCGCCGCATCGGGATCGATGCGAGCGATGAGGTTGTCGGGAGACAGCGGATCGGGGTCGGGCATCACGACGTCGATCCCGATCGCCGCCGGATCGGCGCCGTCGATCGTGTGGATCAGCTGCGCGAGGAGGTTGCGCGGCCACGGCCAGCGGCCGAACGTCGCGAGACTCCGATCGTCGATGTCGACGATCGTCACCGGCGAGGATTCGACGGCGCGTGGAGCCATGCGCTGACAGGCGTCGAACCATCCAGACTGCAACGGCAAATACCGCGCCGCGCCGAACGCAAGCGCGGCCGCGATCGCCACCGTCAGGATCGCGCCGATGACGTGAATCCTGGCCGTGTGGAGCGCAGTGCCCTCCGCGGCCGGAACCGTCACAAGCGTATTTCCAGTCCGTCCCAGGCGCTGCTGACGCGCATCGGGTCGCCGCTGCGCGTGATCTGCTCGAAGCGGCGCGTCTCGGCGAGCACCGCCGCGAGCGCCGCATCGTCGAGCGCCGGCTCGTGATGGAACAGGCACAGGTGCTTGACACGCGCCTGCTGGCAGAGCTCGACGCCGACGATGTTGCTCGAATGCCCCCAGTCGGCCTTGACCGAAGTCGCCTCGGCGAGCGAGTACATCGCGTCGAAGATCACCACGTCGGCCTCGCGGAAGAACGCGGCGAACTCCGCGCTCTCGGCGGGATCGGTGAGCTTGTGCTCGGAGTCGGTCGAGTAGACGACCGTGCGACCGTCCTTCTCGAACCGGTAGCCGTAGGAGTCGCCGGTGTGGTGCTGCTGCTTGACGGTCACGCGCATGCCGGCGATATCGTGCGTAGCGCCCGGCTCGAGGTGGACGAACTCGATAGTCGCACCGAAGATCGAGAACGGCACCGGGAACGACGGCGGCTCCATCTGCCGTCGCAACGCCGCCTCGAGCCCCTTGTGTGCACCGTAGAAGACGAGCCGGTTCCCCGGGATGTACGCGGGCACGAAAAACGGCAGGCCCATGATGTGATCCCAGTGCAGGTGCGACACGAACAGGTGATAGGTGCGCGGGCTCATCGGCCCGTGCCGCGCGATCGCTGCCTGCCCGAACGGGCGCAGCCCGCTGCCGAGATCGCACACGACGTAGTCACTGCCACGCATTTCGAGCTCGACGCACGCCGTGTGGCCGCCGAACGTGCCGGCGACGTCGAATGGCAGCCCGTCGAGGAAGGCTTCCAGGGCTTCTTCCGAATCGAAGCTCCTCCCTGCGCCCGCGCGCAGCGCCGCGGCGAGCTTCGTGCGCACGTCGCGGGTGGTGAGCGCCACCGGCAGCGAGCCCCGCGTTCCCCAGAATCGAATGCTGCGCATGCTCGGCGGGCGCCGGCCGGAGGGGCCCGGCTATCCGGCGTCGAACGCGTCGCGTGCCGCCGGCGAGAGGACACCGAGCGCGCCGCGCAGCGACGGAAACACTTCGACCACGGCGTCGAACCGGCTGATCTTGAAGATCTCGGCGACGATCGGACGCATCGCGGCGACCGCGATGCGCGCCTTGCGCTTGCGCAGCGTTTTCGACGCGATCATGAGGACGCGCAGGCCGATGCTGCTGATGTATTCGACGCCGCCGAAGTCGAGCACCAGTGCGTCGACCGCGCCGTCAGCCAGATGTGGCGCCAGCGCCTGCTCGAACGGCGCGGCGGCCGCCTGATCGATGCGGCCCACGGGCGTCGCGACGACGATCGTGTCGTACGAGCGGCTTGCGATCTGCAAGAGGGCTCCCTCTTAGCGCCCGGCCGGGGCGGGCAGAGGGATTATACGGGGCGACCCGCCCCGAGCGGGCGGGTCGCGGTCGCGAACGCCGACTCAGCCTGCGCGGCGGCGCAGTGCGACCAGGGCGGTGAGCGCCAGGAGAGCGCCGAGCGCGACGATGCCCCACTGCGAGAGCGTCGGAATCGCCTTGGCCACTGCGGGTCCTGCGAGCGTGATGACGATGCTACCGTCGCCGGTCGTCGCTGCGACGATCGCGGTCGGGCTCGTGCCGCTGTTGAACGAGCCGCCGCCGCCAGCGACGCGCCCGCCGTCGCCGCCGGAGTAGCCGCCGCCACCACCACCGCCCCAGCAGCCGTTACCGGCGCCACCACCGCCGAAGCCTCCCGGCGCACTAGTACTGCAGGTGGAATCGCTGGTGCCACCGAGCATCCCGTTCGCCCATGAGAAGCCGCCGCCGTGGGTGCCGCCGCCAGAAGAATCGGTCGCGCCATCGCTGTTGAAGCCGGCGCCCGCCGAGCCCCAGCTGCTGCTCGAAATGATGCCGCCAAGGCCGAGGTCCGTCGTCTCGAGCGCACAGGTCGACGTCGTCGACGACCCGCTGCCGGTGACGGCGAACTGCGTCACCGACGCGTCGCAGCCGTTTTGCGCTACCTGGGCCCGCGTGCCGCCGCCGCCTCCGGCGATCAGCATCGCCGCGTTCGAGGAACTCGCGACGAAGCTGCCGCCCCCGCCGCCACCGTTTTCACCCGAGCCCTGGCCGACGCCCTGCTGCCCGACGACGAGCTTCAGAACCTGACCCGCGGTAAGCGCGAAATCCCCCGACACCTGAGCGCCATGACCGCCGACGAAGCCGGAATCACCGGAGGCGCCTTGCGCGCCGGTCGCGACGATGTGGTAGGTGCCGCTCGCCGGCACCGTCCACGACTGGATGCCGCCGCTGACCACGACGGTGACCGACCCGCCGTACGCCGTGTCGCAATTCGCCTGCGTCGGGCCCTGGGCGCCGGTCGCGCCGCAGGTAGTGAAGGAGAAGGCCGCCGCCTCGACTGCAAACGCGCTCGCGAAGAGCGCCATTGCCAGGATCCGCGCCGCTTTCATCGATTCCCCGTTCATTGTTGAATGGTTCGGTTCCGCATTCGACTGTCGAGTATCCGCGAGCGGCGACATGGCGACAACGCTGCGCGTCGAATGTCGCTTCCGCGAGGCAGGCAGTGTTGCGCCGGCGCGACGGTCGCCGGATTGCAGGGCTACCGGGGCCGGATGGCGCGCGAGCGCGGCATCCTCACGGAAAGCGACCTCGCCCGCTACCTCGATCAGTGAGGGTCGTCTTCGACACCAACGTCCTCGTCTCGGCGCTGGTGTTTCCAGGGGGTCAGGGCGACGCGGCTCTGCGTCGCATCGTCGACGAAGTCGACGAGCTCGTCAGCTCACGGCCGCTCATCGACGAACTCCTGCGCGTACTCGCCTCCAAGTTCGGCCGCGATACGGAAGAACTCGCACATGTCGCCGTCTTTCTGTCCGAGGCTGCCAGTACCGTGCATCCGCGACGGCGTCTCCACGTTGTGTCGGTCGATCCCGACAACCGGGTCCTCGAATGCACGCTCACCGCTCGGGCCGATGCGATCGTGACCGGAGATCACGCGCTGCTTGCGCTGCGCGAGTACCGCCGCGTTCGCGTTATCCAGCTTCGCGAGTACCTCGAGACCTAAACGGATAAGCAAAGGCCCCGCAATGGAACGGATGCGGGGCCTTCGCGGTTGGTAGGCCGTGCAGGGATCGAACCTGCGACCAACGGATTAAGAGTCCGCTGCTCTACCAGCTGAGCTAACGGCCCGGTGCTGGATTCGCACGCTGGGCCAGACCGCCGACAATCGCGGTGATCGATCTGACCCCGGGCGTGCGAGCGCAGGATTATAACGGGGCGAGGGCGGCTCGCCAACGCCGCCGCCCTCGCGCTTCATGCATACTCGAGCCGAGTTAATTGTCGTGGTTCTGCAGGTACCAGTACACGCGCTTGCGGATCGGAGGCACCGGAATCGGCGGTCGGCCGCCGCCGATCGACGACGACGCATCCGGTCCCCCGCCCGCCGGGTTGCCGCAGCCGAGACAGAACGGGACCAGTCGATCGACACCGCCAACGACGACGTTGACGAGCCCGGCGACCGGCGACGGCGGGAGACCTCCGGTCGTGAAGACCTCGCTCGCGCTGGCGCCAGTCAGGAAATTCACTTGATAGCCGCGCGCTGTGCCCAGGTTGTTGCACGCAAGCGAGCTCGGCGTGGTCGGCGTATTGGTTCCGAAGTAGGTGAATCCGCCCACCGTGGTCGGAGCATTCACCGCCTTTTCCCCTGCGTTCAGGAGCGTGATGTAAAACCCGTTGTTCGCCGTTGAGATGTTGTAAGAGGTCGTCGTCGCGTCGGTGAGGTCCGATACCAGAGAGTTGGTGGTGTCGCTCGAATTATCGGTGATGATTGCGGTTCCCGATGGCACGCTCGATCCGGTATTCGGGTCCTTCAGCCCGTAGAATCGATTGACGATCGAATACGCTTGCGTCGTGCTCGCGCTGTAGAGCGGGTGCTCGCGGTCGCCGGTCGCCCCCAGGATCATGTCGAAGATCTTGGTCGCGACGATATCCGGCGGGTAGAAGAACTTCCGCTTGGTCGGATCGGCGCTCGCTCCACCCAGCGCAGCGAAGTGGGTAATCGTCCACGTGCTCGGCCCGATAGTGCTCACGGGAGCCGTGTAGCCTGCGGGCTCGAGGTCGACGCGCCAGATGTTGCCGCCGAGGTCGGCCGCATATAGCCGATCGATGTACCCGCTCGCGTCGAAGTCGCGGTTGACGAGCGTGATGTCCGCCGGAATCGCGTAGGTCATGTCGGTGAGCGTGCAGGACGTCCCGGTGCAGGTGCCCGTCGCGCCCGCGCCGAACGTCGCGCTCCACACCAGATGACCATCGGTGCCATCGAGAATGAAGATCCCGCGGCCCATCGTGTCGGCGGTCGGGGGCTCGTTATCCTCGTTCGGGTCGTAGCCTCCCCCGAAGATGACGACCGGAATCGGATTCCCGGAACCGTCGACGTACCCACGCAAGAGCGCAGCCTTCGGCGACGACCAGGTGTAGCCGAGCTCGGCGTAGTCGGCGCTCGATTTCCTCCACAGGAGCTTCGGATTCGTCGGGTCGGTGACGTCCAGTGCGTAGAGGAAGCGCCCACCGCGGCGCGCGGAGAGGTAGATGTAGACCTTGGAGTTGCCGCTTGCCTGGTAGACGCCTGCCGAGCCGTCGAAGAAGTAATCCTTCGGTTTCGGCGTCGGATTGAGCCCGCTCGGGGTCGTCGCGAGCAGCACGTCCGGCGAGTTCTGATAGAGCCGGACCAGTGGGCTGTAGCCCTTCGTCGAATCGTAGAAGAACTCGGGCGCGACGAAACTCCAGATCTCCTGTCCGGGCCCGACATTCTGGCTGGTTACCGAGTCCAGGATATTCGAAGTCTGGTTCCCGTTCACTGCCCGGAAGGTCCCGTCATTCGCACCGTAGAACACGACAACGCCGATCGATCCGCCGTAATTCACGACCGTCGGGCGCGCGTGGACGACGGCACCATGCACCGAAGGACGAACGGTGATGACACCGGGATCGGGGCTCGGCTCATCGCCGACGTCATCGTCGCCGCGCACCCAGTTGACGAACGACGCGAGGTTGACCGATGAGGCGCCGGTACTGACGGTGACACCGGACGCGCTCGGTGCGCAGGGCGGCGTCGTCGTGATCGGCGAGGCGAGCGTGAACGAAGTGGTCGTCGGCGTCGTGCCGATCAGGAAGCTTCCGACGTATGCCGATTCGTTCTTGCCCGGCGTTCCAGAAATGCTGATCGTCTGCCCCACGCTGAACGGGTTGGTCGTCGCGGTATTGACCGTTACGACGTCGCTCGGCGAAGGTGACGCGCCCGTGCACGACGTCGTGTGGGTGATGCTGCTTACCGCGACCGAGACCGACGGATCCGCAGTGATCGTCCCCGTTGCCGGCGAGACCGGCGACGTGTTGATGACGTACGAGATCGTCGCGCGCGCGTTGGATCCGTTCCCCTGCGAGCCGATGGCGGTAATCTTGAATGTCCCATCATATCCGCCCGGAACGACGTTGGAGATGATGATGTTGTTTCCGACCGAGTAGGTTGCCGGGAGATTTGCCGGTTTCGTGCCGGTGAGCGCGGTCGCCGTCGCGCTGAAGGGCGACGTCGTACCGATTGCGCCCAACGCAACGCTGGTGATCGTGATCGGATTCAATCCTCCCCCGTCGGTCGCGTTGCCCGCGCCACCCGACGATGCCGGGCCCGGCGTGATCGGATAGGTGAACGTAGTCCCCGGAACGGTCACCGTGATCGTGTGCTGGCCGTCGTACTCGATCTGGCTGGCGCCCAGCGTCGTGATCTTCTGTCCGGTGACGAAGGTGTTGGAGGCCGTCGTCGCAGTCGCGATCCACTGCGTCCCAGTCCAGCTTCGCGTCAGCGACAGCACCGGGATCGGACTCGCCGGAATGCTTGCCGTGTAGGTCCCGGTCGAGGGGGTCGGCGGGCTCTCGGTGATCGGGTACGTGAACGTCGTCGAATTGACGAGCGTGATCGTGAAGGTTCCATTGAGCTCGCTGTTCGCCGCTCCGCTGACGGTGACCGCCTGGCCGTTGGTCAACGGAGTGGCGGGCGCCGCCGTAAGCACCATCGTCACGACGTTTCCGGTACGCGAGATCGACGTCACCGTCGACGTCGGCGCGCTGATGCCGAACGCGGCCTGTGTCAGCGACGCGTTGCTCGTGGCAAACGGCGTCGAAGACAAGGCGCTCCCGCTCGTGCAGGTCCCGGTGCAGGTGTACATGTTTCGGGGCGACGCGGGATTGGTCGCGTAGTTGTCCTCCAGGTTCGCGAGGCGAATCTGCTGGCTGACGCCGCCCTTCTCGACGACTTCGCCGTCGGGGCTGTCGAAGCCCTGACCGGCACCTTGCTGGTCGTTCACCCAGAAACCACCCGTCGACGAGATGCTGTCGGGAAGTTTGGTCACGTCCTTGCTGGTCCAGAAGCTGACCGCGGTCGGCGTGATGAAACCCGTCGCGGCATTGATCGCCGACGAGCCGGTGGAATCGGCGAGGAAGAGCGTCGGATTGGCGACGGTGCCGCTCACCCCGAATTGGTACTGCTTCAGGTTTCCGAGCCAGCGCGGGAGGTCGTTCGCGTCCGGCCGGAACATGCCGATGTAGACCTGGTTCTGATAGGTTCCCTGAGTGTTCGAGCTGATCGGAAGCGATGACGACGCGAATACGCTATTGACCGCCGCGACCTCGTTGAAGATCTGGAGGAGCGCCTGCACGATCGCGTTGTAGTTGACGCCACTGAACGCCTTGCCGCCGCCCTGATTGGCGGTGCTGACGAGCTCCTGGATGTAATCGGGAACGCCACCGCTCGGGTTGCCTGCGGCTCCGGGATTCGTCGGATCTGCTCCCGCCGTGATCGTGTAGGTAATGACGTTCTGCTTGACGCTCGCGTCGCTGCCGAAGTTGGTCTGATAGAAGTACCGCGCCCACTCGTCCACATACGAAACCGAATCGTCGCCCGTGTAGGATCCCAGGCCGGCCGTATTGATCGCGACCTGCTGCGCGGCGGTCCACCCCGCCGTCGTAAGGTCGCTCGTCGCCCAGCAGCCGCTACCGTTGCACGGGCGCCCCTGCATCTGCGTCGCGCCGATCAGGATAATGAACGTCTTCTGGCACGGCAACGACCCGGCGTGAGCCGAGTAGGAGATTCCCGAGCGCGGACCCGTGTTCCCGGTGAGCCATGCCCAGGCCTCGGTCATGTCGCCATCGATCTTCGCGTTTCCGGTCGCTTTCGGAATGCCCGCGACGATCGCGTTCTCGAACTGAGCGATGCCGGCCGCATCCATCAGGACCGCGTTGTACGGCGACGCGGACGGGATATAGAACTGGCCCCCCTTGTTCGAGCCCGAACCGCCGGACATCAGGGCGACATTGAGCTTCGAAAGGAGGGACGGATTGGCCTTGATCGCGTCGACCGCGCCGTAGAGCGCGCAATAGACCATGCCGAGCAGGTCGGTCGGCGGTGCCAATGGCTGCGCCGACGTCGTGGGAGACGCGGCAAACGGACAGGACGATGCATACGCGGCATCGTTGCTCGACGTGTTGTCGACGATGATGAGCACGTTGGGCGTCGCAGAGCCGTTCGCGCCGCCGAAGATGTCGATGTCGGACGCGTAGAGGGCGGTCGATGCCGTCATTCCGGCAATCGCGACCAATGCCAGCAGTCGAGTCAGCAGCTTGTTCACGGTGAACTCCCTTGCGCCAGTTTCCTCGAGCGGCGCCTAACGGTTCCTGTCACGGGCTCAGCACGGGCTCGCCCCGGTGGCGATGCGCTTGCTGATTCCTTGGTGGAGCGTGACCTGCGTCCCGGTGCTGTTGGCCGGGTCGGTCGCCGTCGCGTTGACGTCCCAGTTGGTCGCCGAGCAATACGAGTTACCGGTGCCCTGGCCGGTCGGTACTCCGGGCGCCGCCGACGATGCACTCCCGAAACATGGAATGTCGTTCGCGTTCCTCGGATCGAGGTCGGTGAGCTTGATCGGCACCGAATTGAGGCAGGTCGGCGGCGGCACCGCGACGCTGTAGCCGGTCCTGCCGCCTCCGGCGACGTCGACCGTGGCCGGCGAGAAGGCGACCGCCCCCGCGGGGTCGGTCGTGAAGTCCTTGCTCGACACCTGCTCGACCACCTGTTGCGCTGCCTCGATCGCTTCGTTGCGCGCCTGCTGATTGCCGATCACGAGCATGTTCGTCGACGACATGTTGATTGCGGCGAGCACGAACAACGTCGCGAGGATCAGCATGATCATGCCGATGACGAGCGTCGCGCCGCGCTGATTGAATCGTTGGATGCGTCGAGTCCGGTTCATGGGAAGATCGATTCGATGCGCTGGCTGACGTTGACGACGCGGATCAGCGCGGTGTAGTTGTGCCGGCGGAACGAGCCGCCGGGGGTCAGCGTGTTCGCGCTTCCATCGGCGTTGAGGCCCATCGCGTAGCTCTTGCCATCGGTGTACCCCACCGTCGCGTCGACGTTCCGCGCGAGGAGATGGATGCGGATGGCCACCACCTGCGCCCACTGATTGGTCGGCGAGAAGGCCGGGGCGGGGGTGTAGACGTCGGGCGAGCCGTCGCCGCTGGTGTCGAGACCGTATTCGTACTGAACGTTCTCGACGCCCTCGACGAGCGGCTCGGGGGCGGACATCGTCCCGGTGCCCGCGCTCGACCCCGGGAGCAGCTCGACTCGCTTCAGCGTCGGCAGCGGCGCGTCGCCCGCGGCGCAGGCCCCGCCGCTGCCGGTCGCGACACTGCACGGCGCGATATAGAAAATGTAGACGTGGTACTGGCGCACCGGCATGACCGTCGTGCAATTCTTGTCGGTCAGCGTGAGGCCGCTCTGCGCGATCTGGAACACGGGTGCGAGGGTCACGCAATTGGTGGTTTGAGTGTAGAAGCCGTTGGCGACCGGCGCGGCCCCGCCGGCGCCGGCAGCGACGGAAGTCGTGTTTGCACGGCGGATCACCAGGACGTCGGTGCCCGCGACGGCGTCAGGAACGCAGCTCGGAGCCGTCGCCGAAGCGACGTTGTCGACGCCTTGAATCGGAATCGGCAACGCGCCCTCGATCGACGCGAAATCGGTCGCGCAGGGATTCGGCAGCGCCGCGGGCATCGGAATCGCCGCCGGGGGCGCGGGCTGGACGGGCAGACTCGTCACATTGCCGACTTGTCCATAGAACCCGGCGAGGCGGATCTCTTCGGAAAGCGTCGCAAGGGCATAGCGGCCGTTCTCGATCTGCCGGCTCACGCGCTCGGCCTCGGAGTACGAGCGGCTGCTCGACACGAAGAACACCGCAAGGCCGAGGAGCAGGATCCCCGCGATGATGAGCGCCACCATCAGCTCCACGAGGGAGAACCCGCGCGCGTTCATGCGCTTCGCGATCATGGCGAGTTGAGATTGCCGATGCGCAGCGTCGCGACGGCGATGCGCCGCCACGCGTCGTTGGCCGTAGATGCGCCGACCGGGTACAGGCCCTGGCCGCAGGTGTTGGTCGGCGCCACCCCGGTCGGCGCAACGCCCTGCCAGGCGACCGTCACCGTATAGACGCCGGTGCCCGTTTCGGTGATGCCGTTGCTGTCGGTGAGCTCGGTGGACGAGTCGTACGTCACGCAGCCGACCGCGCCGAGCATCGCGCCCACGCATCCGCCCGCGTTTCCTGCGCCGGTCGCGCAGGTACCGTTCGCCTCGGCGGCGCCGCTGAGCTCGTTGCCCCAGTCGCAGAGGTCGTACGCCGCACCTGTCAGCGTCGAGCAGTCGGTCAGCGCGGCGCCGCCTCCGACCGGCGAAGCCGTCACGTACGAAAGCGCGTGCGCGGCCGCGCGGTCGGTATTGATCCGATCGACCATGTCCTGCACGAGTGCGATCGCCTGTCCCCGCTGATAGGACTCGAGCTCGGCCTGCTGCCCGCG
>DASVWR010000013.1:0-10109 GCA_036393115.1 Casimicrobiaceae bacterium
CTCTTCGAGCGTCGGCGAGGTGCCGTCGACGAGCGCTACCCGCGTATCGCCGCGGAAGCATCGCGCATAGGTGGATTTTCCGAGGCATGCCACGAGCACGTTGCGTGGAATGCGGAAGTACTCGATCGTGCGCGCGAGCGCGAACGAGTTGGGTGGGATGATGCAGACGTCGCCCCTGAAATCGACGAACGAGTCCGAATCGAACGCCTTCGGATCGACGATCGTCGAGTTGATGTTGGTGAAGATCTTGAACTCGTTCGAGCAGCGGACGTCGTAGCCGTAGCTCGACGTGCCGTAGGACACGATCTTGTGCCCACCGGCCTCGCGCACCTGTCCCGCCTCGAACGGCTCGATCATCCGCTGCTCCTGCGCCATGCGGCGGATCCAGCGGTCGGCTTTAATGGTCATATTCGGTCAATCCGGGTCGGGAATGATTCGAAATCCTTCACGAGAGGAGGAAGGAGTGCCGAGGTGTCCCAGAAACGCATCGGGTGGGCCTCGAAGCGTCGGTCGAGCGCTGCGGATGCGTGACAGCTGCGCAGTGAGACGCGGCCACCGCGCTACCAGGGAGCTTCGTCGCGTTCCCGGAGCAGCGCGTCGAGGAGACTCACCTGGTCCGGTAACTCGATGGGAGAAGGAAGCACGGCGCGCGCTGGCCGCGTCGGCAGGCGAACGATTCCGCGGCGTTCGAGGTTGGAAAGATGGTCCTTGGCCTCGGAAATCGTCGCACGCTTCATCTGGTTCAGGTGTTCTGCACGACGATATTCGGGAACTTCGACGAGAAATCCTCGGCCTTCTGCGCGACGGAGACCGCGACCTTGCGCGCGATCTCCTTGTAGATCTTCGCGACCGGGCCGTCGGGGTCGGCGACGACCGAAGGATGCCCCGAGTCCGCCTGCTCGCGAATTCTGATGTCGAGCGGCAGCGAGCCGAGGAACGGGACACCATAATCGTTGCACATCCGCTGCGCACCGCCCTCGCCGAAGATGTGCTCGGCGTGGCCGCAGTTGGAGCAGATGTGGATCGACATGTTCTCCACCACGCCGACGATCGGCACGCCGACCTTCTCGAACATCTTGAGGCCCTTGCGCGCGTCGATCAGCGCGATGTCCTGCGGCGTCGTGACGATCACCGCGCCGGTCACCGGCACCTTCTGCGCGAGCGTCAGCTGGATGTCGCCGGTGCCGGGCGGCATGTCGACGACGAGATAGTCGACCTCGCGCCACCGGGTGTCCTTGAGGAGCTGCTCGAGTGCCTGCGTGACCATCGGGCCGCGCCACACCATCGGCGTGTCGGTGTCGATCAGGAAGCCGATCGACATCGCCTGCACGCCCCACGCCTCGAGAGGCTCGAGCGACTTGCCATCCTTCGATTCCGGCCGACCGGTGATGCCGAGCATCATCGGCTGCGACGGCCCGTAGATGTCGGCGTCGAGCACGCCGACCGAAGCACCCTCGGCGGCGAGCGCAAGCGCGAGATTGACGGCGGTGGTCGACTTGCCGACTCCGCCCTTGCCGCTCGCGACCGCGACGATGTTCTTGACGCCCGGGATCAGCTTGACGCCGCGCTGCACCGCGTGCGAGCTCGCCTTCTGCGTGAGATTCACGGTGACGCGCGAGACGCCCGGCAGCGCCGCGACGGCGTCGTGAACGAGCGCCTTCAGCACGCCGTGCTGGCTCTTCGCCGGGTAGCCGATCTGCACGTCGACTTCGACGGCGTCGCCGGCAACGCGCACCGCACGAATCGACTTGCCGGCGACGAAGCTCCGGTCGGTGTTGGGATCGATGGTTTCGCCGAGTCGCGCCTGGACTTCGGCTTCGGTCACAGCCATGGTGCTCGCTCTCCTGAACGAAACGGCCAGCGCCTTCCATCATCCGCCGATCGGCGGCTCGTCTGCGCTTCGCTTTCGCCGTTCATGTTTCGCTCTTGCCATTCATTCTAGCGGATCGCGCGCTCGCCCGGCGTGGGCGGACGCACGCCGTTTGCTAGAATCGCTCGCTTTCCGCCCGCCTCGACACTCCCCGATGCCCTCTCCGGTCCGCACGCTGTTCGTGACGACCGCGCTCCCGTACGCGAATGCGCCGTTCCACATCGGCCACATCATGGAGTACGTGCAGGCCGACATCTGGGTGCGCTTCCAGCGCATGCAGGGCAACGCCGTACATTTCGTCTGCGCTGACGACACGCATGGCGCGCCGATCATGCTGCAGGCGCGCAAGGAAGGCATCACGCCCGAAGCGCTGATCGAGCGCGTCGGCGCCTCGCACCGCGAGGACTGGAAGCGCTACCTGATCAGCTTCGACACGGTCCACAGCACGCACTCGCCCGAGAACACCGAGCTCGCGCAGTCGATCTACCGGGCTCTCGCGAAGCGCGGGCTCGTCGCGACGCGGACGATCGAGCAGTTCTACGACCCGGTCGAGGGCATGTTCCTTCCCGATCGCTACATCCGGGGCACCTGCCCGAAGTGCGGCGCGAAGGACCAGTACGGCGACTCATGCGAGGTCTGCGGGTCGACCTACGCGCCGACCGACCTCATCGATCCGTACTCGACGATCACCCGCGCACGGCCCGAGCTGCGCAGCTCCGAGCACCTGTTCTTCAGGCTGTCGGCGCCCGAGGTCGTCGCGTTCCTGAAAACGTGGACGGCGGCGCCCGCACCGGGCCAGGCGCTGCAGCCCGAGGTCTACAACAAGGTCCAGGAATGGCTCGGCGACGACGGCAGGAAGATCGCCGACTGGGACATCTCGCGCGACGCACCGTATTTCGGCATCGAGATCCCCGATCTGCCACCGGGAAGCGCGCGCAAGTACTTCTACGTCTGGCTCGACGCGCCGATCGGCTACCTCGCCGCGCTGAAGAAGCACTTCGACTCGGGCGCAGCGCGCGCGCAGGGCGAAGCGCGCACGTTCGACGCGTTCGTCGCCGATCCTTCGGTCGAGCAGTTCCACTTCATCGGCAAGGACATCATCTATTTCCACACGCTGTTCTGGCCGGCGATGCTCCACTTCGCCGGGCGCAAGACGCCGTCCAACGTGTTCGTCCACGGCTTCATCACCGCGTCGGGCGAAAAGATGTCGAAATCGCGCGGCACCGGGGTGTCGCCGCAGCGCTACCTCGAGCTCGGCCTCGACCCGGAGTGGCTTCGCTATTACCTCGCGGCGAAGCTCAACTCGCACGTCGAAGACATCGATTTCGGACCGGACGATTTCGTCGCGCGCGTCAACAGCGACCTCATCGGCAAGTACGTCAACATCGCGAGCCGCGCCGCGCCGTTCGTCACGCGCCACTTCGGCGGCGCGCTGGCGACACCCGCCGAATCCGAGAACGACCGCGCCAATCGCCTCACGATGGCGCAGATGGACGCCGAGGCGGCGCGCGCGAACTACGATGCGCGCGACTACGGCAAGGTGCTGCGCGACGCGATGAAGATCGCCGACCGCATCAACGAGGCGTTCGATGCGGCGCAGCCGTGGCTCCTCGCGAAGAACCCTGGAGAGCGCGACCGCCTGCAGACCGTGTGCTCGACCGCGCTGCAGGGCTTCCAGGCGCTATCGGTCATGCTGGCGCCGGTACTGCCGCAGGTCGCCTCGAAGGTCGCGCGCGAGCTCTTCGAAATGGGGCGCGAGTTCACCTGGAAGGACGCCTGGGCCGAGCCGTCGCGGATCGCCGGCTTCCGCCACCTGATGGCGCGCATCGACCCGAAGGCGATCGATGCGCTGCTGGGACTCGACGCGTCGGCACCGGCGGCGACCGCACCCGGCGTCACGGCCGAAATCACCATCGACGATTTCGGCAAAGTCGACCTGCGCATCGCGCGCATCGTCGCCGCCGAGGCCGTCGACGGCGCCGACAAGCTGGTCAAGCTCACACTCGACATCGGCGAAGCGAAGCCGCGTACGGTGTTCGCCGGCATCAAGGGTGCGTATGCGCCCGAGGCCCTCGTCGGTCGCCTCACGCCGATGGTCGCGAACCTCGCGCCGCGGAAGATGCGCTTCGGTGTCTCGGAAGGAATGGTGCTCGCCGCATCGGGCGACGGGCCGGGGGTCTATCTGCTCGCGCCGGACTCCGGCGCGAAACCGGGAATGCGCGTCAAATAACGTGGTCGCTTCGCCGCTCGCATCCGTCGTGCTCGCCGCGCTCGCGTGGCTCGCGATCGGTGCAGCCGGGCTCGCCGCGCCGCGGAGCCTGCGCGCGGTGCGATCGCTGTTCCTCGCCGGTGCAGCCGTCGCCGCGGCGCTCGCCTTCGTCGCCGCGTTCGCGCTGGCCGACGCACCCGAAACCGCAGTGCTTCCTCTCGGGCTTCCCGGCCTGCCGTTCCACCTGCGCCTCGACGCACTGTCGGCGTTCTTCCTCTTCATCCTCGGAGCTGCGACGGCCGCCGTGTCGGTGTTTTCCGCCGGTTACTTCCGCAAAGGCCAGGGCACCGCCCCCGGTCTCATCTGCTTCGAATACCACGCGTTCGTCGCCGCGATGGCGATGGTCCTCGTCGCCGACGACGCCTACCTGTTCATGGTCGCCTGGGAGACGATGGCGCTCGCGTCGTACTTCCTCGTCACCACCGATCACCGCATTCCCGAGGTCCGCCGCGCGGGGTTCCTGTATCTGCTGATCGCGCACGTGGGAGCGATCGCGATCCTGCTCTCGTTCGGCGTGCTGCAGGGAGGTCACGGCGACTACACGTTCGCCGCGGTGCGCACCGTCTCGCTGTCGCCGGCGTGGGCGAGCATCGCGTTCCTGCTCGCGCTGTTCGGCTTCGGCGCGAAGGCGGGCGTGCTGCCCCTCCACGTCTGGCTGCCCGAGGCACATCCGGCCGCCCCGTCGCCGGTGTCGGCGCTGATGAGCGGCGTGATGCTGAAGCTCGCCGTGTACGGGCTCCTGCGCGTCACCTTCGACCTTCTCGGCGGCACGCTCTGGTGGTGGGGTGCGCTTGCCCTCGCGCTGGGGCTCCTCACCGCGCTCTTCGGCGTCGTCTTCGCCGCCGCTCAGACCGACATGAAACGGCTCCTCGCCTGGTCGTCGATCGAGAACATGGGCATCATCGTCGCAGCACTCGGGCTCGCGATCCTGTTCAGGACCAACGCGAAGCCGCTCCTCGCCGCGATCGCGCTCGCGGCGCTCCTCTACCACGCGCTCAATCACGCGATGTTCAAGAGCCTCTTGTTCCTCGCGACCGGATCGGTCCTGCACGCGACGAGCGAGCGCAGCCTCGGCAAGCTCGGCGGCCTCATCCACCGGATGCCGTGGGTCGCGTGGCTGGCGCTCGCCGGAGCGCTCGCTAGCGCCGGGCTGCCGCCGCTGAACGGCTTCGTTTCGGAGTGGCTGCTGCTGCAGGCCTTCCTGTTTACGCCGACGTTGCCGCAGTCGTTCATCAACATGCTGGTGCCGCTTGCCGCGGCGGCACTCGTGCTCGCCGTGGCGCTCGCCGGCTACGTCATGGTGAAGTTCTACGGGGTGATCTTCCTCGGCCGCCCGCGCGAAGCGCACCTCGTGCATGCGCACGATCCGGGGTGGCTCGAGCGCGCGGCGCTCGCGGCCCTCGCCGTAGCGTGCGTCGCACTGGGACTCTTTCCGTCGATCGTCCTCGCCGGCATCGGCCGCGTCACCGCGCTGCTCGCCGAGTCGCCGCCGGGCGCCGCCGACACGAACTGGCTCCTCCTCGCACCGCTCGGCGCCGAGCGCTCGAGCTACGCGCCGCTGATCGTGCTTGCGGCAATCGTCGCGACGGTCCTCGTCGCGATCCAGATCGTCCACCGCGTCTGGCACGGCCGCGTGCGCGTCGCTCCGGCGTGGGATTGCGGCTTTCCGCTGCAGACCGCGCGCATGCAGGACACCGCCGAGGGCTTCGGCCAGCCGATCCGCCAGGTGTTCGAGCCGTTCTTCCGTATGCAGCGTCACCTTCCGTCGCCGCGCGACGCCGCGCCGCACTACTCGGTCGAGGTTAGCGACCCCTGGTGGACGTGGATCTACGCGCCAATCGGCGCGGCAACGGCGGCGATGTCGCGCGCCTTCGGCGTCATCCAGGGTGGACGCATCGGCGTCTACCTGACGTTCAGCTTCGTGACGCTGATCGCGCTGCTGCTGTTCGTCCTATGAGAGCCGGGCCGCTGATCTCGCAGGTGCTCCAGGTCGCGGTCGCGCTGGCACTCGCGCCGCTCCTCGTCGGCTGGGTCAACCAGTGCCGCGCCTGGCTCTCGAACCGGAGCGCGCCGTCGCTCTTGCTGCCTTATCGGACGATCCGCAAGCTGTTCGCCAAGGATGCGGTCGTCGCCGATAACGCGTCGCCGCTCTTCCGGATCGCGCCGTACATCGTGCTCGGCGCGATGTGCTGTGCCGCGGCAATCGTGCCGTCGCTCGCCACCGAGCTGCCGTTCGGACTTGCCGCCGACGCGATCGCGCTCGTCGGCCTGTTCGCGCTCGCGCGCGTGTTCCTCGCCCTCGCCGCGATGGACGTCGGCACCGCGTTCGGCTCGCTCGGGGCACGTCGCGAGATGTTCATCGGCTTTCTCGCCGAGCCTGCGCTGCTGATGGTGCTGTTCACCGCGTCGCTGATTTCAGGCTCGACGTCGCTCCCGACGATCGTCGGCACCCTTGCACATCGCGAGCTCGCAATCTACCCGAGCCTCGCGTTTGCCGGCGTCGCCTTCACGATGGTGTCGCTCGCCGAGAACGCGCGCATTCCGATCGACAATCCGACGACGCACCTCGAGCTCACGATGATCCACGAGGCGATGGTGCTCGAGTATTCGGCGCGGCACCTCGCGCTGCTCGAATGGGCGTCGTGGCTGAAGCTCTTCAACTACTCGTGCATCGGCCTCGCGCTGTTCTTCCCGTTCGGCATCGCCTCGGGTTCGGACTGGCAGGCACTGGTTGCCGCGGTGCCGGTGCTGGTCGCCAAGCTTGCGGTCGGCGGCGCGCTCCTGGCACTCATCGAGACGCTGTCGGCGAAGCTGCGCGTGTTCCGCGCGCCCGAGTTCCTCGGCACCGCATTCCTGCTTGCGGTCCTGGCAATGCTCGTCAACCTGCTGCTGGGGAGCTGACCGCCGACGCCATCGCGCCGCGCGGGCCCCGAACATGACGACCTCGGCGATTCCGCTGCCGTTCCAGCTCATCAACCTGTTCGCCTCGGTGCTGCTGCTGCTCGCCTTCGCGATGCTGGCGCAGCGGCGCGTCGTGTCGCTGATCGACCTGTTCGCGGCGCAGGGGCTGGTACTGGCACTTTCCACCGCCACCGTCGCCTGGAGCACAGGGCAGCCGCACCTCTACGGATCGGCGGCGCTGACGCTCCTCCTCAAGGTCATCGTCCTTCCGTGGATCCTCTACCGGCTGGTGCGCAGGCTCGACGTCCACTGGGAGTTCGAGAGCCTGATCAACATCCCGACGACGATGCTGATCGGCATCGTGCTCGTCGTGTTCTCGTTCAACCTGGCGCTGCCGATTTCCGAGCTCGCGAGCACGGTCACGCGTTCGACGCTCGGCATCGCGATGGCCTGCGTGATGCTTTCGTTCCTGATGATGATCACGCGACGGAAGGCGATCCCGCAGGTGATCGGATTCCTCGCGATGGAGAACGGCCTCTTCTTCGCTGCGACCAGCGCCACCTACGGAATGCCGATGGTGGTCGAGCTCGGCATCGGCCTCGACGTGCTGGTCGGCATGCTGATCTTCGGCGTCTTCTTCTTCCAGATCCGCGAGCGGTTCGACAGCCTCGACCTCGAGCACCTAGAAAAGCTCTCGGAGGGTGAATGATCGAGATCGCCCTCCTGCTCGCGCTGCCGATCGCCGGCGCGCTGCTGCTCGCGGCGATCGGGCAGCGTCCGCAGGCGCCGCTCGTGAACGCGGCGGTGAGCTTCGGCACGCTGGCGGCGGCCGTGGCGCTCACGTTGAAAGTCGTCGAGAGCGGGCCCCTGGTCGCGTTCGGGACCGCCTTCTATATCGATTCGTTCAACGTGTTCCTGGTCGCGCTCACCGCCTTCGTGGGCTTCACGACGGCGGTGTTCTCGCGCCCGTACATGCGCGTCGAGGAGCGGCACGGGCGCCTGACGCCGAACCGCCTGCGTCTCTACCACAGCATGTTCCAGCTCTTCTGCTTCACGATGCTGCTGGCACTCACGACGAACAACGTCGGCATCCTGTGGGTGGCGATGGAGGCGGCGACGCTGACGACGGTGCTGCTGGTGTCTCTCTACCGCACGCCGGCGAGCCTCGAGGCCGCGTGGAAGTACTTCATCCTCTGCGGTGTCGGCATCGCGCAGGCGCTGTTCGGCACGATCCTCCTCTACTTTGCCGCCGAGAAGGTGCTGGGCGCAGGAGGCAACGCGCTCGCGTGGACGGCGCTCGAAGCGGTACGCGGCCAGCTCGAGCCGACGGTGCTGGCGCTCGCATTCGTGTTCCTCCTCGTCGGCTACGGCACCAAGGTCGGGCTCGTGCCGCTGCATAACTGGCTGCCCGACGCACACGCCGAGGGGCCGGCGCCGATCTCGGCGGTGCTCTCCGGACTCCTCCTCAACGTCGCGCTCTACGCGGTCGTCCGCTGCAAGGTGCTCGTCGACGGGGCGCTTCCCGGCGCGTTCGCGCACCGCCTGATGATGGGTTTCGGGCTGCTGTCGGTGATCGTCGCCGTGCTCCTGCTCGCGCGCCAGCGCGACATCAAGCGCCTCTTCGCCTACTCGTCGATCGAGCACATGGGCATCGTCACGTTCGCGTTCGGCATCGGCGGGCCGATCGCGAACTTCGCGGCACTGCTGCACATGACCGTGCATTCGCTCACCAAGTCCGCGATCTTCTTCGCCGCCGGCCACGCGGCGCAGAAGACCGGCACCCAGATGATGGACGAGATCCGCGGTCTCGCCGCGATCAGCCCGATGATCGGCTGGGGCCTTATGCTCGGCACGCTCGCGATCCTCGGCATGCCGCCCTTCGGCGTGTTCGCGAGCGAGTTCCTGATCCTCACCACCGCGATGCGCGAGCAGCCGTGGGCGACGCCGCTGCTGATCGCAGCACTCGGCATCGCGTTCGCCGGCATGTTCTCCAAGGTACAGCCGATGGTCTTCGGCGAGACGACCGCGACGAGGCTTCCGGTGCGACCCGCGATGCTGCCGGTCTTCGCGCACCTCGCGCTGGTGCTGATGCTTGGGTTGTGGATTCCTCCGTGGCTCGCCGAGTGGTATCGACAGGCGGCGCGGCTCATCGGGTGATGGGAAGGCGATGAACCTCGCTCCTCTCGGACTCGCTGCGGCGAGGCTTGCGGCAGCCGTGCCCGCTCAGCGCGCACAGGTGAGCTCGGGACAGCTCCTCACCGCGTGCCGACTCGGCTGGGAACACGACGCGCGGCTCCTCGCGCTGTGGGCGAGCGACGAGCGCGACCACGCGCGCGGGTTCTGCGTCCACGTCCTGCTCGAGGATCGCGACGGCCTGACGCTCCTCGACCACACGCTGCCCGGCGACGAGTTCCGCTACCCGGACCTGACGGCGATCTTCCCTGCCGCGGGACGGATGCAGCGCGCGACGTTCGACCTGATGGGCGTCGCCGCCGAGGCCGACGATCAGCGTCCATGGCTGTGGCTCGCGAGCTGGCCGATCGACCGTTTCCCGCTGCGCGGCGATTTCGAAGCCAAGCCCGAGTGGAAGCCCGGACAGGAGGAGTACGCGTTCGTGCGCGTCACCGGCGACGGTGTGCACGAAGTAGCGGTGGGGCCGGTGCACGCGGGCATCATCGAGCCGGGGCACTTCCGCTTTCAGGTCGTCGGCGAGAAGGTGTTGCGCCTCGAAGAGCGGCTTGGGTTCACGCACAAGGGCATCGAGAAGCGCTTCGAGACAATGACGATCGACGGCGCGACGAAGCTCGCGGGGCGCATCTCGGGCGACAGCACCGTCGCCTACGCGTGGGCCTGCGCGCAGGCGGTCGAGGCCATCGCCGGAGTCGAGGTGCCGCCGCGCGGGAGCCTCCTGCGCGCGCTCTGCCTCGAACGCGAGCGCGTCGCGAGCCACCTCGGCGACCTCGGCGCGCTCGGAAACGATGCCGGCTTCGCGTTCGGCCTCGCGCAGTTCTCGCGCCTGCGTGAAGACGTGCTGCGCGCGAACGACGCCGCGTTCGGTCACCGCCTGCT
>DASVWR010000014.1:0-25061 GCA_036393115.1 Casimicrobiaceae bacterium
CCTTGCGGTTAGCCTACCTACTTCTGGTAGAACCCACTCCCATGGTGTGACGGGCGGTGTGTACAAGACCCGGGAACGTATTCACCGCGACATGCTGATCCGCGATTACTAGCGATTCCGACTTCATGCAGTCGAGTTGCAGACTGCAATCCGGACTACGACCGGCTTTCTGGGATTGGCTCCACCTCGCGGCTTGGCAACCCTCTGTACCGGCCATTGTATGACGTGTGAAGCCCTACCCATAAGGGCCATGAGGACTTGACGTCATCCCCACCTTCCTCCGGTTTGTCACCGGCAGTCTCCCTAGAGTGCCCTTGCGTAGCAACTAGGGACAAGGGTTGCGCTCGTTGCGGGACTTAACCCAACATCTCACGACACGAGCTGACGACAGCCATGCAGCACCTGTGTTCCGGTTCCCTTTCGGGCACAACCCCCTCTCGGGAGCCTTCCGGACATGTCAAGGGTAGGTAAGGTTGTTCGCGTTGCATCGAATTAATCCACATCATCCACCGCTTGTGCGGGTCCCCGTCAATTCCTTTGAGTTTTAACCTTGCGGCCGTACTCCCCAGGCGGTCGACTTCACGCGTTAGCTACGGTACTGGGGAATCGCTTCCCCAACACCCAGTCGACATCGTTTAGGGCGTGGACTACCAGGGTATCTAATCCTGTTTGCTCCCCACGCTTTCGTGCCTGAGCGTCAGTGTCAGCCCAGGGGGCTGCCTTCGCCATCGGTGTTCCTCCGCATATCTACGCATTTCACTGCTACACGCGGAATTCCACCCCCCTCTGCCACACTCAAGTACGCCAGTTTCGATGGCAGTTCCCAGGTTAAGCCCGGGGATTTCACCACCGACACAACGCACCGCCTGCGCACGCTTTACGCCCAGTAATTCCGATTAACGCTCGCACCCTACGTATTACCGCGGCTGCTGGCACGTAGTTAGCCGGTGCTTATTCCGCCGGTACCGTCAACCGCCACGGGTGTTATCCGTAGCGCTTTCGTCCCGGCTAAAAGCGGTTTACAACCCGAAGGCCTTCTTCCCGCACGCGGCATGGCTGGATCAGGGTTTCCCCCATTGTCCAAAATTCCCCACTGCTGCCTCCCGTAGGAGTCTGGGCCGTGTCTCAGTCCCAGTGTGGCTGATCATCCTCTCAGACCAGCTACCGATCGTCGCCTTGGTAAGCCATTACCCCACCAACAAGCTAATCGGACATCGGCCGCTCCCCTAGCGCGAGGTCTTGCGATCCCCCGCTTTCCTCCGTAGAGCGTATGCGGTATTAGCGCCGCTTTCGCGGCGTTATCCCCCACTACGGGACACGTTCCGATGCATTACTCACCCGTTCGCCACTGAATGAGGAGTTGCCCCCTCACCCCGTTCGACTTGCATGTGTAAAGCATGCCGCCAGCGTTCAATCTGAGCCAGGATCAAACTCTTCAGTTCGATCTCTACAAAGTTCAACTCACTTGACTCATCGCGGCAGACCACCCCGCTTGACACGGAAGCGGCCGACCGCACTAGCGTCGTGTGAGCACTCGAGTTTTGGAACGTCCGGCGCCGCCGACCCGGAACCTCGCGCGTTGCCGCGCGCGGAAACCTGGCCGCGGACACCGGGACCGCCGCCCCAGCACCCACACCTATCGATTGCGAATTGTTAAAGAGCGCGCCGCCGAAGTTCTCTTCCGGCGCCCCTTCCGTCGGGAAGGAGCGACCGCGACCCGTTGTCTTGCGAGCCCAGCCGGGGTGCGGTGCAGCAGGAAGGCGGATTCTAGACTAGCGGCGCGGGAATTGCAAGGGACCAGTTGACCGCTCCTTTTCCCGGCGCGACCTCGATTTCACGCCGGCCGCGGATATTTCCACTTGTTGTGCACCCATAGCCAGTCCGGCGGGCTCGCCCGGATCTCGGTTTCGAGGCGCCGCGCGTAGCGCTCGACGACGTCGAGCTCGGCGTCGTGCGTATACGGCGGCTCGGCGAGCACGTGCAGGTGCACCGTGTAGTGCCCCTTCGCGACGCGGCGCATCGCGACGTAGATGACCGGCGCGTCGAGGAAGCGCGCGATCTTGTCGGCGCCGGTGAAGAACGCGGTGTCCTGATTGAGGAAGCGCGTCCAGTGCTTGTCCATGTTGCGCGGCGGCGTCTGGTCCGCGACCATCGCATACGCGCGCGCCTCGCCGGCGCGCCGCATCAGCTCGAACAGGAACGACTGGATCGCAATGGGCTTGCCGCCGAAGCGGCTGCGAGTCGTGCGAATGAACTCGTCGAGACTCGCGACGCGCAGCGGCTTGTAGACGGCATCGATCGGGATCGCGAACTGCGCGCCGGCAGCGGGAAGCAGCCACTCCCAGTTGCACACGTGCGCGGCGAGCAGCACGACGGGTCGTCCTTCCGCGACGAAGCGCTCGATGAGGTCGCGGTTCTCGATGTCGACGCGCCGGGTCAGCGCCTCCGCGCTCGCGCCGAAGCCCCAGAACGTCTCCGCCAGCGTCTGGCCGAGATTGACGTACGATTGCTTCAGGATCCGCGCACGCTCGGCGTCGCTCTTCTCGGGAAACGACCGGGCCAGGTTGCGCGCGGCGAGCGCGCGGTGCCAGCGCAGCACGCGAAACGCGACGAACGCCGCGAAGCTTCCCAGCGCATACAGCACCGGCAGCGGCAGACGCGTGAGTGCTTCGAGGATCCGGCGCATGCGAGGTTGCGGCTCCCGACACGATCGCGCCCGCCTTGGGGCGGGCGCTCAAGCCGGCGCAGACGCGACGCGGCAGGAAGGAAACGACTTGAGCTTAGACGAGAACCCCGGCTCCGGCAAATCGACGACGGCGACCGGCGATCGCGCCGCGGAGCCGGCGTTCGACGCTGGCATGAACGCGATTGCGCCTCTTCCGTCGCCGATGTCCGGCGTGATGCTTTGGTGGTGCGCGCTCGATGCGCCGGTGGCGGCGCTTCCCGCGCTCGAGGCGCTGCTCTCCGACGCGGAGCGCAACCGCGCTGCGCGGTTCGGGACGGCGGCGCTTCGCGAACGCTACGTCGTCGGGCGCGCGTCGCTGCGGCGCGTGCTCGGTGCGATGCTGAGGCTGCCGCCCGCAGGGGTTCCGATCGTGCGCGGCGAGCGCGGCCGTCCGCGCCTCGGGTTCGGCCACGGCCTCGACTTCAACATCTCGCACACGAGTAATGCGGCGATGATCGGTATCACGTCGGGCGTAGGCATCGGCGTCGACATCGAGCGCAGCGATCGCGCCGTCAACGTTTCGGGTCTCGCGCGGAAGTTCCTCTCCGCCGCCGAGCGCTCGCAGCTCGCGACGCTCGACCCCGATGCCATACGCCGGCGCGTGCTGCAACTCTGGACCTGCAAGGAGGCGATGAGCAAGGCGACCGGCGATGCGCTGTCGGCGCCCTTTGCGGAGCTCACCGTCGACGTCGCGAGCGGGCCGCGCCTCTGCGACGGCCCGGCGCCCTACCTTCCGGCACGCTGGGAGCTTCGCAGTGCCGCGGCGCCGGAGGGGTTCTTCGCGACTGTCGCGCTCTGGCGTCCTTAGCGCCGCCGCGCGTGCGCGGCCGGCGCCGCGGGCGCCGGCGATCAGCGCCCGGGAAGCATCCGCGCGACGACGCCGTCGCGATCGACGACGAGATGCTTCAGCGCGGCAGCGACGTGCACGACGATCAGTACCGCGAACACCCAGGTGATCACGCGATGCGCGCTCGCGTACTGCGTCCGCTGCGCGACATCGTCCCAGCCCCAATGCGGCAGCGGAATGCCGAACACCTTGGGCCCGAAGCGGCTGAACGACGACGTCAGGTAGCCCGCGGCCGTCGACAGCACCAGCAGCACGTAGAACGCGACGTGATTGAGATGCGCGGCGCGCCGCTCCCATCCCGGCATCGTCGCCGGCAGCGGCGGCGCGCGGTGGAACATCCGCCGCACGATCAGGATCACGATCAGCGCCGCAGTGACGATGCCGAGCGACTTGTGCAGGTTGTACCAGAACCCGCGCGCAGGGGTCAGCTTCGGCACGCCGACCATGTACCAGCCCGTGACGAGCAGCGTCACGACGAGGATCGCGATCGCCCAATGCAGGACGATCGTCGTCGTGTCGTAACGATCGGTGCGCGCGGCGCGTGCGCCGCCCGCGGCCTCGCGCTGCAGTGTGTTCGCGTGTGCGTTCGCGTGCGTGCTCATGCGTGTCGCGCTACCATGTCGCCTCGGTCCGCGGGTTGCGGGCCGGTCATTGGAGCATAACGCGATGCCGATGGTAAAGACGCGCGCAGCCGTGGCGACGCACACGACGCTTCCGGCGAAGCCGGTCGCCGGGCTCGTCGCCGCGACGGCGCTCGCGCTCGGCGTCATCGTTCTCGCGCTCGGCGTCGTCGTGCTCGCACCGGAGAACGCCGCGGCAGCGGCGCCCGCAGACGTCGGCTACGTCAGCACCCCCGAAGGCGTGCAAGTGATCGATCTCGCGACGCTCACCGTGACGAAGACGATCGACGTCGGCGGCAACGGGCCACGCGGAATCGCCGTGACTCCCGACGGACGCGAGCTCCTGACCGCGAATCAGCATACGGCCGACGTCTCGGTGATCGACCTCGCGTCGGGCAAGGTTCTGCGGCGCATCCACATCGGCAAGAACCCGGAGTTCATGCGAATCGATCGCGACGGCAAGACAGCCTTCGTCACCTACGAGCCGTCGAGTGAGGGCGGCCCGCCGAAGAAGGGCGAAGACGAGGAGATGGGGGGTGCGCCGGCCGAGGTCGCGGCCGTCGATGTCGCCGCGGGCACCGCGCGCAGCTTCCTCGCCGGCGGACGCGAGACCGAGGGCGTCGAGTTCTCGCCCGACGACCGCTCGATCGTCGTCGCGAACGAGGGCAACGACACGCTAGCGATCTACGACAAGTCGAACGGCCACCTCGAGCGCACGATCGACGTCAGGCAGTGGGGCAGTCGGCCGCGCGGCGTCAAGGTGTCGCCGGACGGGAAAACGTGGGTGGTCACGCTCGAGAACTCGAACAACTTTCTCGTCTTCGACGCCGGCTTCACGATGCTGAAGTCGGTGCCGACCGCCGCCGGTCCGTATGGAGTCGCGTTCGATCGCAGCGGACGGCACGTCATCGTCGCCGCGGCGCGCGGGAGCCTGCTCGAAGTCTACGCGACGGCTGACTGGTCCAAAGTCGCTTCGGTGCCGATCGGCAAGCGCTGCTGGCATTTCACGTTCACGCCCGACGATGCGAAGGTGATCGTCGCCTGCGGTCGCTCGAACGACCTGCGAGTCATCGACGCGAAGACCTGGAAGCCGCTGACGACGATCGCCGACGTGCATCTGCCATGGGGGATCGTCGCGTGGCCGAAGTCCTCCGGCAGCCTCGACAACCCGTGAACGCGCCCTCGAAGGCCCGGCAGCGCTGACGACGGACCCCTATGCCAATCTACCGACTGGGCGCCGCAGCGCCGAACATCCCCGACTCGGCGTGGATCGCTCCCGAGGCGACGCTGATCGGCAACGTTCGCCTCGGCGCACGCGTCACCGTGTGGCCGGCCGCGGTCATTCGTGGCGACGACGATCTGATCACGATCGGCGACGACAGCAACGTGCAGGATGGCGCGGTGCTGCACGTCGATCCGGGCGTGCCGCTGACGCTCGGTGCGCGCGTGTCGGTCGGCCATCAGGCGATGATCCACGGCTGCACGGTCGGTGACGGCAGCCTGATCGGCATCCAGGCGCTGGTGATGAACCACGCGGTGATCGGGCGCCACTGTCTCGTTGCAGCAGGCGCGCTGGTGACCGAACGCAAGACGTTCCCCGACCGCACGCTGATCGTCGGCGCGCCGGCGCGGGCCCTGCGCGACCTCACCGACGCCGAGGTCGCCGGGCTGCGCGCGATCAGCGAGCGCTACGTGCGCCGCGGCGCGCGCTATCGGAGCGAGCTGAAGCGGGTCGACGGACGCCCGTCCCCGGCCTGAGCAACGCGCCATCGACGTTGGCGGCCGCGCGCTCGAGGTGGCTGCGAATCAGCGTGGCCGCGCGCGCGCCGTCGCGATCGCGGAGGGCGGCGTGGATCGCCGTATGCTCCTTCCAGACGACCTCGCGAAGCTCGGGATGCTGGATCACCTCGCGCATCGCGCGCCGCAGATGGTTCCAGAGCTGCCCCATCACGTCGACGAACAGCGGATTGCCTGCGACATCGTAGATGTGCATATGGAACGCCATGTCGGCGCCGATCAGCCCGGCGATCGAGCCCGACGCAAGCGCCTTGTGGCCGGCCGCAAGCAGCTCCTCTCCGCGCGCGATATCCGCGGCGGTCGCGTTCGTCGCAGCGAGGTTTGCCGCGTAAGGCTCCAGCGCGAGCCTTAGCTGATAGATCGAGCGCAGGAATGCGGGATCGAGCGGAGCGACCCTGAGTCCGCGCCTGCCGGCATCGACGAGCAGGCGCTGCTGCTTCAGGAGCATCAGCGCCTGGCCCACCGGCTGCCTCGACACCGACAGCATCGACGCGACCGAGTCCTGCGTCAGCCGCGCACCCGGCGCAAGCTCGCCGTCGCAGATCGCGCCGAGGATCGACTCGTACACCTGATCAGCGATCGAAGGTGCGGGGGCAAGGGTCTTCATCCGGAGCGCTCGGTGCGGATTCGTTGTGGGATCTGGAAACGTTGCGGCCGCGAATTTGGGCCTGTCAGCGCGATGCGCGCCAGCGGCGTTCCGCGTCGTCCCACGCGTCGAGCGCCTGCAGGTCGGGAACGCGCGCAAGTCCAGAGCGCGCGTCGGACGACGCTGCCGAGGGGCTCACGACGACGTCGAGAAGCGCCGGACGATTGGCGAGCGCGCGATCGATCGCGGCACCGAGATCGTCGGCGCGGGTGACCCTCTCGGCATGCATGCCGAACGCGCGCGCCATCGCCGCGTGATCGGCGAACTGCAGCCGGGTGCCGGTGACGCGCCCGAAGCGGCGTGTTTGATCGTCGACCTCGATCTGCCATGCGCCGTTGTTCGCCACGACGACGAGCAGCGGCACGCGATGGCGCACCGCGGTGTCGATCTCCATCGCGTTGAAGCCGAACGCGCCGTCGCCGGTGACCACACAGACGGTTCGTCCGGGACAGGCGAGTGCGGCGCCGGTGCCGAACGACGTCCCGATGCCGATGCAGCCGAGCGGCCCCGGATCGAGCCAGGTCGCGGCATGGATGCCGATGCGCGCGAAACTCAGAAGATCGCCGCCGTCGGCCACGACGATTGCGTCCGTGCCGATCCGTTCCTGCAACGCGGCGAGCAATCGGTTCGGATGCATGCGACCTTCGGCGTCGTCGGCGGCATTCCGCATGCTTGCGTCGAGCTTCGCCGCGCGCTCGACGTGTCGCCGGCGCAGGCCGCGCGCCCACTCGCGATCGGTGGCCGGCAGGCGCGCGCCCGCCGCGGCGACGATTGCCGTCAATGCATCGCCGCAGTCGGCGAGGATCTCGACCACCCCGCGGCGGTTGTCGCGCAGCTCGCCGGGAGTGTCGGCGATGCGCACGAAGCGCGCGTTGCCGAAGACCGCGGGCGAGCCGTAGGCAAGCTGGAAGTCGAGGCGCCGGCCGACCGTCAGCACGACGTCGGCCTCGCCGATCACCGTGCCGCGCATCGCCGCGACGACAGCCGGATGGTCGTCGGGGATCACGCCGCGGCTTTCGCCGGTGTCGAGATAGACGGCGCCGAGACGATCGAGGAGCGCCGCGAGTGGCGCGCCCGTGCGTCGCGCACCGCGGCCGGAGATCACCAGCGGCCGGCGTGCCGACCACAGGAGGTCGACCGCCGCGCGCACCGCGGCTTCGTGCGGCGCCGGTCCCGGACGACGCTGCGGAGCGAGATACTCGGCGAGCTCGACCGCCGGCGGCAGCGATGCCAGCAGCGTGTCGGTCGGAAAATCGATGTAGACAGGGCCGGGCTCGCCTCCCTCCCCAAGTGCGCGCGCAACGGCCTCGTCGAGCGCCGCCGGCACGAGCGCGGGCTCGCGCAGCGTGCGCGCATCGCGCGTCAGCGGCCGCACGAGCTCGACGTGGGGAAGATCCTGCAACGCGCCGCGGCCCTCCTGCGGCTGCGGCGGCACGCCCGAGAGGACGAGAACCGGCGCGCGCGCAACGTGCGCGTTGGCGATGCCGGTGATCGCGTTGGTCACGCCGGGGCCCGCGGTCACGAGTGCGACGCCGAAGCCG
Organism: Casimicrobiaceae bacterium; assembly: GCA_036393115.1. GTDB lineage: Bacteria > Pseudomonadota > Gammaproteobacteria > Burkholderiales > Casimicrobiaceae > VBCG01. The sequence goes on from DASVWR010000014.1 coordinate 8,177, forward strand.
TCGCGAAGCTCGCCGTACGCGTGCGCCATGTAGACCGCGGCGCGTTCGTCGCGGACGTCGACAATCGCGATCCCCGCGGCGTCGATCGCCATCCAGAGCGGCATGATGTGCCCGCCGCAGAGCGCGAACACGCGGTCGACGCCGCGCGCCCTGAGAAACCGGGCGACGTAGCCTGCGACCGATCGATCGACTTCGTTCACGACGATCCCTGCCCCGCTCCGGCGTCTGTCAGAACACCGGCTGTTCGCGATAAGTGCCCCACAGCCCTTTGAGCCGCTCGATGATCTCGCCCATCGTCGCTCCGGCGGCGACGAGATCGATCGTGACCGGCATGATGTTCTCGCGCTCGTCCTTCGCCACGGCAACGAGACGCTGCATCAGCGCGTCGACCTTCGCCCGATCGCGCCCGGCGCGCACGGCGCGCAGGCGCGCGATCTGCCGCACGGCGGTGGTCGGGTCGTACGGGTGGAGCTCGATCTCGGACTTCTCGTCGGGCTCGACGTAGCGGTTGACGCCGATCACCGGCTTCTCGCCATTGGCCTTCTTTAGCGCCATCTCGTAGGCGAAATCGGCGATGCGGCGCTGGAACCAGCCCTCCTCGGTCAGCCTGATCGTGCCGCCGTTGCGGTCGACCTCGTCGACGATGTCGAAGATCGCGCGCTCGTATTGGGTGGTCAGGCTCTCGACGAAGTACGAGCCGCCGAGCGGGTCGACGACGTTCGCGACGCCCGACTCCTCGGCGATGATCTGCTGTGTCCGCAGCGAGATCTTCATCGCCTCCTCGGTCGGGATCGCGAACGCCTCGTCCATGCCGTTGGTGTGCAGGCTCTGCGCGCCCCCCAGCACGGCGGCGAGCGCCTGCAGACCCGTGCGTACGACGTTGATCCGGTACTGCGGCTTGGTGAGCGACGCCGCGGCGGTCTGGCAGTGGAAGCGCAGGCGCATCGACTCGGGATTCTTCGCGCCGAAGCGCTCGCGCATGATCTTCGCGTAGACGCGGCGCACGGCGCGGAACTTCGCGATCTCCTCGAAGAAGTCGGCCTGGCAAACGTAGAAGAACGCGAGCCGCGGCGCAAACTCGTCGACGTGCATGCCGGTCTTCGTCACCTCCTCGACGTAGGCGATCAGGTTGCACATCGTGAATGCGACCTCGTCGAGCGGCGAGCTCCCTGCCTCCGAGATGTGGTAGCCCGAGATGTTGATCGGGTTGTAGCGCTTCATGTTGCGCGCGCACCAGGTGATGCTGTCGCGCACGATGCGCACCGACGGCGCGACCGGGAACGCCCACTCCTTCTGCGCCTGATACTCCTTCAGGATGTCGGCCTGGATCGTCCCCGACAGCTTGTCGAGGTCGTAGCCCTTCTTGCGCGCGAAGGCGACGTACATCGCGAGCAGGATCCACGCGCTCGGGTTGATCGTCATCGACACCGAGATCTTCTCGAGATCGATGCCGTCGAACAGGAGCTCCATGTCGGCGAGCGTGTCGATCGCAACACCCTCGCGGCCGACCTCGCCCTCGCTCATCGGATGGTCGCTGTCGTAGCCCATCAGCGTCGGCATGTCGAAATCGGTGGAGAGACCGGTCTGTCCCTGCGCGATCAGGTACTTGAAGCGCTGGTTCGTGTCCTCCGCCGTGCCGTAGCCGGCGATCTGGCGCATCGTCCACAGCCGGCCGCGGTACATCGTCGGATACGGGCCACGCGTGAACGGGTAGCGGCCGGGTAGCCCGATGTCGTCGAGCGCAGTCCCGGCGAGATCGAGCGCAGTGTACGTGCGCTTCAGCGGGAACCCGCCGTAGGTCTCGAAGCGCTGCGCGCGCTCGGGGGCCTTCGCGAGGAAGCCGGCGACCTCGTTCTTCTCCCACGACTCGACGCCGGCCGCGAGCGTGCCGCGCGCGGCGGCGTCGGGACCGGCGGAAATGGAAGCCTTCGACTCGTTCATGCCTCGTCTCCTGGATGCAGTTCGTCGAGCAGCCGCGTCGCCGCTGCGTGCGGCGAGATCCGGCGCGTCCGGATTCCTTCGAGCAGCTCGGCAATGCGGCCTTCCCGATGGTGCGCGAAGCGTGCGCGCAGGATGTCTTCGCCGGCGGCGAGCATCCGCCGCTCGGCGATCCGCGCGCGGCGCGCGTCGAGCTCACCGGTGTTGCGCAGCGTTTCGTAGTGGCGGTCGATCGCCGCAGCGAGCTCGTCGATACCCTCGCCGCGCACCGACGACGTCGCGATCACCGGCGGACGCCACTCGAAATCGTCGTCCGTCCCGGTTTTCAGCTTCACACCGTAGCGCGTCCCCGGCCCGACGCCCAGCGCGAGCATGTTCTTGAGATCGGCGATCGTCCGATTGGCGTCGGGCCGGTCGCACTTGCTGACCGCGTGGATGTCGGCGACTTCGAGGATGCCGGCCTTGATCGCCTGGACGTCGTCGCCGAGACCGGGCGCCGACACGACCACCGTCGTGTGCGCCGCGCGCGCGATGTCGACCTCGTCCTGGCCGACGCCGACCGTCTCGATCACGACGACGTCGAAGCCGGCCGCGTCGAGCACGTCGACCACTTCGAGCGCGCCGCGCGCGAGGCCGCCCAGTGCGCCGCGAGTCGCCATGCTGCGGACGAAGACGCCGGGGTCGCCGGCAACCTCGCCCATGCGGATGCGGTCGCCGAGGATCGAGCCCCCCGAGAACGGGCTCGAGGGATCGATCGCGACGATCGCGACCTTGCGGCCGCTCCGGCGAATCGCCGTCGTCAGCGCGGTGACGAGCGTCGACTTGCCGCTCCCCGGAACGCCGGTGATGCCGACGATGTGCGCGCGGCCGGCGTGCCGGAACGCTTCGTCGAGCGCCGCACGCGCCTCTTCGACGCCGGACTCGGCACGCGAGACGAGGCGCGCGATCGCGCGGAGATTGCCTTCGAGCACCCGCGGCACGAGCTCCGCGGAGGGGATGTAGGCCATCGACGGCCTCACCCTTTGATGCGCGCGTTCATTTCGCGGAACACGTCGCGATCGTCGACGACGCGGCGCGCCTTGAAGTCGGTGCGCGGGAAGGTGCCTGGTGCGACGACCTCGATCTTCGAGCGCAGGCCGAGGACGCGCGAGAGCTGCCTGCCGGCCTCGTCGTGGAGCGCGCGCATCGCGTCGGTGCCGCCGGCGGCGCGCGCCGCCGAGATCTCGACGCGGATGACGAGCTCGTCCATCGCACCGTCGCGGGTGATGACGATCCGGTGCTCACCGCCGTAGCCGTCGAGCGCGTTCAGCACGGCGTCGACCTCGCTCGGATAGACGTTCTCGCCGCGGATCGTGAACATGTCGTCGATGCGCCCGAAGATGCCCTGCGGCAGCCGCGGATACGTGCGCCCGCAGGGGGTCGGCCCGTTCTCCCACAGCGTGAGGTCACCCGAGACGAGCCGGATCATCGGCTGCGACGTCCGCTCGAGGTGCGTGTAGACGGGGGTCCCGCGCTCGCCCCAGGGAACGCGGCGAAACGTCTTCGGATCGCAGACCTCGGTGTAGACGATGTCCTGCCAGCACAGCATGCCGTCGGTCTCGGCGCTGCCCGAGACGTGCATGAACGGCGTCATCTCGGCCATCGAGCCGCAATCGATGACGCGCGCGCCGTACGCCTCGACGATCCGGTCGCGCACGCCCGGTACCGAGGCACCCGGCTCGCCGGAAAAGAACATCGTCTTGAGCCCGAACGATCGCGGATCGTGGCCCTCGGCGCGCGCGACCTCGGCAAGATGCAGCGCGAACGACGGCGTCGCGTAGAGGCCGGCGGGCCGCGTCATCGCAAGCCACATCGCGGCGCGGGCGGTCATCCCCGGCGCGCCGGCGCCGAACGGGAAGACCTTCGCGCGCATGCGCTCCGCTCCCGACAGTGCGCCCCACGAGCCCATGTAAAGGCTGAAGATGGCGGCGACGAACACGGTATCGCCAGGGCGGATCCCCATGCCCCACATGATCCGCGCGTGCGCGTTGGCGATCGAGTCCCAGTCCGCGCGCCCGATCGCGAATGCCGTCGGCCGTCCGGTCGTGCCCGACGTGCCGTGGATGTGATGCACTTCCGCATCGTCAACGCACAGGTAATCGCCGAACGGCGGCACCCGCGACTGCGCGTCGCGCAGGTCCTTCTTCGCGATCACCGGCACCTTCGCCTCGAAGTCGTCGAGCGAGCGCAGGCGATCGGGGTGGAAGCCCGCCTCGTCCCACTTGCGCCGATAGAACGGCGAATGGTCCCACGCGTAGCGCGTGAGGACCTTGAGGCGCTCGAGGATCTTCGCGTCCCGTTCGGCCGGCGGCATCGTCTCGCGCTGCGGAAACCAGTAGCGCGATTCCGGCGACGGCAGGTAGTGCGCGTCGAAGCGCGGCGGAAACGACCACTGTTCCATCGCGACCTTCATCGCGTCGATCGACGCTAGCGAGCGCCGCGCTCGGCGACGACGCGACGAACCGCCGCGACGATCGCGTCGGGCGGCGTGTCCTGCAGCAGGAACTCGGCGACGCCGATCTCCCGCAGCTTCGGCAGATCGTCGTCGGGGACTACCCCGCCCCCGATCACGCGGATGTCGTCGGCGCCCTTCGACCGCAGCAGCTCGACGAGGCGCGGGAACACCGTCATGTGCGCGCCGGAGAGGATGCTGACGCCGATGACGTCGACGTCCTCCTGGATCGCCGCATCGACGACCTCCTCGGCCGTGCGATGGAGCCCGGTGTAGATGACGTCCATGCCGGCGTCGCGCAGCGTGCGGGCGACGATCTTGACGCCGCGATCGTGGCCGTCGAGTCCCACCTTGGCGATGATGACGCGGATACGGTCCTGGGCAGTGTCCATGCGCGAAGCCTCCGCCACGGCGTGGTCGTTCGGTTCGAGTTTCGAATACGGTATGCGAAATGCGAACACGTGTCAACCCCGCCCAGAGCCTGCCGAGCTCGCGCCGCGCGCGTCCCAATCCTCGGGCGCCGCGCGCCCGTCGTTTTGCGCGGGCCCCGCGCGGGCGTATTCTCGAAGTCGCCCGGCTGCAGCGCGGCCGATGCCGATCATGATGATGATGAGGACGATGGCGGTGATGACGATGGTGACTGCGACGAGCGCGGGCAAAGCGTGAGCACGAACGAAATCTCCGAACTTCCCGACTTCCGCGCCGGCATCGCGCTGAGCCGCGTCCCCGACGGCGGTACGCTCGCCGGCCGCGTCGGCGACGACGACGCCGTCCTCGTCCGGCAAGGCGAGACCGTGTACGCGGTCGGCGCCCATTGCACGCACTATCACGGGCCGCTCGCCGAGGGCCTCGTCGACGGAAGAGCGCTGCGCTGCCCGTGGCACCACGCGTGCTTCGACCTCGCGAGCGGCGAAGCGCTCGCCGCTCCGGCGCTCGACCCGGTCCCGTGCTGGCGCGTCGAAGCGGTCGGCGACACCGTCTTTGCGCGCGAGCGCCTCGCGGAGCCGCGTCCGCGCAGCATCGCGGGCCCGGCGCTGCCGCCGGGCGTCGTCGTGATCGTCGGTGGCGGTGCCGCGGGACTCGCGGCAGCCGACATGCTGCGCCGCGAAGGCTACGCGGGGACGATCACGATGCTCTCCGCCGACGACTCGCCGCCGTGCGATCGTCCGAACCTCTCGAAGGATTTCCTCGCCGGCAGCGCGCCCGACGACTGGATTCCGCTGCGTCCGCCGGAGTTCTACGCCAACCGCGCGATCGACCTCGTGCTGAACGCGCACGTGATCGCGCTCGACGCACGCCGCAAGGAGGCGGTGCTCGACGACGGCCGCCGCTACCCGTACGGCGCGCTCCTGATCGCGACCGGCGCCGACCCTGTGCGCCTCGACATCCCCGGCGCCGCCGCGGATCAGCTCCTCTACCTGCGCTCGTTCGCCGACAGCAAGGCGATCGTCGCACGTGCGTCGACGTCAATGCGCGCGCTCGTCGTCGGCGCGAGCTTCATCGGTCTCGAGGTCGCGGCATCGCTCACCGCACGCGGCATCGAGGTCCACGTCGTCGGGCCCGAGAAGGTCCCGCTCGAGCGTGTGCTGGGCACCGCGGCGGGGCAGTTCGTGCGGAGACTTCACGAGTCGAAGGGCGTCGCGTTCCACCTCGGGCACACCGTCCGCGGTCTCGATGGCAACAAGGTGACGCTCGACGACGGCAGCGCGTTCGAGGCCGATCTCGCCATCCTCGGTGTCGGCGTACGACCGTCGCTCGCCCTCGCGCAGCAGGCCGGTCTTGCGATCGATCGCGGCATCGTCGTCGACCGCTATCTGCAGACGAGCGCTCCGGATGTCTTCGCCGCCGGCGATGCGGTCCGCTGGCCCGATCCGCACAGCGGCGAGAAGATCCGCGTCGAGCACTGGGTCGTCGCCGAGCGCCACGGCCAGATCGCGGCGCGCAACATACTCGGCCAGCGCGTCGCCTGCGACATCGTGCCGTTCTTCTGGAGCCAGCATTACGACGTCGCGATCAACTACGTCGGCCACGCCGAGCGCTGGGACGCGATCGACATCGACGGCAGCCTCGACGCCCGCGATTGCGCGATTCGCTACCGCCTCGGCGGACGTACGCTCGCCGTCGCGACGATCGGGCGCGACATCGAGAGCCTGCGCGAGGAAGTCGCGATGGAGCGGGCGCCGACCCGCTGACGAACGCGCGCGCCGGCGGCCGGCGCGCTGACGAACGCGACCGTCGGCGCCTGCCGCGGCCGGCGGCGGTCGCAGCTCAGCGCGACGACGCGAAGAGCGCCTCGTGGCTCCTGCGCAGCTCGCGCTTAAGGAGCTTCCCGCTGGGATTCTTCGGCAGCGACTCGACGAACAGTACGCGCTTCGGAACCTTGAACGACGCGAGGACCGCCCGGCAATGCTCGAGCACGGCGGCCTCGTCGACTCCGGCCCCGGCCTTCGCCACAACGACCGCGACCACTGCCTCGACCCACGCAGGGTGCGGGAGACCGATGACGGCCACCTCGGACACTCCGCCGAGGCGGTAGATCGCTTCCTCGACCTCGCGACTCGCGACGTTCTCGCCGCCCGACTTGATCATGTCCTTCTTGCGGTCGACGACGCTGATGTAACCCTCGGCGTCGATCGTGGCGAGATCGCCCGAGTGGAACCATCCGCCCTGGAAGGCCGCCCTGGTCCGCTCGTCGTCGTGGAAATAGCCGGTGAGGAGCTGCGGGCTGCGGTGGACGATCTCACCGATGGTGCGGCCGTCCTTCGGCACGTCGCGCATCGCATCGTCGACGACGCGGCTCTCGACGTTCAGCACCGCGCGCCCGCACGACCCCGGCTTGCGGAGCTGGTCGTCGGGCCCCAGCATCGTCGCGAGCGGAGCGATCTCGGTCTGCCCATAGAGATTCCACAGCCGCACCTTCGGCAGCCGGCGCGCGAGCTCGCGCATCACCTCGACCGGCATGATCGAAGCTCCGTAATAGCCTTTGGCGAGCGACGCGAGGTCGGTCGCATCGAACAGCGGCGAGCGCAGGAGCGCGATCCACACGGTCGGCGGTGCGAAGAACGACGTGATGCGGTGGCGCGCGATCAGCGGCAGCAGGTTGTCGGGCGTCGGCTTCGCGGTGATGACGTTGGTCGCGCCGACGTAGATCGAGGGACCGAGGAAGACGTCGAGCTGCGCGCAGTGATAGAGCGGAAGCGCGTGCAGCACGAGGTCGTCGTGCGCGATCGATGCGTCGACGATGCAGCTCACGTACTGCCAGAGGACCGCATCGTGGCTGAGCATCGCGCCCTTCGGCGCCGACTCGGTGCCGCTCGTGTAGACGATCTGCGCGAGGTCGCTGCCGCCGAGCGCGATCTCCGGGGCCACACCGGCCTCCGCGGCGAGCTCGTCGAACGAGACGAGCCCCGCCACCGGGGCGCCCGCCTCCTCGCCCGGAATCCAGACGAGCTCTTCGACCTTCGTATCGAGCGCCGCGGCGGCCCGTGCGAGCTCGGCAAGGCCGCCGTCGGTCGCCAGCATCCGTGCGCTCGAGTGCCGCAGGATGAACGCGACCTCGTCGGCCTTCAGCATGAAGTTGATCGGCACCAGCACCGCGCCGAGGCGCGCGAGCGCGAAGCGCAGCGCCGCGAACGCGTGCGAGTTCCTCGCGAGAACAGCGACCCGGTCGCCCTTCACGATGCCGCGCTTCGCGAGGCCCGCGGCCACGCGCCCGGTCACCGCGTGGAATTCCGCATAGGTCCAGCGCGTGTCGCCGCAGACGATCGCGAGCTTGTCCGGATTGCGTGCCGCGCTGCGGCGGACGAGGTCGGCGAGCGCCTGGCGGTGGATCGATTCTTCCATCGAGGCTGGTTCAGAATGCGGCGTTCGCAAGTGTACCGACGATTGCCGCTGCGCGCACGATTCGGCGCGCGCGATAGTGTATCGTCGCAGTGCGTATGGACCGATCGAGAGTGACGCGACCACTCGCCCAGGGCGAGCACGGCATGGTCGCGACCCCGCATCACCTCGCCTCCATCGCGAGCCTCGACGTGCTGCGCGACGGCGGGAGCGCCGTCGATGCGGCGATCTGCGCCGCGGCAACGCTCGGTGTCGTGCTGCCGCACATGACGGGCGTCGGCGGCGACGCGTTCTGGCTGGTACACCCGTCCGGCGCCGGGCGCCCCGTCGCGATCGACGGCAGCGGTCCCTCCGGTGCAACCGTTACTCCTGACCGCTTCGCAGGCGAGGCGGCGATTCCGCTGCGCGGTCCGCGGGCGGCGCTCACGGTGCCGGGTGCCGTCGAGAGCTGGGGTGTGGCGCATCGACGATGGGGCCGGCTTCCGCTGACGCGGCTTCTCGAGCCCGCCATCGCGTACGCCCGAAACGGCGCGCCGGTGAGCGAGGACCTCGCAAAATGGATCGGCGATCGCGCTTCGGTGCTGCGCGGCGATCCCGGGTCATCGTCGCTGTTCCTCGACGCGGATGCCCCGATCCCCGCCGGCGGCCGCCTCGAGCAGCCGGCGCTCGCGGACACGCTCGAAGCCGTCGCACGCCGCGGCCCGAGGCATTTCTACGAAGTGACCGCCGCGTCGATCGTGCGCTGTCTCGACGCGGCCGGCGGGATGCTTCGCACCGACGATTTCGCGGCGTACCACGCGTTCGAGGTCGAGCCGATTTCGGTGCGCTACCGCGACTGCGTCGCCTGGCAGGCTCCGCCGCCGTCGCAGGGCATCGCCGGGCTCATGATCCTGTCGTTCCTCGACGGCGTCGACCTCGCGCGTGGCGGCGACGATTCGCTCGAGTACTACCATGCGCTGATCCAGGGCATCAAATGGGCCCTCCGGAAGCGCAACGCGCATTTGACCGACCCGCGCTTCCACGCCATCCCGATCGCCGACCTGCTCGACCCGGCGCTCGCGCGCGCCGAGCGCGATGGCTGGCTCGCCGATCCGTCGATTGCGCAAGAGAGCCCGCCATCCGGCGACGACACCGTGTTCATCGCCACCGCCGACGGCGAAGGCAATGCGGTCGGCCTGGTGCAGAGCCTCTATTTCGACTTCGGCGCGGCGGTGCTCGATCCGGCGAGCGGAGTGCTGCTGCAGAACCGCGGCAGCTACTTCTCGCTCGATCCGCAGCACCCGAACGTGCTGGCGCCGAGGAAGCGGTCCGCTTCGACGCTGATGACGGGCATCCTCTGCCGCGGCGGCGCGCCGTATCTCGTGCACGGCACTCAGGGCGGCGAGGTACAGGCGCAGACCAACGCGTCGCTCGTCACCCGCGTCGTCGACTTCGGCCTCGACCCGCAGCGAGCGATCGAGGCGCCGCGCGTGCTGTACGGCCGCTCGTGGGAAGACTCGGCCAATCAGCTCCTGATCGAATCGGCGGTGGGCGACGACGTGCTTGGCGCGCTGCGTGCACGCGGGCATCCGGCCGCTGTGGCTCCGTGGCCGAGCCCGCGCATGGGAACCGCGCAGGCCATCCGCGTCAAGGGTGCGTGGGCCGAGTTTCACGAAGGCGGCGCCGACCCTCGGGGGGAAGGCATCGCGCTCGGCTGGTGATCGCCCGCGAGCAGAGTTCCAGGTTGACCGCGAACCCGAACGCGAGGCCCGCGGCAATTTCGGCTCCGGATGTGGCGCCGATGGCAAGCACGCGGTCGAGCGCATCGCCGAGGCCCGCAGGCGTTCCGTCGATCAGCTCGCGCGCGAGCGCACCGATCGATTCGCGCACGCGGCCGCGCGCGGCGTTGGCGAGCGCTGCGACGCTGATCGCGTTGGTCGACGATCGCGCGAACGCGACGACCTCGCCGCAGATCGCGCGCAGCGGGTAACACGGACTGAGCGCGATGTTGAGCGTCGCGAACAGCCCCACGAGAAAGTCGTCGCCCGACGGCGTGAGGCCGGGCCCGAGTCCGATCATCGCCGCCGCCGATGCGCGCGCCGCGCCGAAGTCCGCCCGCAGCAGCGAAGCGCGCAGCCTCGCCGCGCGCTGATCGAGCGCAGCGCGGGCGTCGTCGGCAAAGCGGTCGGTGGGATTGCGGCGTCCGGGCATGCGGCGCGCGCTCGTGGCAAGTCGAATGCGAGTCTCGATCGAGCAGAGGTTCGCGCGCAGCCTCTTATCATCGCGCGGAAAGACCGGCAGCGCTCCCGACCAGCTCGACACGCCGTCGAGGCGAACCCCGAGGGGCCCCGCTCGCAGCGTGCCGGAGTCGGCATGCACCGGGTCGCCGCGCTCGATGCCGACCCCGCCAAACCCTTCGATGTCGACGACGACGGTGTCCGGCGCGTTGTCGGCGCTGCGACACGCGATCGCGACGAGGTCGCCGTCCTCGACCTCGACGTTGACCGTCTTCTCGAACGCGCTGTGCACGCGCCCGCGGAAGCCGCAGCCGAGCCTTCGAACGAGCTCCGCGTCGGCGGAGATGGCGCGCTGAGCGGACAGCTCCCGCGCCGGTTTGTCGCGCATTCCCCTCAGAATCCTGCCACCGAGCCGTCCGAGCGAGGGTCGCTCGCGCCGTCGATCATTCCATTCGGATGGCGCAGCAGCGCCCCGGCATGGCCGACGAGATCCGAGTACGGGGCGATGACCTCGACGTCGTGCCCGGCCGCGCGCAGCGCTGCGACGAGCGACGGGTCGAAGCGATCCTCGAGCTTGAGGCTCACGCTCATCTCGCCCCAGGTGCGGCCGAGCAGCCAGCGCGGTGCGCTGACCGCCTGCTGCAGATCCTGACCGTAGATCGCGCAGCGGCTCAGCACCGCCGCCTGGCTCTGCGGCTGGCCGTCGCCGCCCATGTTGCCGTAGACGATCTCGCGTCCGTCGGCAAGCCGCGCGAGCGCGGGATTGAGCGTATGGAACGGCTTGCGCCGCGGTGCGAGCGCGAGATGCGAGGCCGCATCGAGCGAGAAGCTGGCGCCGCGATTCTGCCAGGTGACGCCGCTGTCCTCCAGGACCACGCCGGAGCCGAACTCCCAGTAGAGGCTCTGGATATAGCTGACCATCGTGCCGCTGGCGTCGGCAGCCCCCATCCATACCGTGTCGCCGCGGATGGCGGGCTCGGGCCACGCGCGCGCATGTGCCGGATCGATCTCTCGCGCGCGCTCCGCGATCGCGTCGGGATGCAGAAACGCGCGGGGATCGGCCTGCATCGTCTCGGGATCGCCGACATGCCGGTTGCGCACGAGGAACGCCTGCTTCGTCGCTTCGACGATGCCGTGGACGTGCGCGAAGGTCTCGGCGGCCGCCTCGCCCCTGATGCGATCGAAGATCGCGAGGATCATCAGCGAAGCAAGGCCCTGCGTCGGCGGCGGCAGATTGTAGGCGGTCCCCAGCGACAGCTCGACCGCGAGCGGCTCGACGAGCGAGGCGCGATGACGCTCGAGATCGTCGAAGCGCAGCGGGCTCCCGAGGCGGGCCAGCTCGGCGGCCATTGCCCGCCCGAGCTCGCCGCGGTAGAACTCGTCGAGTCCGCGTTCGGCGAGGCGCGACAGCGTCGCGGCGAGCGCAGGCAGCCGCTCGGTCGAGTGGGCGGCAGGCGGGCGCCGTTCGCGCAGGAACGCTTGCGCGAATCCGGGCTGCGGCGCGAGTTCGGCGAGGAATCGCTCGGTGTAGTCGACCTGGCTTCGCGTGACGGCGACGCCTTCGCGCGCGTACCAGATCGCGTCTTCGAGCAGCCGGGCGAGCGGCAGCCGTCCCGGAGCGAGCTCGAGCGCAGCCTGCCAGCCGGATACCGCCCCGGCGACCGTGTTCGCCGCGAGCGGTCCGCGCGACGGGATCGACGTGTGGCCGCGCTCGCGGTACGCGTCGAGCGTGGCGAGACCGGCCGACCGGCCGCAGGCATCGATGCCGATCGGCGCCTCGCCGGGCCGGCTGATCAGCCAGAAACCGTCGCCGCCGAGGCTGTTCATGTGCGGATAGACGACGGCGATGGTCGCGGCCGCGGCCACCATCGCCTCGATCGCGTTGCCACCGTCGCGCAGCACCGCAGCGCCGGCCTGCGCGGCGAGATGATGCGGCGCGGTGACCATGCCGCGCGGCGACGTGAGCGCCCTCAGCACTTCTATCCGATCTCCTGCCGCTTCGCGAACGCCGTCACCGCCTTGACGAAGCAGTCCATCGGCGTGCGCACGATGCCGGCCCCGATCTGGCCGATGCCGGCCTTTCGGTGCGCGATGCCGGTGGTCACCGCCGGACGAATGCCGCTGTCGACCACCTTGCGGATGTCGATGCCGCAGGGTGCGCCGGCGAAATCGAGGTTCGGCAGCGAAAGTGCGGGGTTGCGCGCGACGGTGATCTCGTACATCTCGCGAGAGTACCCGATCGCCTCGTTCACGGTGCCGCCGACGAGCTGGACGAGCGCGGGCGACGCCGCGAGCGAGAAGCCGCCGAAGCCGGCGGTCTCGCAGATCGCGCTGTCGCCGAGGTCCGGATTCGCGTCGGCCTGGGTGTGGCCAGGAAAGAACAGCCCGATCGGCATGTCCGAAGGAGCCTCGAACCATTCGCCGCCGAGGCCGCTGACGCGGATCGCCGTCGTCACCCCGTTGCGCGCGATCGCGGTGACGACCCCGCAGCGATCGATGCCGTGCGCCGCATCCATCGTCGCCTTCGACGAGGCCATCGACAGGTTGAGGAAGAACTGCGAGTTTCCGGCAATGTACGCCAGCGTCTCGCGCACCGCCTTGCGGTCGAGCTCGGCGCCGGCGAGCGGTTCGGCGATCGCGGCGAGGAACTGGAGCGTCGCCGCAGCGTTGCGGCTGTGCACCTCGTCGCCCATCAGCAGCGCCTGCGCCTGGATCGCCTTCAGGTCGATGCCGCCGGTCGCGCGGATCGCGGCGCGCAGCGTCGGCGCGAGGACGGTCTCGATCCAGCGCAGCCGCGTGATGACGTCGGGCCCGTTGGCGCCGAAGCGCAGCACGCGACCGATGCCCTCGCTCATGTTGCTGTACGCGACATTGCCGTGCGCGCCGTTGCGCACGACGAACACCGGCATCGACGGCGAGATGATGCCGGCCATCGGTCCGACCGCGTGAAAATCGTGGCACTGCGCGAAGCGGACCGCACCTCGCGCGAGGAGCGCGTGCGCGGCTTCGGGCGTGTCGGCCCATCCCTCGTAGAGCAGCGCGCCGATCATCGCGCCCTGCATCGGACCGCACATGCCTTCCCACGCGATCGGCGCGCCGGCGTGCAGCAGCGTCTTGCCCATCTCGGGCCACACGTCGCGCGCGTGCAGCGCGACATCGACGAGCATCGGCTGGGCGGCGAGGATCCGCTCGACGGCGGTCGCGTTGGCCCGGTCGATGCGCGTGCCCAGACAGGCGGGATCGGCGGCATCGCCAGCGAGCAGTGCGAGCGTCCATGCGAGACCCGGGTCGCCGTCGCCCGGCGGCTGCCAGGCGAGCTGAAGCGCCTGCCCGCCGGCTTCGCGGACGCTTCGCGTGAACGTTTCGACGCCCACGTTGATGACCGACAGCGCGGTCCGATCCAGCAGCGCAGCGCTCATGCTGTTCCTCTTCCTTCGTATTGGGGTGATGTCATGCGACGAGTCTCGTTCCGGCGCGCCCCTGCAGCGCGTCGCAGACGCGGTCGAGCGAGGTGATGATCACTTCGCCGCCGCCGCCGTCCAGGTATTGCAGAGCGGCGTCGATCTTCGGGCCCATGCTGCCGGGAGGGAACTGCCCGTCCGCCAGATGCCGGCGTGCCTCGCTCGCGCTCATCCGGTCGATCGCGCGCTGCGTCGGCTTGCCGAAGTCGAGCGCGACGCGGTCGACCCCCGTCAGCATGACCAGCGTCCGGGCGCCAAGGTGCGCGGCGAGCATCGCGCTCGTCAGGTCCTTGTCGATCACCGCCGAGACGCCGTAGTAGTCGCCTTTCGCGTCGCGTGCGACCGGAATGCCGCCGCCGCCGACGGCAATCGGGATCACGTTCGCGGCGAGCAATGCCTCGACTGCTGGCAATTCCAGGATGCGCAGCGGCCGCGGCGACGGCACGACCCGCCGATAGCCGCGACCCGAGTCCTCGACGAAGTTCCAGCCCTGCTCGCGGGTGAGCCGCTCGGCGTCCGCCGAGCTGAAGAAGCGCCCGACGGGCTTCGTCGGATGGGCGAAGCCGGGATCGTCGGCGCTGACTTCGACCTGGGTGATGATCGAGCTGACCGTCATCTGCACGCCCTGATCGTGCAGGACGTTGGCCAGCGTCTGCTGCAGCATGTAGCCCATGCCGCCCTGCGAGTGCGCGACGCAGACGTCCATCGGCATCGGCGGCAGCTCGTTCGCGGTGCGCGCCATCCGGAACAGGATGTTGCCGACCACCGGGCCGTTGCCGTGCGTCAGAACCAGTTGATAGCCCGACTGAACGATCCGGACGAGGTGCCGGCACGCTTGCGCGATTAGCGCGAACTGCTCCGAGGCGAGGCCCTTGATGCTCGGCGGATAGCTCGCGTTGCCGCCGAACGCGATGACGATGCGCTGGCGATTCATGCACGCAGCGCGATCTCGCCCGCCGCGCGCGCTGCCGCGGTGCTGCTCGGCAGGACGAGCGCGCCCGCCGAGCGCAGCAGCGCCTGCTGTGCCGAAAGATGCTGGGGATCTTCCTCGGTGCCGCACACGAACGAGACAACGGGCAGATAGCGACCCTCTCGTGCGCTCGCCGCCCGCGCCTCCGAGATCGCCGGCGCCAGCGCACCGGCGGGATCGGGATGACTGCCGTAGCCGAGCACGACGTCGAGCACGATCGCTGCCGTCGATGAATCGCGCGCCGCAGCCGCGATGCGATCGATCCTCGTGCTCGGATCGATCATCGGGTGCGGACGGCCGACGGTGAACTCGTCGGCGCCGAGGTCGATCGCCGTGTGCGCGCCTTCGGGCGCAATCCCGGCGGCTCGCTTGTCGAGCGGAGCGTTGGAGTGCACCGAGAGGCCGAGCTCGCGCCAGACGAGCTGGGCTTCCGCGCAGAACGTGCCGCCCGAGTACAGCCCGCGCACGAAGCGCTGCCCTGCGGCGAGTCGCGCCGCCTCGCCCTGCACCGGTCGCAGCCACGCACCGGCGTCCTCCGCCGCGATCACGTCCTTTCCGTCGAGGCGTGCGATCGCGGCCACGGCGGCGTCGTACAGCGTCGAGACCGCCGTGACGTTTCGCGGCAGCGGTCTCGCCGACAGGTCGTCGCCGAGGAAGAGCACGAGGACCGGCTTGTCGATCTTCCCCACGCGTTCGAGGATCTGCCGGGCCACTGCGGGCGCCGGCGGCTTCGACACGATGCCGATGACGCGAGTGCCCGGGTCGGCGGCGAGGAGGTCGATCGCCTGCTGCATCGTGATTGCGCCGATCTCCTCGGAAACGTCGCGACCGCCGGTTCCGATCGCGTGCCGGATGCCGTGGCCGAGCGCGTGGATCCGCGACGTCACTTCCTGCAGCCCGGTGCCCGAAGCTCCGACCAGGCTGATCGCGCCGCGGCGGACGACGTTGGCGAAACCCAGTGGCGTGCCGGCAATGATCGCGGTGCCGCAGTCGGGGCCCATGACGAGCAGGCCCTTCTCGCGCGCCACGGCTTTGATCGCGCGCTCCTGCTCGAGCGGCACGTTGTCGCTGAACAGGAATACGTGCAGGCCCCGGCGCAGCGCCTTCATCGCCTCGGCCGCCGCGTAGGGCCCGGGAACGGAGATCTGCGCGAGCGCGGCGGCGTCGCCGTCTCGCGAGCACGCCATCGCGATCGAGCGCAGCGGCAGCTCCGCGGCGCTGCCGGACGCCGCCGGGGGGCGTTCGCCTTCGAGGAGGCCGGCAATCGCCGCGGCGGCCGCATCGAGCACGTCGCCCGTTTCGGCATCGACGACGATCATCACGTCGCCCGGTCGCGCCTTCGACAGCTCGGGGTCCAGCAGACCGGCCTGGGCGAGGATGTCCTTGTTGGCGGGGGTCCCCATTACCAGCGTCGCGCGGCGCACGCCGTCGCGCTGGAGAACGGTCTGCGCGATCCGCATCAGCGCGACCGAATCCTTGTACAGATTCGTCTTGATCGTTCGAAATATCGGCACCGCGTCGCTCCGAATGATGGTCCAGGGGTCTGCAACGGACGCTGCCCAATGTAGGGAGCCACCGGGAGGCTGTCCAGATGGGGGCGCGTTATGTTTAGAATCCACGCCGTGAATAGGCGGATCAGTCTGTCGACGCTCGACCTCAACCTCCTGGTCGTCTTCGACGCGATCCTCGCCGACCGCAGCATCACCGCGGCGGCGCAGCGCGTGGGGCTGTCGCAGCCGGCGATGAGCAGCGCGCTCGCACGGCTGCGGAAGGCATTCAACGACCCGCTCTTCGTACGCACGGCGCGGGGCATGCAGCCCACGCCTTACGCCCAGGTGCTCGCCGCGCCGATCCAGCAGGCGTGCACGATCATCGCCAACTCGCTCGAGCTCGGCGCCACCTTCGAACCGCTCACCGCACGGCGGACGTTCACCTTCTACATGACCGACATCGGCGAAGGGATCTTCCT
>DASVWR010000015.1:0-6010 GCA_036393115.1 Casimicrobiaceae bacterium
GACCGACATCAAGGACGACGACGACGAGCGCCGGTCCGCCGCCGAGATCGTGATGACCGAGCTCCACGCTGGCGGCAAGTTCGACCAGAACAGCTACAAGGTGTCGGGCGGTCTGCACGGGGTCGGCGTGTCGGTCGTGAATGCGCTCTCCGACTGGCTGAAGCTCAGGATCTGGCGCAACGGCCGCATCCACCAGATGGAGTTCCGCCAGGGCGTTCCGGTCGCCCCGCTCGCGGTGACGGGTTCGACCGACCGCCGCGGCACCGAGGTTCACTTCATGGCCTCGCTCGCGACCTTCGGGCGCATCGAATACCACTACGAGATCCTGGCGCGGAGGATCCGCGAGCTCTCGTTCCTCAACAACGGCGTGAAGATCGAGCTCGTCGATCAGCGCGACGGCAAGAGCGAGAACTTCGCCTACTCGGGCGGCATCCGCGGCTTCGTCGAGTTCATGAACCGCAGCAAGACGGTGCTGCACCCGAAGATCTTCCACGCGATCGGCGAGAAGGACGGCGTCATCGTCGAGGTGGCGATGCAGTGGAACGACTCCTACGCCGAGAACGTCCAGTGCTTCACCAACAACATCCCGCAACGCGACGGCGGCACCCATCTCACCGGCCTCAGGCAGGCGATGACGCGCACGCTCAACAACTACATCGAGAAGGAAGAGATCGCGAAGAAGGCGAAGGTCGAGACCACCGGCGACGACATGCGCGAGGGTCTTACCTGCGTGCTGTCAGTGAAGGCACCCGAGCCCAAGTTCAGCTCGCAGACCAAGGACAAGCTCGTGTCCTCGGAAGTGCAGCCGATCGTGCAGGAGGTGGTGTCGGCGAAGCTCGCCGACTTCCTTCTTGAGCATCCTGCCGACGCGAAGATCATCTGCACGAAGATCGTCGATGCTGCGCGCGCGAGAGAAGCCGCGCGCAAGGCGCGCGAGATCACGCGCCGCAAGGGCGTGCTCGACGGCATGGGCCTTCCCGGCAAGCTCGCGGACTGCCAGGAGCGCGACGCGTCGCTGTGCGAGATCTATCTCGTCGAGGGCGACTCGGCCGGCGGCTCGGCGAAGCAGGGACGCGACCGCCGGTTCCAGGCGATCCTTCCGCTGCGCGGCAAGATTCTCAACGTCGAGCGCGCGCGCTTCGACAAGCTGGTCTCCTCGCAGGAGATCGTCACGCTGATCACCGCGCTCGGCACCGGCTTCGGCAAGGACGAGTTCAACGCCGACAAGCTGCGCTATCACCGCATCATCATCATGACCGACGCCGACGTCGACGGCTCGCACATCCGCACGCTGCTTCTCACGTTCTTCTACCGCCAGATGCCCGAGCTCGTCGAGCGCGGCCATATCTACATCGCGCAGCCTCCGCTCTACAAGGCGAAGCAGGGCAAGGAGGACGTCTATCTGAAGGACGATCATGAGCTGAAGCAGCATCTCCTTCGCGTCGCGCTGAAGGGCGCCCTGCTCGTACCCGGAGCCGGTCGCGAGCCGCTTTCCGCCGAGTCGCTCGGCGACGTCGCGCGCGAATACCTTCTCGCCGAGGCGGTGATCGAGCGGCTCGGGCGCCTCGTCGAGCCGGCCGCACTGCGTGCGATGCTGAACGGGGTCCGTATCGACCTCGCGTCCGAGCGCGAGGCGACGCAAAGCGCCAATGCGCTCCAGGCGGCGATCGACGATCCCGAGATCACCGCGAGCGCACGCTACGACGCGACGGGTGAAGCGTGGCGGATCGTCGTCGTGCGCACGCATCACGGTACGCCGCACGCGAGCGCGCTCGACGCCGAGTTCCTCGTCGGCGGCGATGCTGCGCAGATCGGCCGCGCCGCCGATGTCCTGCAGGGGCTGATCCATCCCGGCGCCATCGTGCGCCGCGGCGAGCGCGAGCAGCCGATCGGCTCGTTCAAGGAGGGGCTCGACTGGCTCCTCGCGGAGGCGCGCGAGAGCGTATCGATCCAGCGCTACAAGGGCCTCGGCGAGATGAATCCCGAGCAGCTCTGGGAGACGACGATGGATCCCGCGGTGCGGCGCCTGCTCAAGGTGCAGATCGAGGACACGATCGGCTCCGAGGAGATCTTCTCGACGCTGATGGGCGAGCAGGTCGAGCCCAGGCGCGCGTTCATCGAGACCAACGCGCTCGGCGTCCGAAACCTCGACGTGTAGTCTTCCGCCTGGTCAATGTCGTATTACGACATTGATTATCCACCCATACCGTACTAGATTCACCCGTGGATGCCGTCGGGGCCGGCCGGGGTCGAGCCGTCTGCTGCGAGCTCCGAGCGCGCAGGGTTCATCGATGGGGCTGCGCCAATGACCAAGAACCCAGGATTTCCGCTCGGTTTCCTGGTTGTGGCTGCTGCGTTCGCGGCCGGGACTGCCTTCGCGGCGCAGGGCGGGCCTGTCGCGCCGCCCGCGGCGGGTGCGAAGCCGTCGCCCGCCGGAAAGGCGGCCCCACCGTCGATCGAGGACTTCTTCCGCAAGCCCGCCTATCGCCGGCCCGAGCTCTCACCAAATGGACGTTTCCTGGCGGTGATCGCCCCTGTCGGTGGGCGCCTGGGCCTCGCCGTCATCGATCTCGACGCCAAGAGCGTGGTGCGGATGAAGGCGCCCGACGGCAGCGACGTGCTTGGCGTCGAATGGATCGACGACGAGCGTCTCGTCTATAGCACTGGCGATATGAATTGGGTGGTCGGAGAACCCCCGACGGCGTTTGGGCTGGGCGCGGTGAACCGCGACGGCAGCGACGTAAGATCGATCACCGCCTATCAAACGTCGATCGTTACGTCCGGCAACGTTGATTCCGAAAGTTTCAGCCGTCCGTTGACGGTCCGGCTGGTGCGGCCGATTGTCGGCACCAAGGACATCCTCGTCGCAGCGAGGGAGCGAGACATACGGAGTGAGGATTTGTACCGCCTCGACACCGAGACCGGGCGCAAACATCTTCTTTCCTTCGATTCGCCCGGCTTCGTCTCGCGTTGGGTCGTCGATTTCGACAACGTTGGACGCGCCGTCGTGACCGCGGACGTCGATGCGGACACGTCGGCCTGGTACGTGCGCCGGAGCGCGAGCGACGCGTGGGTGAAGGTAGACGAGGCGAAGCTCGGCGAACTCCAGTCCGCCCCGATGCAGTTCGACGGCTCCGGAAAGATTCTCTACGTGTGGGCACGGCGAAACGGGGAGGACCTCGCATCGATCTACGAGTACACGATCGACACCGGAGCCTGGAAGAAGGTCGTGAGCATTCCCCAGCGCGACGTCGCAGCCTATTTCATCAACGACTGGCGCGCGCATCAGGTACTGGGACTCTCGTATGCCGCCGACCGCCCGGGAGTCGCGTGGTTCGATTCGGAATACGAGCGCGTGCAGAAGGGCGTCGACACGGCGCTTCCCGGAATGGTGAACATCGTACGGCGGAGAGGCGACCGATGGATCGTCAGATCGTTTTCGGACCGCGACCCTGGCGAAGTGTATCTGCTCGACGGCAAGACGTTGCAGATGGTGAAACTCTTCTCCTACGAGCCGCAGATCGACCCGAATGCGATGGCGCATAGCAAGTGGGTTCGCTACGCTGCTCGTGACGGCCTGACCATTCCGGCGCTGCTGACGATTCCGGATTCCGCGCACGGGAAGCCGGTTCCGCTCGTCGTCGACATCCACGGTGGGCCGAACATTCAGGCTGCCGAATGGGGGGAGTTCGACCGGGAAGTTCAGTTTTTCGCATCGCGTGGCTACGCGGTGCTCCGTCCTCAGTACCGTGGCACCGAGGGATTCGGATGGAAGCTCGAGTCCTCGGGCTTCAGGCACTGGGGCGACACGATGCAGAACGACCTCGCCGACGGCGTCAAATGGGCGGTTGCGCAGGGAATCGCCGACCCGTCCCGGGTTTGCTTTTATGGAGCGAGTTACGGTGGCTACGCCGCGGCGTGGGGCTCGATCGCCAACGCCGATCTCATCAAATGCGCCGTCGTGTACGTCGGGGTCACTTCGATCGACTACCTGTTCGACAATGCGCAGACCGACCTGTCCAGCCTGGCGGAGAAGGACCGGTTGATGATCGACCGGATAGGTAACCCGAAGACCGAGCGCGCAAGGTTCAAGAGCGTGAACCCGGTCGATCACGCCGACCGAGTCGGCGTGCCACTCCTGCTCGCTTACGGAGCGAGCGATCGCCGGGTGCCGCTCGTCCATGGCACGTCGTTTCGCGACGCTCTCGACAAGTACCACAAGCCGTACGAGTGGGTCGTGTACGCGGACGAAGGGCACGGTTTCAGGAATGACAAGGATGTCTTCGATTACTACGGGCGCGTCGAACGCTTCCTGGCGAAGTACCTCGGCGGGATCGCGACGAGCGGCAAGCCCGAAGGCGCGGAAGCGCATTGATCGCACTTCCTCGAATGCTCGTTGCGGTGCGGGTCGCCCGCCGAGGGACTCCGGTGTACCGACAAGGAGGTCGCCATGAGATGCGCGAGGCTCGGTCTCGCAGTTTGCGCGGTCGCGATTTCCGCTACGTTCGCATGTGCGCAGGCCGCGGCGCAGGACGCGCGGATCATCGTCAAGTTCAAGAATTCCGCGACGAGCGCGAAATCGGCCTCGGCGACCGATGCCAGAGTAGCAAAGCTTGCAAGAGCATCCGGAGCGCCGTTACGGAAGCTCCGCGATATGGGGCTCGGCGCCGAGCTGCTGACCGCAGGCGGCATCGAGGGTAGTGCAGCAGCCGAGGCACTCGCATCGAAGCTGGCGTCGAGTCCGGACGTGGAGTTCGCCGAGGTCGATCACTTACGGTACGCGACGCAGGCCTATCCGGTCGACGACGCGTATGTCGGGTCGCAGACTTACCTTGCCGACGGTCCCTCCAACATCAACGCCTTCGATGCGTGGACCGTGACGCACGGCTCGCCGGATATCGTCGTCGCAGTCATCGACACCGGCTACCGACCACACATCGATCTCGCGGGCCGCATTCTCCCCGGCTACGACATGATCTCCGATCCGGCGATGGCGAATGACGGGAACGGTCGCGATTCCGACGCCAGCGATCCTGGCGATTGGGTAACGTCTGCGGATCTGCCGAGCCTGCCCGCAAACTGCAAGGTAGCGACGAGCTCGTGGCACGGTACTTCGGTTGCCGGCATCATTGCGGCGGACACGGACAACAACCTCTATGTCGCCGGCATCGACTGGAACGCGAAGATCCTGCCGGTGCGCGTGCTTGGCCGCTGCGGTGGCTACGACTCGGACATCGTCGATGGCATCCTTTGGGCCGCCGGTCTTTCAGTTCCGGGAGTTCCCGACAACCCACACCCGGCGCAGGTGCTGAACCTGAGCTTGGGCGGGGAGGGTCCTTGTGAGGCGATGTACTCGCTCGCGATCCTTGCCGCTTACGCAAATGGGGTCACGCGGTCCATCGTCGTCGCGGCCGGGAACTCGTCGGAAGACGTCGCGAACGCCACACCGGCAGACTGTCCCGGAGTCATTCGCGTCGCTTCGACGACGACAAAGGGCAGCCTCGCGCCCTACAGCAACTACGGGCCTTCGATCATGCTCTCGGCTCCGGGGGGTAGCCCCTATTCCACGTTGTTCAACTACAGCGTGCCGGTGCTGTCAAACAGCGGAACTCATGGCCCCGTCGCCGATTCGATCGGCTTCGAGGGTGGTACGAGTTTCTCGGCGCCGATGGTGTCGGGGACGATCTCGATGATGCTCGCGGTGAATCCCGAGCTTTCACCGGAGCAAATCGTGTCCATCCTCGCGTCGACGGCTTCGCCTTATGCATCCCTGTCGAACTGCACGACGGCGATATGCGGTGCCGGGATCGTCAACGTTGGCGGCGCTGTGCGCACGGCGTCTGCGGTACAGACCAACTATCAGGGCTTGTGGTGGGCGTCGCCGGCGGGCTCGGAGTCGGGGTGGGGACTCAACGTCGCGCACCAGGGCAACATCATCTTCGCGACCTGGTTCACCTATGACACTTCCGGCAAGGCGCTGTGGCTGTCGATGACCGGGGTGCAAGGAGCG
>DASVWR010000016.1:0-3354 GCA_036393115.1 Casimicrobiaceae bacterium
ACGGGGAACGGATCGCGAGGGTTTCCGCTGGGGAGTCGCCAAGTTGGTTAAGGCACCGGATTTTGATTCCGGCATTCGAGGGTTCGAATCCTTCCTCCCCAGCCATTTCCGAATCGACCGATGGCCTTCGAGCGCATGCGCATCTTCACCGGCAACGCCAATCCACGCCTGGCCGATGCCGTCTGCCGGCACCTGAACATCAGTCTCGGACGCGCCGTCGTCGGCCGCTTCTCCGACGGCGAGGTGATGATCGAGCTGCTCGAGAACGTTCGCGGACGCGACGTGTTCGTATTGCAGTCGACCTGCGCTCCGACCAACGACAACCTGATGGAAGTGCTGGTGATGGTCGACGCGCTGAAGCGCGCGTCGGCCGCGCGGATCACCGCCGCGATTCCCTATTTCGGCTACGCGCGTCAGGACCGGCGCCCGCGTTCGGCGCGCGTCCCGATCACCGCCAAGGTCGTCGCCGACATGCTGTCGACGGTCGGCATCGATCGCGTGATGGTGATGGACCTGCACGCCGACCAGATCCAGGGCTTCTTCAACATCCCAGTCGACAACATCTATGCGACGCCGATCCTTCTCGGCGATCTTTGGAAGCGCAACTACGACAACCTGCTCGTCGTGTCGCCCGACGTCGGCGGTGTCGTGCGCGCGCGGGCGATCGCGAAGCGCCTCGATTCCGAGCTCGCGATCATCGACAAGCGGCGGCCGAAGGCCAACGTCGCCGAGGTCATGAACATCATCGGCGACGTCGACGGGCGCAACTGCGTGATCATGGACGATATCGTCGACACCGCGAACACGCTGTGCAAGGCCGCGACCGCGCTGAAGGAGCACGGCGCGAAGCGCGTGTACGCGTACTGCACGCACCCGGTGCTGTCCGGAGGCGCCGTGCCGCGGATCGCGGAATCCGACATCGACGAGATCGTCGTCACCGACACGATCCCGCTCTCGGAGGAGGCGAACAGTTGCCCGAAGATCCGCCAGCTTTCGTGCGCGCAGCTTCTCGCCGAGACGATGACCCGGATCTCCAACGAAGAGTCCGTTTCGTCGCTGTTCACCGAATGAGCGCCGCGGGGCCAGCGAGCGCCAGGGGTCGAGCATGAGCGAAGCCTTCGCCGCCGATCTCGCCGGAAGGTCGGTCCTCGTCACCGGCGCCTCGACCGGCATCGGAGCGGCCGCGGCTCGAGCGTTCGCGCGCGCCGGATGCCGCGTCGCGATCCACTACAACGCGAGCCTCAACCGCGCCGAGGAGGTGGCGGCCGACGTGCGCTTCGCCGGCGCCGAGGCCTTCCTCGTCGGCGGCGATCTGCGCCATTCGGCGAAGGCCCGCGAGGTCGTCGAGGCTGCCGTCGCGCATTTCGGCGGGCTCGACGTGCTCGTCAACAACGCCGGCGGGCTCGTTCGGCGAACGCCGGTCGTCGAAGTCGACGACGGTTACTTCAGCGAGGTCCTCGATCTCAACGCGCGGTCGATGGTCGCGGCGAGTGCGGCGGCGATCCCGCACATGCGCAAGGCCGGCCGCGGCAGCATCGTCAACGTGACGTCGATCGCCGCACGGACCGGAGGCGGCGGCGGCTCGGTGATCTACGCCGCGGCGAAGGGCTTCGTGTCGACGTTCACCCGCGGCCTCGCGAAGGAGCTCGTGAAGGACGGCATCCGCGTCAATGCGGTGTCGCCCGGCGTCATCGCGACGCCGTTCCACGAGCGCTACTCGACGCCGGCGATGCTCGAACGCTTTCGGTCGGCGATCCCGATGAACCGCCTCGGCACGCCCGACGAATGCGCGGGCGCCTTCGTGTTCCTCGCGTCGGATGCGCTGTCGGGCTTCGTCACCGGGCAGATCCTCGAAGTCAACGGCGGGCAGGTGATGCCATGACCTCCGGCGGAGCCGCTGCACCGAGTGGGGAGGCGCGCGTCGCGCTCGCGGGACTTGCAGGCGCACTGCGCAACCTGCACAGGAGCCTCGTCGAGCGTGCGCGGCGCGACTACGAGCGCGAGCAGCGCGCGATCTTCGGAGCCGGAGAACTGCTGCGGCTCCTGACCACCGATGCGCATTTCGCGTGGCTGCGCAGTCTCTCGGAGCTGATCGTCGATCTCGACGTGTTTCTCGAAGTCGAGCCGGGCCCGGGCGACGACGACGCGGCGGCGGTGCGCGCCGAGGTCGAGCGCCTGATCTCGCCCGCCGCTGCGGCCGAGGGCTCGCTCGGCGAGCACTACCGCGAGTACGTTCTCGATGATCCGCAGGTCGCGATCTCGCATGCCGAAGTGAGGCAGGCGCTCCTGCGCCTCCCCGACCCTCGCGACGTCGACGAGGCCGCGGTGCTCCACGCGCGCCACCAGTTCCGCGAGGCGAGCCGGCACCGCTCGTGACGCAGAGATTCCGCTCGTGACGCAGAGACTCATTTCCTGATAGAATCACCGGCTTCGTGCGCGCCGAACCGGGTGTGCACCGACCATGGCGGACGACCGGCATCGACCCGGAAGGCCGCAGACCACCTCTCGAGGAGTCGCCACAATGGCCACGATCGAATTCACCGCTTTTCCCCGTGTCACCGAAGGTCGCGCTGCTTCGCGGCGCATGCGCCGCGTCGGCAAGACCCCGGGCGTCGTCTACGGCGGGACGGGCACGCCGCAGCCGATCGAGCTCGATCACAACGCGCTCTTCCATGCGTTGCGCACCGAGGCGTTTCATTCGTCGATCCTCTCGATGAAGGTCGACGGCGCGGTCACCCGCGTGCTTCTTCGCGACGTGCAGATGCACCCGTTCCGCAACGAGATCCTGCACGTCGATTTCCAGCGCGTCGACGAGGCGAAGAAGATCCACATGAAGGTACCGCTGCACTTCGTCAACGAGGCGGTGTCGCCGGCGGTGAAGACGCAGGGCGCGATCATCAGCCACGTGCTGACCGAGCTCGACATCGCGTGCCTGCCGAAGGACCTTCCGGAATTCATCGAGGTCGACCTCTCCGAGCTCGACACCGGGCACTCGCTGCACGTATCGGGCGTCAAGCTCCCGCCAGGCGTCAGCGCGGTGACGCACCGCCGAACCGGCGACCCGGTGGTCGCGACCGCCGTGGTGCCGAAGGCAGTCGTCGAGACCGAGGAAGCCGCGCCTGCCGAAGGCGAGGCTGCCGCGGCCGCCGCGCCGGCGGCGGGTGCCGAAGCGAAGGCGCCAGAAGCTAAGGCCGCCGACGCGAAGGCGCCCGAGAAGGGCGGCGACAAGAAGGAAGCCGGCAAGGAGAAGAAGTAACGCCGGGCTCCGCCCCGCGCGCGAGTCCGCATGCCGATCCGAATCGTCGCGGGCCTCGGCAATCCCGGCCGAGGCTACGCCGCCACTCGCCACAACGC
>DASVWR010000017.1:0-5671 GCA_036393115.1 Casimicrobiaceae bacterium
TCGAGGCCGATCGCGATCTGCGCGAGATACTGCGAGAGGTGCGAAGCGCCGATCACCAGCATCCGATAGCGCGGTCCGTGCACGGTGACGAGCACTTCGCCGTCGAAGGCGAGAGTCGTCGTCGCGCTCGCCTTGCGCAGCGACCAGGTGCCGTCGGCGAGGGTCAGCCGGCGCTCGGTGAGACGGCCGGCCTCGACTTCGGTCAGCAGCGCGCGCATGCCCGACTCGCGGGTCAGTGGCTCCAAAACGAGGCGAATCGTCCCGCCGCAGGGGAGGCCGAAGCGCTGCGCCTCGTCGGCGGAGACGCCGTAGGTGACGACTTCGCAGCGCGTCGCGCGCATGCCTTCGCGCCGCGTGCGATCGATGATGTCGTCCTCGATGCAACCGCCGGAGACCGAGCCGGCGACGAGGCCGTCGTCGCGGACGGCGAGCATCGCGCCTTCCGGGCGCGGCGAACTGCCCCAGGTCTTGACCACTGTCACGAGGAGGACGCGATGCCCTCCGTCGAGCCAGTCGGCACTCTTCTTCAGAACCTCGAGATCGACGCTGTCCATGATGCTTGCTCCTTCCGATGCAGCGCTCCTCTGCGGATCCGCTCAGCGATCATTGTCTCAGCGTTTGCCGTGCAGATAGAGGACGATCAACAGAATCACGATGACGATGATCGCGGCGTAGCGGATCCACGCTTTCCCGCCGGCCGGAGCGATCGGCGTCGACACCGCAGTCGCCGACGCCGGCGCCGTCTCGGGCGCCCCCTCGGCCGCGGCGGGCGGCGCGAGATGCGCGGCGAAACGCGCGAAGAAATCGTCGGCCATCTTTGCCGCGGCGCCGTCGATCAGCCGTGAGCCGATCTGCGCGAGCTTGCCGCCGACCTGCGCCTTCGCGACGTAGGTAAGCGCCGTCTCGGCGACGCCGGACGGCGCGAGCGAGACGCGCGCCTCGCCCCTGGCGAAGCCGGCGGCGCCGCCCTGTCCTTCGAAGTGCAGCGTGTAGGCGCTCGGCGGGTCCACGTCGGTCATCGTCATGCGGCCGTTGAAGCGCGCCGACACCGGGCCGACCCGCGCAGTCATCGTCACCTTGAATGCGCCGTCGTCGGTGCGCTCGAACGACTCGCAGCCGGGAAGGCAGGCCGCGAGCACCGCGGGATCGTTGAGCGCGTCCCAGACGGCGGCAGGGGCGGCAGGGACGACACGCGTGTTCGACAGGTCCATGGCGTCGCGGTTCGGGCAGTGGCTCAGCGGCCAAGAGCGCGGTGGCGCCTCAATGCCTCGTCGCGGCCGTCTTCGCAGAGCGCACACGCGGCCGCGCCAGCGCGCGCGTGAGATCCTCGAGCGACTCGAGATTGTGCACCGGCAGGAAATCGTCGACGTGCGGGAGCAGCGCGCGGATACCCGCCGGCCGCGCCTCGAACCCGGCGTAGCGCAGCAGCGGATTGAGCCAGACGAGCCGCGTGCACGACTTCGAGAGGCGCTCGGCCTCGAAGGCGAGCCCGTCACCCGCATCGGCGTCGAGACCGTCGCTGATCAGCAGCACGACGGCGTTCTGGCCGAGGAGCCTCCTCGACCAGCGCCGATTGAATTCGGCGAGGCAGCGGCCGATGCGCGTGCCGCCCGCCCAGTCCTCGACGGCTTCCGAGACGCGCGCAAGCGCCACATCGACGTCGCGGTGACGCAGCTGGCGCGTGATGTTGGTGAGTCGCGTGCCGAAGGTCAGCACCTGCACGCGGTGACGATCGTTGGTGAGCGCGTGCACGAAATGAAGCAGCATCCTCGCATAGCGGTCCATCGAGCCCGAGATGTCGCAGAGCACGACGAGCGGCGGTGGACGCCGCCGATGCTCGCGGAAGCGCAGCGGTGCGAGCGTTCCGGCAGCGCCGGTGCTGTGCCGCAGGCTCGCGCGAAGATCGATGCGGTGACCGCGTGCGGCGGGGCGCGTACGCCGGACGCGGCGCTCGGGAAGCGGCAGCTCGAGGTGGCGCATCAGCTCGCGCACCTCTTCGAGCTCGTCCTTCGACATCGTCGCGAAGTCCTTGGTCTGCAGCACCTCGCGCGCGGAGAACGTGAAGGTCGCGTCGAGATCGGCCTCCTGCGCTTCGCTCTCCGCGGGTGCCGGCGGCGGCAGCAGCGCCTGCGCGAGCCGGGCCGGAAGCTCGTCGCGCGGATCCTCCGCGAGCCCGCGCGCCTTCGGCAAGAGCTCGGCCATCATCTTCTCGAGCAGCCGCGGATTGCGCCAGAACACGTCGAACGCCTGCTCGAAGATCGCGAGGTGCTCGCGCCGTGAGATCAGCACCGCGGCCAGCGCCTCGCGGAAGTCGATGCGCTGCGCGACACCGACCGCCTCGACCGCCGCCAGCGCATCGATCACCTTGGCCGGGCCGACTGGAAGCCCTGCCACGCGGAGCACGCGGACGAAATGAAGAACGTTCTCGGCGAGGCGCGGTCGGCGGGTGACCGGCTCGACGCTAGCCAGGTCGGCGGTCACCGGAATCCCCCGCGGTGGCTTCGCGCGCGAGCCGCGCCGCGACCTCGGGTGTGATCGCGGCGACATCGTCCTGATACTTGAGGAGCGCGCCGAGCGTATCGGCGAGCGTCTCTCGATCGAGCGTGATGCGATCGAGTACGACCAGCGCCTCGGCCCAGTCGAGCGTTTCCGCGACCCCCGGCGCCTTGAAGAGATCGAGCGTACGCAGGCGCTGCGTGACGGCGACCACCTGCCGCGCCAGCGCCTCGGGCGCACGCGGGCACTTGCGTCGCACGATCTCGAGCTCGCGTGCGGCATCCGGATAGTCGATCCAGTGATAGAGGCAGCGGCGCTTGATCGCATCGTGGATCTCGCGCGTCCGGTTCGATGTGATGATGACGACCGGCGGGGTCGCGGCGCGGATCGTCCCGAGCTCGGGGATCGTCACCTGAAAGTCGGACAGGACTTCGAGCAGATAGGCCTCGAACGGCTCGTCGGCGCGGTCGAGCTCGTCGATCAGGAGCACCGGCGCGATCCCGTCGGCGGGCGCCAGTGCGTCGAGCAGCGGGCGCCGCAGCAGGAAGCGCTCGCTGAAGATGTCAGCGGCGAGCTGCGAGCGGTCGTCGAGCGTGCCGCCGCGGGCGTGCTCGGCCGCCTCGGCGAGGCGGATCTCGATCATCTGGCGCGGATAGTTCCACTCGTACACGGCCGACGCAGCGTCGAGTCCTTCGTAGCATTGCAGGCGGACGAGTCTGCGCCCGAGCCCGGAGGCCAGTACCTTGGCGATCTCGGTCTTGCCGACGCCCGCATCGCCTTCGAGGAACAGCGGGCGCCCGAGCCTCAGCGCGAGGTAGACCGCAGTCGCGAGCCGGCGATCGGCGACGTAGCGCTCGCGCTCGAGCAGCGCCAGCGTCGCGTCGACGTCGGCGGGCATCGCCCCGCTCGGCCCTGAAGTCGCACCGGCAGCCGACGTCGTAGTGGCAGTCGATGTCGCGGCCGGGTGCTCCGCGGATGTTGCAGTCTGCAGAGGCCGCAAGCGCGTCGCTCAGGTGGCCACTCAGGCCGCCGCCCCGACGGCACGTGAAGCCATCACCGACACGAGATGCGCCCGGTACGCCGCCGATGCGTGCAGGTCGCTGTTGAGCCCCGCGGCGTCGACCTTGGCGCCCTTCGCGGCGTCGGGCGTAAAGGCCTTCGCGAGCGCGCCCTCGACCGGCGTGGCGCGGAACACCGATGGCGCGGCCCCGGTAACCGCGACGCGCACGCTGCCATCGGCGAGCTGCGCGACGAAGACGCCGACGAGCGCGAAGCGCGACGCGGGATTGGGAAACTTCGCGTAGCCGGCCTTGCGCGGCGTCGGAAACGATACCGCCGTGATGATCTCGTCGGGCGCCAGCGCGGTCTCGTACATGCCTTTGAAAAAATCGCCAGCGGCGATCCTGCGCTTGTGCGTGATCACCGTCGCGCCGAGCGCCAGCACCGCCGCGGGCCAGTCCGCCGCAGGATCGTTGTTGGCGAGCGAGCCGCCGATCGTGCCCATGTTGCGCACCTGGCGGTCGCCGATCCCTTCGGCGAGTGCCGCCAACGCAGGAATGACGCGCTTCACGTCCGCCGACGACGCGACCTCGGCGTGACGCGTCATCGCGCCGATCGTGAGCGCGCCGCTTTCGACGCGGATGCCGGCAAGCTCGGGAATGCCGGCGAGGTCGACGAGGGTCCCCGGCTGCGCGAGCCGCAACTTCATCGCTGCGACGAGGCTCTGCCCGCCGGCAAGCGCCTTGCCACCGGACTTCGCGATCAGCCCCGACGCTTCGGTGGCCGATTTCGCCTTCTGGTATTCGACTGCATACATGATCGCCTCCTCCGCCTGGGCCGCGTCGCCGCTCAGGCCGCAGCCTTCGCCGACTGGATCGCCTGCCACACGCGATGCGGCGTGGCCGGCATGTCGAGATGCGTGACGCCGACCGGCGCGAGCGCATCGAGCACCGCGTTGATGAGTGCCGGCGGCGCGCCGATGGCACCCGCCTCGCCGCAGCCCTTGGTGCCGAGGGGGTTGACCGTGCACGGCGTCACCTTCGTCGATACCTGGTAGGCCGGAACGTCGTCGGCGCGCGGCATCGCGTAGTCCATGTAGCTGCCGGTCAGGAGCTGCCCGCTCTCGGGATCGTACACGCAGCCTTCGAGGAGCGCCTGTCCGATCCCCTGCGTCAGGCCCCCGTGCACCTGGCCCTCGACAATCATCGGATTGACGATGTTGCCGAAATCGTCGCAGGCGCTGAACCGCACGACCTCCACGACTCCGGTGTCCGGGTCGATCTCGACTTCGCAGATGTGGGTTCCGGCCGGAAACGTGAAATTGGTCGGATCGTAGAACGCCGTCTCGTCGAGCCCAGGCTCGAGCTTGTCGAGCGGATAGTTGTGCGGAACGTAGGCGGTGAGCGCGATCTCGCCGAAGGTCTTGCTTCGGTCGGTGCCGGCGACGGTGAACTTGCCGTCCTTGAACTCGATGTCGGACTCGGCCGCTTCGAGCAGGTGCGCGGCGATCTTCTTGCCCTTGCCGACGATCTTGTCGAGCGCCTTGACGATCGCGGTCCCGCCGACGGCGAGCGAGCGCGAGCCGTAGGTGCCCATGCCGAACGCGACGCGGCCGGTGTCGCCGTGAACCACGTCGACGTTCTCGACCGGGATGCCGAGGCGCGTCGCGACGATCTGCGCGAACGTCGTCTCGTGACCCTGGCCGTGGCTGTGCGAGCCGGTGAACACCGTCACGCTGCCGGTCGGATTGACGCGGACCTGGCCCGCCTCGAACAACCCTGCGCGCGCACCGAGCGCTCCGGCGATGTTGGAAGGCGCGAGCCCGCAGGCCTCGATGTACGACGAGTAGCCGATACCGCGCAGCCTGCCCCGCTTCGCTGCCTCGGCTTTGCGCGCGGCAAAGCCTTTGACGTCGGCGAGCTCGTTCGCGCCTTCGAGCGTCTGATCGTAGTTGCCGGTGTCATACATCAGCGCGACCGGAGTCTGGTACGGAAACTTACGAATGAAATTGCGCCGGCGAATCTCGTCCTGCGCAATGCCCATCTCGACCGCCGCCTCGCGGACGAGCCGCTCGACGACGTAGGTCGCCTCGGGGCGACCCGCGCCGCGGTAGGCATCGACCGGCGCGGTATTGGTGAACGCGGCCGTCACTTCGCAGTGGATTGCCGGCGTCGTG
>DASVWR010000018.1:0-14295 GCA_036393115.1 Casimicrobiaceae bacterium
CATCATGGGCAAGCGCCTCATCTCGCTCACGCTGAACGGCCACGCCCGCGAGGACGCAGTCGCCGATCACACGCTCTTGCTCGACTATCTGCGTGACGAGGCGCGCCTCACCGGGACCAAGCGCGGCTGCGACGGCGGCGAATGCGGCGCGTGCACGGTGCTCGTCGACGGCGAGCCGCGCCTCGCGTGCATCACGCTCGCCGTGCGATGCGCGGGTCGACGCATCGAAACCATCGAAGGCCTGGCCGAGGGAGGGCGGATGAGCCGCCTGCAGGCGGCGTTCCATCAGCATCTCGGCGCGCAGTGCGGTTTCTGCACACCCGGCATGATCATGACGAGCGAGGCCCTGCTGCGCGTCAATCCGAAGCCGAACGTCGACGAGATCCGCGCGGCGCTCGGCGGCAACCTGTGTCGCTGCACCGGCTACGTGAAGATCATCGAATCGGTGCAGGCGGCAGCCGCCGCCTTGGCCGACGATATGAACGAGGATGCCGGATGCGGCGGTGCGACGGTGTGCACCTGTGGAGGAGCACGATGAAACACGATCTCGACACGATGAAACACCAGGTCGGCGTGCGGCAGCCGCTGGTCGACGGCGTCGAGAAGGTGACCGGACGGGCGCGCTACACGGCGGATCTTGCCCCGCCCGGCGCGCTCGTCGGGGCGATCCTCCGGAGCCCGATCGCCCACGGGGAGATCCGCCGCATCGGCGTCACGCGCGCGCGCGCGATCCCAGGCGTCCGTGCGATTGTCACCGGCGACGACTGCGACATGGCCTACGGAGTGATCCCGATCGCGCAGAACGAGCATCCGCTCGCGCGCGGGCGCGTGCGCTACCGCGGCGAACCGATCGCGGCCGTCGCCGCCGACGACGCCATCGCCGCGCGTGCGGCGCTTGCCGCGATCGAGCTCGACCTTGCTCCGCTGCCGGCGTATTTCGACGCCGCGGCGGCGCGTGCAGCCGATGCGGTCGCGCTTCACGCGAACAAGCCCGGCAACATTGAGCGCGAGGTGGACCACCGCTTCGGCGCGGTCGACGAGGGCTTTGCCGCCGCCGACCTCGTGCGCGAAGCGACGTTCCACTACGCCGAAGTGACGCACGCGATGATGGAGCCCAATGCGACGCTCGCCGAGTACGACGCCGAGCGCGGGCGGCTCACCGTCCACTCGGTCACCCAGGTGCCGTACTACGTGCACCTTGCGCTCGCGCGCTGCCTGCACATGGACGCGTCGCGCATCCGCGTGATCAAGCCATTCGTCGGCGGAGGCTTCGGGCATCGCACCGAGACGCTCAATTTCGAGGTGATCGCCGCGCTGCTCGCGCGTGCGGCGGGTGGCGTCGTGAGGCTCGAGTTGAGCCGCGAGGAATGCTTCCTCACCCACCGCGGGCGCCCGGAAACCGACGTGCGCCTGCGAATCGGCATGACCCGCAGTGGAGCGATCACCGCCGTGGACTGCGACGTCGTGCAGCGTGGCGGCGCGTACGCCGGCTACGGCCTCGTCACGATCCTCTACGCGGGCGCGTTGCTGCACGCGATCTACCGGCTTCCCGCGTGCCGCTATCACGGCCTGCGCGTCTACGCGAACACGCCGCCGAACGGTGCGATGCGCGGTCACGGCACCGTCGACGTGCGCCATGCGTTCGAAGCGCTGCTCGATGAGATGGCGGAAGAGCTCGCACTCGATCCGTTCGCGGTGCGCCGGGCCAACCTGCTCGAAGTGCCGGCGCGCACGATCAACGACCTGCAGGTCAACTCCTACGGCCTGCCTGAATGCCTCGATCGCGTCGAGACCGCGTCGCGCTGGCGTGAGCGGCGCGGGCGCCTTCCGCCGGGGCGCGGGCTCGGCATGGCGTGCTCGCACTATGCGAGCGGGGCAGCGAAGCCCGTGAACTGGACCGGCGAGCCGCACGCAGTGGTGAACCTCAAGCTCGACTTCGACGGCGGGGTGACGGTGCTGACCGGCGCCGCGGACATCGGGCAGGGCTCGTCGACGCTGCTGACGCAGGCGGTCGCCGAGGTGCTGGGCCTGGGGAGCGAGCGCGTCACCGTGTTCGCCAACGACAGCATCGTCACGCCGAAGGACAACGGCTCGTACTCGTCGCGCGTGTCGTTCATGGTCGGCAATGCCGCGATCAACGCCGCGCGGGCGCTCCTCGCCGTGCTGATCGCCGCCGCGGCGCGGCGCCTCGACGTGGCGCCCGCGGCGATCGAATGCCTCGGCGAGATCTACCGCGCGGCGGGAAGCGAGCGCGCGCTGTCGTACAAGGAGGTCGTCGCCGCCGCGCTCGAGGGCACCGGGACGCTGACGGTCAAAGGCACGTGGTCGACGCCGCCGGAGACGCAGGGAGGAACCTTCAAGGGTGCGGCGGTGGGAGCGAGCGCGGGCTTCTCGTACTCGGCGCAGGTGGTCGAGATCAGCGTCGACGAGGATACCGGGGCGGTGAAGGTCGAGAAGGTGTGGGTCGCGCACGATTGCGGCCACGCGATCAATCCGCTCGCCGTCGAGGGCCAGGTGCAGGGCTCGGTGTGGATGGGAATGGGGCAGGCGCTCTGCGAGGAGACGCAGTACCACGACGGCCTGCCGCTGCGCGCGAATCTCGCCGACTATCGCATTCCGACGATCGTCGAATCGCCGCCGATCGAAGTCGAGATCGTCGAGGCGCGCGATCCGAACGGACCGTTCGGGGCGAAGGAGGCCGGCGAAGGATCGCTGTCGGCGTTCCTGGCAGCACTCACCAACGCGATCGCCGACGCCACCGGCCTGCGGCTCACGGAGCTGCCGGCGTCGCCCGATCGCATGATGGACGCGATCGTCGCGCGACGGCGTGCGCGGCGGCTGCGCGAGGCGCGCGAGGCGCGCGAGGCGCGGATAGCGCCAGCCGAGGCCTGATATGGATCGCATCGACCCGCTCGTCGTGCTGCAGCCGCGAACCCTCGCGGAGGCGATCGCCTGCCTCGACGCGACGCCGGACGCGCGCGCGCTCGCTGGGGGCACCGATCTCGTTCCGAACCTGCGCCATGGCCTCGTCGAGCCGGTGGCCCTCGTCGATCTCTCCACGATCGGCGAGCTCGGCTTGCTTCGCGTGTCCGATGGCGGCGTCGTGCTCGGCGCCGGCGTGTCGCTCGCGCGACTGACGGCGGACGGCGCGATCGCGCGCGCGTTTCCCGCGATCACGGAGGCGGCGCGCTTCGTCGCGGCGCCGGCGCATCGCAACGCGGCGACGCTTGGAGGCAATCTCTGCGTCGACACTCGCTGCGTCTTCTACAACCAGAGCGCATGGTGGCGCGCGGCGAACGGCCATTGCCTGAAGCGCGGCGGAACGATCTGCCACGTCGCGCCGCAGGGCAAGCGCTGTCACGCAGCCTACAGCGGCGACCTCGCCCCGGCACTGCTGGTACTCGACGCGACGGTGTCGATCCACGGGGCGCAGGGCACCCGCGTGCTGCCTCTCGCGGAGCTCTTCGTCGACGACGGCGCCGGGCATCTCGCGCTCGCGCACGGTGAGCTCGTCGTGAGCGTCGAGGTTCCGCGCCAGCCGGACGGCGCACGCAGCGGCTACCGCAAGGCGCGCGCCCGCGGCGCGATCGATTTCCCGCTCGCCGGCGTCGCTGCGCGAATCGTTCTCGCCGGTGAGCGGATCGCCGGCCTGCGCGTCGCGCTCACCGGCACGAACTCGCGCCCGCTCCTCCTTGCCGGCACCGATGAGCTCGCCGGGGAGCGCGTCGACGACGCGCTCCTTGCGCGCGTCGCGAAGCTCGTGCAGCGCCAGGTCACGCCGATGCGCACGACGGTCACCGCGGCCAACTACCGTCGCGAGGTGGCGGCGACACTCGCGCGCCGCCTCGTGCGCGATCTCGCCGCCGCCGCTTGACGTGCGTCAAGGGGAGATCCACGCCGCGTTGGTAGCGTCGGAGCGTCGATTCCGCCCGCAGGCATCCGATGAACTTCCAGCGCCAGGTGTGTCGGTTGCTCGACGACGAGCATCGCGCCAATCTCGAGATCGTCGGTCGCGTCGAGGACGCGTTCGCGCGCGTGGCGCGCGGCAGCGAAGCTGGCGATCCCGAGCTCGCGCAGATCGTGGCTGCGTTCGCGCGGCACATCGAGCGGGACATCGACCGGCACTTCGCGTTCGAGGAGCGCGAGCTCTTTCCGAGGATGGACGACCACGGTGACGGCGACCTCGCGAGCCTGCTTGGCGACGAGCACGAAGCGATCCGCGCCGTCGGTGTCGAATTGCTTCCGCTCGCGCGCGCGGCCGTCGCCGGGAGCCTCGATCGTGCAGGATGGGCGGAGCTTCGCCGCACCGCCATCGAAATGGTCGAGCGCGAGATGTCGCACATCCAGAAGGAGACGATGGCGCTGCTGCCGATCGTCGACGATCTCCTCGACGAGGACATCGACCGCGAGCTTGCGTTCGGCTACGCCGGGACGGCCTGAGGCTACGCGCTCCACGACCGCTCGACGCGACGCGGTGGGTCGCGCGAGCTACGCGTGCAGGGACTCGTACTTGGCGAGCAGCGCGTCGCGCGACTCGCGGTAATCCGGGTGATCGTCGATGCAATTGACCGGGCACACGAGGCGGCACTGCGGCTCGTCCTCGGCGCCGACGCATTCGGTGCACTTCGCCGGATCGATCACGTAAACCGGGTCGCCGACACCGATCGCCTCGTTCGGGCAGACCGGCCTGCAGGCGTCGCACGCGGTGCAGTTGTCGTTGATCAGCAATGCCATCGAAATGCTCCTTTCGTTCGGGTTCAGGCGGCAGCGCGCGTGTCGAGGGCGGCGAGGCGCGCGTGGCGGAACGCACCCCACAGCGCCGCGCCGATGGCGCCCGCATAGATCGAATCGGGGTGGCTCACGATCGTGACCGCCACCTTCTCGTTGACCATTTCCTCCTGCAGCGCGGCGATGAGGCCGCTGTCGAGTGCGAGGCCGCCGGTGACGAGCGCCGTCCCTTCCTTGATGCCGGTGACCTTGAGCAGCTTGACGATCCGCGACGCCATCGACAGGTGGATGCCCTTCAGCACGTCGGGCGTCGCGATGCCGCGCGACACCATGTTGATGACGTCGGTCTCGGCGAGGACGGCGCAGATCGAGCTGCACTTCTCGGGGTTCGTGGCGCTCTGCGACAGCGGGCCGATCTCCTCGATCGCGACACCGAGATAGCGCGCGATGTTTTCGAGGAACTGGCCCGAGCCCGAGGCGCACTGGCTCGTCATCTTGTACGACAGCACCTTGCCGCGCTCGTCGACGTAGATCGCGCGGCCGTTCAGCGCCCCGACGTCGACCACCGCCCGGATGCCGGGCTGCAGAAACACTCCGCCACGGGCGTGCGTGGTCATCGAGTAGAAGTGGCCGGTCGCGAATCCGACGTTCTCGCCCTCGCCGGTGGTCGCGACGTAGTCGATCGCCTCGCGCGGCAGCCCCGCATCGGCGAGCACGCCGTCGAGCCCTTCCTGCGCGAGCTGCATCGGGTCGCGGCGGCGGATGCGATCGCAACGCTTCGCGAGCCAGCGCGGCCCGCCCGCGTCGACGTCGAACAGCACCGTCTTCACCGCACCCGACCCGACGTCGATGCCGATGGTTCGTGTCATGTCCGTCTCCTCACGCGGCGCGCCTCTCGGCGACCTTGCCTTCTTCCATCACGGCGCGCCAGGCGAAGGTGGCTCCGCCGAGTGCCCCGGTGTAGATCGAGTCCGGATCGATGTTGATCGTGAGCTCGCCGTAGTTCTCGTGCACGAGGTCCTTCAGCGCCTTCACCGCCGCCTCGTTCTTGGCAACACCTCCGGTGAACGTGAACTCGTCGCGGATCCCGCCCGAGCGGGCGAGGATCGACATCGCGCGCAGCACGATCGCGCGGTGCAGGCCGG
Source organism: Casimicrobiaceae bacterium (assembly GCA_036393115.1). Classification (GTDB taxonomy): domain Bacteria; phylum Pseudomonadota; class Gammaproteobacteria; order Burkholderiales; family Casimicrobiaceae; genus VBCG01. The sequence continues at coordinate 5,874 of DASVWR010000018.1, forward strand.
CCATGATGTCCTCGCGCTTGTCGCCGAGCGCGAGGCGGTCGCGCAGCTCGGCGCCGGCGAACACCGTGCAGGTCGAGTTGATGCGGATCGTGCGCGTCGACTTCATCGCGAGCGGCCCGAGCTCGTGCAGGCCCATGTTCATCTCGTCGGCGATGTAGCCGAGATAGCGCCCGCAGCCGGCCGCGCAGCGGTCGTTCATCTGGAACGATTCGACGATGCCGTGCGGGTCGACCTGGATCGCCTTGGTGTCCTGCCCGCCGATATCGAGCACCGTCGCCGTCCCCGGGTACATCACGTGCGCGCCGAGCCCGTGGCAGAGGATCTCCGAGCGGATGTGCTCCTTCGAGAATGGCAGCCGCGCGCGGCCGTAGCCGGTGCCGACGACGTAGGTTTCCTCCATCTCGGTGTCGAGCACGCCCTTGATCGGCGCCTCGATAGCATTGCGGTGAGTCGCGGCGTCGGGCAGCGCGGCGAAGCTGCGCTCGAGCGCGGCGAGCAGGTGGCGCCTGATCGAGTCGCCGTAGACGCGATTTTCGACCTCGATGATCGAGCGATCGAAGATGTTGAGCAGGAAGTCGTAGCGCAGTCCCGCGTCCTTCGCGACGACTTCGCCGGTGGCGAGGTACTGGCTTCCCGCGATGTCGCGAAAGAAGTCCGACTTCCGCTTGCCACCCGGAGCGAACAGCGCGGGCGCCTCGGCAGCGAGGCGGCGAAACACGATGCCGAGCGCCTCGGTCACGGCGCCTGCGCTGTCGCCGAAGCGGGCGGTCGCGACGTTGCGCCGGCACGTCTCTTCGAGATCGGCGAGCTGTTCGAGGTACTGCTCGAGGCGGAAGTTGCGCTCGAGCTCGCCGATGAAGGCGTCGAGACCGCCGTTCAGCGCGCCGTGCGCCGCGAGGGCCTGGCGGAAGAGGTGGAAGCGGCCGTTGACGAGCGCCTCCTGCCTTGCGATGGCGGCGGCGGTATCGTAGTTCGAGCGCGAGTTGGTGATCCCGCGCCCGAGCACGGTCTGCGCCTCGTCGACGACGACCGCCTTCGTCGTGGTGGAGCCGAGATCGATGCCGATGAAGCAGCGCATGTCGTCCCCTAGTGCATGGCGGCTGCGGCCGCCCGCTTCTGCCTCACCATCTGGAAGTAGCTTTCGAGGCGGTTCTTCACGTTGGCGGCGGAGAAGTAGCGCGGATCGACGAGATCGGTCTCGATGAAGGCGGCCGGCTTGCCGGTGCGCTTCTCCACCTCGCGCAGGATCAGGAGCTGACCGGCGGAGAAGCTGTTGCAGCTCTTGATCGAGTTGATCAGGAGGCCGTCGGCCTGGTACTCGTCGATGTAGCGGCAGATCATGTCGATCCGCGACGGCAGGTTTAGGTTCGTGTAGCAGCCGAGGCAGTACTCGGCGAGCGACTCGAGCGGGTGGTCGGGGTCGTGGCGGAAACCGAAGTCGTAGGTACCGCCGACCTTCGCGTACGTCGACGTGACGACGACGGCGCCTTCGTCGTAGAACATCTTCCAGAAGTCGCGAAAGCTCGTCCAGTTGGGGGGCCCTTCGACGACGAGGCGGTATTTCTCCTCGGTGATCTCGCCCTCGGGCGTGATCGGTCCCTTGCCCTCGCGCATCCGCTGCTCGATCTCGCCGCGAAGGACGCGGTAGTACTCGGTCGCTTCGGGCGTGCCGCGGAACGCGGTGAAGATCGGCCCGATGTAGTAGACCGCACCGAAATAGCCGTCGATCGGCGACGGCCGGTGCTTCGCCGACTGCAGCACGGCGACGAGATCCTCCTCGGCCTTCTGCGACTCCCGCATGTACTCGCGCAGCCGGTCGATGTCGAACCTGACGCCGGAGGCGCGCTCGAGTGCCGGAATGACCGTCTCGCGAAGCTGCTTCACGACGTAATCGCGCATGTTCGGCGCGATGCGGCCCTCGCCCTGGTAGGGCACGTGCAGCATCACCGTCTCGCACCCGTACTTGTGGCGAATGAGCTCGAACCACTTCATGAAAGTGAAGCAGCCGGTATAGGAGAGAAGCAGGATGTCCGGTCGCGGCAGCACCTCGCCGGTCGGGCCGATCTCGCCTCCCAGCATCATCCCGAGGTCGGTCTTGACGTAGGTGCAGACGTCCTCGGAGTGGCCGTCGCGCTCGGCGTCCATGATGAGCTTGCCCGACTTCTTGCGCAGGCCGCTCTGCAGCGCGTTGGTCTCGGGAAGGCTGCGCGCGAAGTCGAAGCACATCAGGAGCTCGTTCAGGTTGCCGGGAACGAAGGTAGCGGACACCTTGCGTCCCCGCTCGCGGGCGGTCGCGAGCTCGTGATAGTTGCGGTTGATGAGCTCCTTCTGCAGCAGCATCGCGTCCTCCTTCTGGACGTCCTGCGGCTTCTTCGCGGGTGCGGTGGCCGGCGTGGGGCTGGCGCTGGTCGTCATCGTCGCTCTCGTCTCGTGTCAGATGCCGGCGCCAGGTGGCGCGCCGCGCGCTGCGCTATGCGGCGCTCCACAGCTTGATCGAATCGGCGAAGGTTCCCGCCTGCTCGCGGATGGGTGCCATCTGACCGGTGTTCTCGGCGTACTTGAACGCGGTGTAGGGCACGTTGTGCTTCGCGAGCACGTCCTGCAGCATCGGGCGCTCGAGGAGTGCCGGGTCGCAGAACGACGGAGCGGCGAAGATCACCCCTTCGGCAGAGCCTTTCTTTACCTGCTGGAGGAGGTACATTCCCTTGTCCTCGCGGCGCGTGTCGTACCTGGCTGCGGTCGATGCCGAGCGGTGCAGGAACGCGCGCGAGAGCTCTTCGAGCGGATCGGCGTCGTCGGGCACGTCGTCGAGGAGCCAGCGCGCGACCAGCATGAAGTCGTCGTCGACGATGTAGCAGCCGGCCATCTCGATCGACTTGATGAGGCCGAGCGGCGGCTGCTCGCAGAACGATCCGGTCATCACGATGCGCGCGTTGTCTCGCTTCGGCCGCGGCAGCGCATCCGCGGCAGCGATGTAATCGCGGACGAGCGCCGTGTGCTCCTCGGGCGGCAGCACCATGCCGGCGCGCAGCACGAGGTACACCTCGGACGTGGGCGCCTGCCATGGCTTCGCCGCGCGATAGGCGTAGAGGTCGCGCACCGCAGCGCGGTTGGCGTTGTAGACGCGGATCGAGCTATTGAGCTCGGCGTTCGTGATCGGCGCGCCGCGCAGCTTCGCGAGGTCGTCGCGCAGCACCTCGAGCTCGTGGACGTAGAAGCTGCCGCCGATCGCATCGACGTAGTTCTGCGGCACGTCGAAGTAACGGACGTACTTGTCCTTGAACAGGATCTGCCACATTCCGGAGAGATTGCGGATCACGTCGCAGATCGACGGGAACAGCATGCCGTCGAGGCAGTCGAGGCGGCCGGTGAGCCCGAGCTCGAGCGTCGAGCGCGGAATGCGGCAGATGTAGCTCTGGTAATAGGCGTCGCCCTGGATCACCTCGAGCTGATCGCCTCCGCCGAGGATGCCGACCGGCAGCATTCCGGCGGCGTGCACGAGCTCGCGTGGCACGTAGATCGGCATGTAGCCGATCGCCTTGCGTCCGGCAGCGGCCGCCTTCCACTTCTTGACGGCATCGAAGTGAAGGTCGTCGAACAGCGCCTGGCAGCGCTCGACGATCGTCACAACGGCGGGGATGTCGGCCATCAATGATGCTCCCAGCGCGGCGCGCGGTGCTCGACGAATGCCGTGAGCCCCTCGTTGGCGTCGCGCGTTGCCATCAGCGTGTCGAGATAGAGGCGCTCGACCTCGGCGAGGCGCCGGCGCACCCGCGCAACGACGGGCGCACGGACCGCGGTTACTGCGCAGGCGAGCGAGCTCGCGCTGCGCGGTGCGAGCTCGGTTTCGAACCAGGCGATCGCGGCGGCTTCGGGGTCGGGCGAAGTCGCGTCGACGAGACCCAGCTCGAGTGCGTCCTCGCCGCCGATGCTGCGTCCGCTCCACAACAGGTCCTCGGCGACCGCCTCGCGCACGCGTAGCGGCAGCAACACCGACGCCGCCGGCGCGAACACGCCGAGGCGGATCTCCGGCTGGCCGAGCCTGGCATCGGGTGTCGCGAAGATCCGGCTTCCCGCGAGCGCGACCTCGAGGCCGCCGCCGAGGCACTGGCCGCGGATCGCGACGAGGATCGGCGCCGGAAACTCGAGCATCGCGACGATGAGCCCGTGGAGCGCGGCGAGCATTCCGGCGCAGCGGCCGGGAAGATGCTCCTCGACGCTCGCGCCGAAGCTGAAGTGCGGCCCTTCGGCATCGAGCAGCACACCGCGCAGTCCGCGCCGCGCGCGCTGCGCGGCGAACGTGCTCGCGAGCGCGTGGATCATCGCTTCGTCGATCAGGTTCGCCTTGGGGCGCGCGAGGCGCACGCGCAGGAGCGCGTCGTCGTGCGTCGGCCACACGCTGACCGGGGCGACGACGGCCGGGGCCGTCGCGGCGTGGACCTCGTCCGCCATCGCCGCTACTCCGCGCCGCGGCGTGGCGGCTGGATCGAGTCGTGGAGCGGGCCGATCCAGCTCTCGCCCGCGGCGAGCTTCTGCCGCAGGCGCACGAAGTCGACCTCGCGCGCGTCCTTGCCCCCCTCGTTGAACGCGGTGAAGCCTGCGCGCGCCTCGGTCGTCATATTGAGCGCGAGCCACGCGCGCGAGTTCTCCTTGTTGCGGTTCCACGCATCGAGCTTGGGCTTGCGCAACTCTTCGAGCGTCTTGGTCGTGCAGTCGGGGAAAGTGAGGAGCGCCTTCGCGCAGAGCTCCTCGACCTTCGCGTCGAGCGCCGACAGGTCGACGGTGCCGCGCGCGAGTGTCGCCTTGCCTTGCGCGAGGTCGGCGCCGGACTTCGGCTCGCCGAAGACGAAGCGGCCGTACGCGTCGGTCATCCGCTGCGTCTCGACGAGCGGGTTGGCGACGAGCTGCCCGTCGACCTTCAGCGCCGGCACGATGTCGGTGAGAATTCCCATGAAATACGCCTTGTGCGCCGAGAACGGCTCGCACAGCACGCACGCCGCCATCGCGCGCTCGGCGCCGGCCATCACCGGCAGGAAGTCGGTGGCGCCGCCGATCGGGGCCGAGCCGTGCTTCGGTCCCGCCTGTCCGAAGCGCGCGAGGTCCTGCGCAATCGAGAAATCGCAGGCCATGCCGATCTCCTGGCCGCCGCCGATACGCATGCCGTTGACGCGGCAGATCACCGGCTTGTCGCACGCGAGGATCGCCGACACCATGTCGTTGAACAGGCGCATGTACTGCCGGTACTCGAGCGGCCGCCCCGCGTAGTACTCGGCGTACTCCTTGGTGTTGCCGCCGGTGCAGAACGCGGATGAGCCGGCGCCGGTGAACACGACGCAGTTGACGTCACGGGCATTCGACGCCGCGCGGAACGCGAGGATCACGCCCTTGACCATCTCGGTCGTATAGGAGTTGTACTGGCCGGGGTTGTCGAGCGTGATCCAGGCGTTGTAAAGCCCGTCCGCGACGCGGCCGTCGGGCGTATGCGCGGGCCTCTTCTCGTAGCGCACGCCCGGTGCGCCGGACGCGTCGGCGAGGTCGTGGCTCTTCAGCTCGAACGAAGTGATGCCTCGGTCGGGTGCGTTCATGGAAGGCTCTCCTATGCGGGCACGAGGATCGCGCGCTTTGCGATCGCGCGGCCGTGGACGGCGGCAAGGACGTCGTTGATGTCGTCGAGGCGGTGCATCTCGACGAACGGCTTGATGGCGACGCGGCCATCGAGCACGAGCTCGAGCGCGGCGGGATAGTGTTCCGGAGGGCAGCCCCAGTTGCCGAGCGCCCGTGCGTCGAAGGCCATCAGGTTGGATAGGCGCACCTGCACGCGGTCCATCGTGAATCCGACGACCGACAGCGTGGCGCCGTGCACGAGGAGGCCGAACGCGGTGAGCTGCCCGGCTGGCGTGCCCGAGCACTCGAAGATGAACCACTCGGTCTGCCGCAGGCCGCGTGCGCGCGCGAATTCGGTGATCGCGGCCTTCAGCGCCTTGCCGTCGTGCGTGCGTCCGTCGAGCGTCAGCGCCGCGCCGTGCTCGCCGATCGTCGCGAGCTTGCCGGCGTCGATGTCGATCGCGACGACGGTGGCGCCGAACGCATGCGCGACCTGCACGCAGTAGCCGCCGACGCCACCGGCGCCGACGACCACCGCGAGGCTCCCGGGACCGACACCGGCGCGACGGACGGCCTGGTACGGCGTCGTCAGCGCATCGGCGACGATCGAGACTTCGGCGAGCGTCAGGCCGGCTGCCGCAAGGCGCTTCTCGTCGACTTCGCACAGGCCGCGGCCCGGCACCACGACGTGGGTCGCGAAGCCGCCGTGAACGTCGTTGCCGGGCATCTTCTGCTGGCGGCAGATCGTGGAAAGACCGCGGCGGCAGAGATCGCATTCGCCACACGGCAGCACCGCCGGCACGATGACGGCCTTGCCGAGCCACTTCGCCGCGTCCGCTCCGGTGGCGACGACGCGGCCGCTGATCTCGTGGCCGAGCGCCAGCGGCGGCGCGAGATTGGTGCGCACGCCGTCGTAGAGGTAGCCGAGGTCGGTGTGGCAGACGCCGCAGCCGGCGACCTCGACGACCACGTCGGTGGACCCCGGCTCGGGGCGGAACGTCGCGCGGGTGAGCGGCGCGCCGGTCGCAGTCATCAGCCAGCGGTGGGCTTCGATCATCGACAGCGCTCCGTTCGCGTATTGTGGTACCGCAATACCGATTTGCGTGATGCTGGCGCCACCGCGTCGCGGCCGCCTTGATCTCCATCAATCACGAAACGGCGGCGACGCTCTTTACTTGGGCCTTCGGGATCAGCGGAGAAGCGCGTGGAGGGAGGCATCTCATCGTTCGTCGCCGCCGAGGCTCTCTCGCGCCCTGTTCGCGCGGCGCCAGGGCCGGCCGGCGGCTTGTCGATCGCGATCGCCGGCAGCGGCGGCAGCGGCGTGATGACCGCGGGCCAGCTGCTGCTCGAGGCCGCAGCGGCGGCTGGACACTACGGCCTCATGGTGCGCACCAGCGGACCGCAGATCCGCGGCGGCGAAGCCGCTGCGCTGCTGCGCTTCGCCCTGCATCCGGTCGATGCGCTCGACGATGTCTTCGACGTGCTGATCGCGCTCGACTGGCAGAACGTGAACCGCTTCGCAGACGAGATCCCCCTCGATGCGACGAGCCTCATCGTCGGGGATGACGCGGAAGGCGAAGTGCCCGAGGTCTTCCGCGCGAGCGGCGCGCAGGTCGCCTCGATTCCGCTCAAGAAGACCGCGAAGGCGATCGCCGGAAGCTGGATCAACATGATCGTGCTCGGGCTTGCCGGCCGTCTCGCCGGGCTGCCCGACGATGCGCTCGAGGCTGCGCTCGCCAGGTCGTGGAAGCGTGACGCCGCCGCACTCGAGCCCAACCGCGAGGCCCTTCGCCGCGGCATCGCCGCCGCCGCCGAGCTCGGCGTCGATCTCCCGGCGCGCGCGGCCGTGAAGTCGTCGCCGTCGCGCTGGCTGATCAGCGGCAACGAGGCGGCGGGCTACGGTGCGGTGCGTGGCGGCATACGCTTCGTCGCGGCGTACCCGATCACGCCGGCGACCGAGCTCCTCGAATGGATGGCGCCGGCGCTCGGCAAGGTCGGCGGAACGCTGGTCCAGGCCGAGGACGAGCTCGCCTCGGTCAACATGGCGATCGGCGCTTCCTACGGCGGCGTGCCATCGCTCACGGCGACGGCGGGGCCCGGGCTGGCGCTGATGACCGAGGGGATCGGTCTCGCCGTCGCCGCTGAAGTGCCGATCGTCGTGATCGACGTGATGCGCGGCGGGCCTTCGACCGGCATTCCGGCGAAGAGCGAGCAGAGCGACCTGTCGTTCGCGCTCGCCGGATTGCACGGCGATGCTCCGCGGCTCGTGCTGGCACCGACGTCGATCGCCGACTGCCTCGCCACAACCCAGTGGGCGGTGCACCTCGCCGAGGCGCTGCAGGCGCCCGCGATCGTGCTGTCCGATCAGTTCATGGGGCAATCGCGCGCGGTGATCGATCGGCCCCCCGACGTCTGCTTCGCCGGTCGACGGCTGACGGCGGCAGCCGGCACGCCGGACTACAAGCGCTATGCGGTGACCCCGTCCGGTGTCTCGCCGATGGCCATTCCCGGAACGTCGGGCGTCGTGTACACGGCCGACGGCCTCGAGCACACCGAGGCGGGCATCCCCAGCAGCCAGGCGCGCGACCATGCGCGCCAGCTCGACAAGCGCGCGCGCAAGCTCCTGCAGCACGATTACGGGCGCTGGTGGGCCGACGTCGAAGGAGAGGGTGAAGCGGCGGTGATCACCGTCGGCTCGGCGAGTGCACCGGTGCGCGAGGCCGCGGCGCGTCTCGCGGCGCGCGGCGTGACGTTGCGCGTGATCGCGCTGCGGCTCCTCGCTCCCGCGTTGCCCGAGCGCATGGCCGAGGCGCTGGAG
>DASVWR010000019.1:0-5625 GCA_036393115.1 Casimicrobiaceae bacterium
GCCGGCGACGGCAACCTGCACCCGCTGATTCTCTTCGACGCCAACAAGCCGGGCGACAAGGAGCGCACGATCGAGTTCGGCGACCGGATTCTCGAGCTCTGCATCGAGGTCGGCGGTACGATCACCGGCGAGCACGGCGTCGGTGTCGAGAAGATCCGCGGCATGTGCGCGCAGTTCCCGCCGCCCGTGCTCGAACGCTTTCACGGCATCAAGCACGCGTTCGACGAGCGCGGACTGCTCAATCCCGGCAAGGCGGTGCCGACGCTCGCGCGCTGCGCCGAATTCGGGCGGATGCACGTCCACGCCGGCGAGCTCTCGCACCCCGAGCTGCCGCGGTTCTAGTTGCGCCACCCCGGACTGCCACGATTCCAGGAGATGACGATGATTGCTGCGACCACCCTTCGCGAACGCCCCGGTGCCGACGAAGTCCGCTCGGTCACCGAGCGATTGCGAGCCACCTGCGGCGACCGTGTCGCCACCGGCCAGTCGATCCGCGATCAGCACAGTCACGGCGAGGGGCTCGCCGATGCGGCGCTCCCCGACGTCGTCGTGTTTCCGCACAGCAACGACGAGGTCGCAGCGATCGTCCGTCTCTGCGCAGCGGCGCGGATGCCGGTGATCGCGTTCGGTGTCGGCACGTCGCTCGAAGGTCACGTCGCGGCACTCTATGGCGGCGTGTGCATCGATCTGTCGCAGATGAATCGGGTGCTCGAAGTGAACGCCGAGGACCTCGACTGCCGCGTGCAGGCTGGCGTCACGCGCGAGCAGCTCAATGCCGAGCTCAAGGGCACCGGTCTCTTCTTCCCGATCGATCCGGGCGCCAATGCAACCCTCGGGGGCATGGCATCGACGCGGGCATCGGGCACCAACGCGGTGCGCTACGGCACGATGCGCGAGAACGTGCTCGGCCTCACCGTGGTCACCGCGGACGGGCGCATCGTCCACACCGGCGGCCGCGCGCGGAAGTCGAGCGCTGGCTACGACCTCACGCGGCTCTTCGTCGGCGCCGAGGGAACGCTCGGCGTCATCACCGAGGTAGCGGTGCGCCTCTACGGCATTCCCGAGGCGATCTCGGCTGCGGTGTGCCAGTTTCCCGATCTCCGCAGCGCGGTCGACAGCGTGATCGTCGCAATGCAGCTCGGTGTTCCCGTCGCGCGCATCGAGCTCCTCGACGCCGTGCAGATGGACGCGTCGATCCGTTACTCGAAGCTCGAAGGCTTCGCCGCGAAGCCCACACTCTTCTTCGAGTTCCACGGCACCGAAGCGGGTGTGCGCGAGCAGGCCGAGACGATCCAGGCGATCACGAGCGACCACGGCGGCAGTGCGTTCCAGTGGACGAGCTCTCCCGAGGAGCGCTCGAAGCTCTGGAAGGCGCGCCACAACGCCTACTACGCCGCGCTCGCGCTGAAGCCCGGCAGTCAGGCATTCGCGACCGATTCGTGCGTACCGATCTCGCGCCTCGCCGAGTGCGTGATGGCGACGCAGGTGGACGTCGAATCCACCGGCCTCATCGCCCCGATCCTCGGTCACGTCGGCGACGGCAACTTTCATCTCGTCGTCGTGTTCGATCCGAACGAGCCGGATGATCGCGACAAGGCCGAAGGGCTCGCCCGCCGCGCGAGCCTGCGCGCGATCGAGATGGGCGGGACCTGCACCGGCGAGCACGGCATCGGCGTACACAAGCTCGACGCGCTCGTCACCGAGCACGGCGAGGCGGTATCGCTGATGCAGGCCGTCAAGCGCGCGCTCGATCCCCTCGACATCATGAACCCCGGCAAGACAGTCCCACGCAGCGTGCACGACGGGGCCGCCGTGAACATACCGGCGTCGGGCAGGAGCGATTCGTGAAGCTCTATCTCGGCAATCGCAACTATTCGTCATGGTCGCTTCGCGGGTGGCTTGCGGCGAAGCTTTCGGGTCTCCCGTTCGACGCCGTGCAGCTCTCGCTCTCCGGGGGGACACCCAATGCAGGCATTCGCGCGGTCTCTCCGTCGGGGCTCGTGCCGTGCCTGCACGACGGCGACGTCGTCGTCTGGGATTCGCTCGCGATCGCCGAGACGCTCGCCGAGCGGGTGCCGGCGATGTGGCCATCCGAGACCGCCGCGCGCGCACACGCGCGCTCGGCGACCGCCGAGATGCACGCGGGTTTCGCGGCGCTGAGGAGCGGCATGACGATGTGCATCCGCGAGCGTGTCGACGTCCGTCCGTGGTCGCCCGCACTCGCCCGCGATGTCGCACGGATCGACGAGATCTTCGGCGAGGCGCGCCGGCGCTTCGGCTCGGGCGGAGCCTACCTGTACGGGCCGTTCTCGATCGCCGATTGCTTCTTCGCGCCGGTCGCGTTCCGTTTCCGGACCTACGGCGTCGCGCTTGCCGGGGCAGCCGGCGAGTACGTGTCGGCGCTGCTCGCGCATCCGTACCTTCGCGAGTGGGAGCGCGACGCCCTCGCCGAAACCGAAGTCGTCGAGGCCGACGAGCCTCGCATCGTCTACCGCGACCTGCTCGCGCGCGGTCGGTGACCGACACGGCCATCGACTCGCTGCGGGACGCGGTGCGCGCGGCCGCCGCCGACGGACGGCGCCTGCGCATCCGTGGAAGCGGCAGCAAGGACTTCTACGGCGGTCCGCTCGAAGGGGACATCCTCGATACGCGAGTGCTCGGCGGCATCGTCGCTTACGCGCCGACCGAGCTCGTCGTCACCGCGCGCGCCGGAACGAAGCTCACCGAGGTCGAGGACGAGCTTGCGCGGCATGGGCAGATGCTCGCCTTCGAGCCGCCGCGACACGGGCCCGACGCGACGCTCGGCGGGGTCATCGCCTGCGGTTTCTCGGGGCCGCGTCGGGCGACCACGGGTGCTGCGCGCGACTTCGTGCTCGGCGTGCGCATCGTCGATGGCGTAGGCGAGGCGCTTGCGTTCGGCGGGCAGGTGATCAAGAACGTCGCCGGCTTCGATGCGTCGCGCCTGATGGCCGGTGCGCTGGGCACGCTCGGCGTGCTGACCGAGGTTTCGCTGAAGTGCGTGCCGCAGCCGAGGGTCGAGCAAACTCGTGCGATCGACTGCGGCGCGGCCGACGCGATCCGCCTCTGCAACGAATGGGGCGGACGGCCGTTGCCGATTTCCGCGACGTGCCACGTCGGCGAACGTCTCTGGGTGCGCCTATCGGGCGCCGCGCCCGCGGTCGCCGCGGCCGCGGCGGAGATCGGCGGGGTCCCCGCCGACGACGCGTCGCCGTGGCGGGCGCTTCGCGATCAGACGCATCCGTTCTTCGCGCCGGCGACCGCGGGCTCGGCGCCGCTCTGGCGGCTCTCGCTGCGCTCGACGGCGGCGTGGGACGATTTCGGCGGCGACGTGCTCGTCGAATGGGGCGGCGCGCTGCGCTGGCTGGTACCGCGAGCTTCCGTCGATGCCGCGCACCTGCGCGCCTTTGCCGCGGCGCATGGCGGCCATGCGACGCTCTACCGCGCGCACGACAAGGCTGCCGGAGCGTTCCAGCCGCTCGCACCGGCGATCGTCGGGCTGCACGAGCGTCTGAAGCGCGTCTTCGATCCGCACGGGATCCTCAACCGCGGCCGACTCCACCCGGCGTTCTGACTGAGCGATCGGAACGCTCGACATCGATGGAAACAAGACTCGCGCCCCAGTACGCCGGAACGCCCGAAGGACAGGAAGCCGAAGCGATCGTGCGTACCTGCGTGCACTGCGGCTTCTGCACGGCGACGTGCCCGACCTATCAGCTCCTCGGCGACGAGCTCGACGGTCCGCGCGGGCGCATCTATCTGATGAAGCAGGTGCTCGAGGGCGCGACGCCGACCGCGAAGACGCAGCTCCATCTCGATCGCTGCCTCACCTGCAGGAGCTGCGAGACGACGTGCCCGTCGGGCGTGCGCTACGGTCGTCTCGTCGACATCGGGCGTCGGCTGGTCGAAGAGCGCGTCGCGCGCAGTCCGCTTGCCGACGCGCGTCGCGCGGCGTTGCGTCGCGGACTGCTGTCGAAGTCTCTTTTCGGCGCGGCGCTGTCACTGGGCCGCCACGCCAAGGGCTGGCTCCCCGCGGGCCTCGCTGCGGCGATTCCGGATGCGCGTCCGGCCGGGCCGTGGCCGGCGCCGCGGCATTCGCGCAGGGTGCTGATCGCGAAGGGCTGCGTACAGCCCGCGCTCGCGCCCGACATCGACGCGGCGACCGCGCGCGTGCTCGACCGCGCGGGTATCTCGGCGATCGGCGTCGACGGCGGCGGATGCTGCGGAGCGGTTCCCTACCACCTCTCTGCGCACGACGACGCGCGGGCGATCGCTCGCCGCAACATCGACGCCTGGTGGCGAGAGATCGAGCAGGGAATCGAGGCGATCGTCGTCACGGCGAGCGGATGCGGTGTGATGCTGCACGAATACGATCATCTGCTCGCCGGCGATCCCGCGTACGCCGATAAGGGGCGCCGCGTCGCCGCGCTTGCGCGCGATCCCGCCGAGCTCGTGCGCGATGCGTGGACGGCACTGCATCCGCGGAAGATCGATGCATCGACGGTCGCCTTCCATTCGCCGTGCACGCTCCAGCACGGCCTGAAGATTCGCGGTGTCGTCGAGCGGCTCCTCGGCGAATGCGGCTACCGCCTCGCTCCCGTTGCCGATGCGCACCTCTGCTGCGGGTCGGCAGGGACCTACGCGCTGCTGCAGCCGGAGCTCGCGCGCAGGCTGAAGGAGAACAAACTGCGCGCGCTCGAGGCCGGGAGGCCGGAGCTCATCGCGACGGCCAATATCGGCTGCCTCACGCATCTGCAGTCGGGAACGAAGCTCCCGGTGCGGCACTGGATCGAGCTCGTCGATCGGGCGCTCGGATGAACGATCGCCTCGCGCCGGCGTTCCGCAGAGCGTATCCGTATTTCGTCGCGATCCCGACGCGCTGGATGGACAACGATACCTACGGGCACGTCAACAACGTCGTCTATTACTCGTATTTCGATACCGCGGTGAACCGGCGGCTGGTCGAAGCCGGACACCTCGACATTCGCTCGGGTCCGTGCATCGGGCTCGTCGTCGAGACCGCGTGCCAGTTCCACAAGGCGCTGTCGTTTCCCGAGGTGATCGACGCGGGGCTTGCCGTGGCGCATCTCGGTCGCTCGTCGGTCGCCTACGAGATCGGGTTGTTCCGAAGCGGCGACGACGATGCGGCGGCGACCGGGCGCTTCGTCCACGTCTGGGTCGATCGCGCGACGCGCCGGCCGGTCGCCATCCCCGAGCCGATCCGTGCGGCGCTGGCACCGCTCGTCGTCGGCGTGCCCGCGGCGCGCTGACCCTGCGCATGACAAGCGGCGCAGACGCGGTTGTCTGCCGGTGAACGGCGCAGACGCGGTCGTCTGCTCGGTGATGACCGCCGCCACGCGCGGCACCGCGCAGTGCGTCCTCGCGGCGTTCCTCGCCCGCGACGCGCATTACCGCACTTCGGCCGTCGCGTACGGGGACGGCGGAACGCAGGCGCTTGGTCGCGCGCTCGACCTCTTCCTCGAGCGACCCGAGCTCGGCTTCGTCTGGTTTGCACAAATTGCCGCCGGTGCCAATGCCGCCGCCAATGCGGTCGGAGCCTGCGTCGTCTGTTACGCGATCTCGACGGCGCGAGGGTCGCTGGTCGCG
>DASVWR010000020.1:0-5884 GCA_036393115.1 Casimicrobiaceae bacterium
CGACAGCATCACCGCGTCGGTGCCGTCGAGCACCGCGTTGGCGACGTCGGACACCTCGGCGCGCGTCGGCACCGGATTGTGGATCATCGACTCCATCATCTGCGTCGCGGTGATCGTCAGCTTGTTGTGCTCGCGGGCGAGGCGGATCATCCGCTTCTGCAGCCCCGGCACCGCCGCGGTGCCGACTTCGATCGCGAGGTCGCCGCGCGCCACCATGATGCCGTCGGACGCGTCGATGATCTCGGCGAGCGCATCGATCGCCTCGCGCCGCTCGATCTTCGCGATCAGGAGCGCATGCCCGCCGGCGGCGCGCATCAGCTGCCGCGCCATGTACATGTCCTCGCGGCTCTTCGGGAACGACACCGCGAGGTAATCGGCCTCGAGTGCCGCCGCGGTCTTCACGTCGTCCATGTCCTTCGGCGTCAACGCCGGTGCCGTCAGACCGCCGCCCAGCCGATTGATGCCCTTGTTGTTGGACAGCGCGCCGCCGACCTTCACGCGCGTGACGATGCGCGGGCCGTCGACCGCTTCGACTTCGAGCCTGATCAGGCCGTCGTTGAGGAGGAGCACCGCGCCCGGCTCGACATCCTGCGGCAGCTCGCGATAGTCGAGGCCGACGCGGCTCGCGTCGCCGAGTTCGCACTCTGCATCGAGAACGAAGCGCTCCCCGACAGCGAGGTCGACCTTGCCGTCGCGGAACCTGCCGATGCGGATCTTCGGCCCCTGCAGGTCCGCCATCACCGCCACCTCGCGGCCCAGTGCGCGCGCGGCGTCGCGCACCTCACGCGCGCGCTTCACGTGATCGGTCGCACTCCCGTGCGAGAAGTTGAGGCGCACGACGTCGACGCCGGCGGCAAGCGTGCGCCGCAGCGCATCGGGCTCGCTGCTGGCCGGCCCCAGCGTGGCGACGATCTTGGTGGCGCGCGGCAACGGCTTCTCGAAACGGGTGACCTGCAAGCCCGATGTTACGCCATCACGCTGCGCGGGCGAGCGCGTCAGTGCAGTGCGCGTTCCTCGAGCACCGCGATCGCCGGCAGCGTGCGCCCTTCGAGGAATTCGAGGAACGCTCCGCCAGCGGTCGAGATGTAGTCGATTCGCGACCCGACACCGAAGTGATTGATCGCGGCGACGGTGTCGCCGCCGCCCGCGATCGACCACGCGGGCGAGTCGGCAATCGCGTTCGCGAGCGCGCGCGTGCCCGCGGCGAACGGCTCGAGCTCGAACACGCCCACGGGGCCGTTCCAGACGATCGTTCCCGCGCGCGCGACGATGGCGGCGAGCGCTCCGACGCTGCGCGGCCCCAGGTCGAGAATGAGGTCGTCGTCGGCGACATCGTCGACGAGCTTCGTCTCGGCGGCCGCGTCGGCGGCGAAGCGCTTCGCGCAGACGACGTCGACCGGCAGCGGCACCTTGCCCGGCCACGCGTCGAGGATCGCCTTCGCCTCGCCGGCGAGGCCGGCTTCGGCGAGCGACTTCCCGATGCGGCCGCCGGCAGCGAGTATGAACGTGTTGGCGATGCCCCCGCCGACGATCAGCGTGTCGACGTTCGCCGCCAGCGCGCGCAGCAGCGTGAGCTTGGTCGAGACCTTGGCGCCGCCGACGATCGCGACCAGCGGTCGCTTCGGCTCGTTGAGCGCGCGCGTGAGCGCGTCGATCTCGGCCGCGACGAGCGGCCCCGCGCAGGCGATTGGAGCGACGCGCGCGAGCGCGTGGGTGGTCGCCTCGGCGCGGTGCGCCGCGCCGAACGCATCGTTGCAATAGACGTCGAGGAGCTTCGCCATCCGCTGCGCGAGATCGACGCTGTCCGCCTTCTCGCCGACGTTGAGACGGCAGTTTTCGAGGAGCACCAGCGCGCCGGGCGCGAGCCCGCGCTGCCAGTCGCCGCCGTCGACCCAGTCGCGCACGAGCGGCGCGTCGCGCCCGAGGAGCTCGCCGAGACGCTTCGCGATCGGTGCGAGCGTGTCGCCGGCCTTCGGCTCGCCTTCGATCGGACGTCCGAGGTGCGACGTGACCATGACCGCGGCGCCGCGCGCGAGCGCATCGCGAATGCCTTCGAGCGATGCGCGAATGCGCGTGTCGTCGGTAATCGCGCCGGCCGAATCGAGCGGTACGTTGAGGTCGGCGCGGATGAACACCCGCTTTGCGCGAACGTCGACGTCGGCAAGGCGCGCGAAGCGGCGCGCGGAGGACGATTCGGCGCCGGCAGAGCGCGGCGCGACGGGTGGCGCTGATGGAGAAGGATTGGGCATGGCGATCGGCAGACCTGGGAAGCGCTCACCCGGCGGGGCGTGCGCGCGTGAACTCGCATCCGCGCGCGGCGATTGCGGCGTCGATGAACGCGATGTCGCCCGGCGACAGGTAATCGCGGTAACCCCCGATCTTCCCGCGCCGGACCTTGAAGGATTCGGGATCGCCGGCATTGCCCGGAACGAGCGCAGCATCGGAGAAACGCCCCGCGGCTTCGACGCGCCGCAGATTGTCGAAGCGGCAGTACTCGACGGCGGAAGCGATGGCGCGGTCGCTCGCCTCGATGCCGATGAAGGCCAGCACCCTTGCGAGCGTGCCTGCGGCGTCGGCGTGCAGGTCCTCGTAACGGACGAACATGAACGCGGCCGGGACGCTGCGGTGTTCCGACCAGATTCGGTAGAAGGCGAGGAGCTTGTCGACGCCGTAGCGCTCGTCGCGCAGGAATGGCGACATCGCGTCGGTCCAGACGTGGATCCGTCGCGTGGCCTGGAAGTAGGCGGACACGAGGTTGTCGCGTACGTCGCGACCGATCAACACGACGCGCGCCCCGGCGTAGCGGCGCTTGTCGCGCGGCAGGTCCTGCCAGCGGACGCCGTGCATCATCGCGCTCCCGTCGTGATCGAAGTGGATCGGCGGCGCGCCTGCCGCGCCTGCCAGCCATTCGGTGTCGAGGATCCGCCCCTCGGGCGCTTCGAGCCGGTCGGCGAGCAGCTTGCCGATCAGCGCGCGCAGCCAGGTGCGCCCGGCTTTCGGATACGACAGCGCGTAGACCGGAAGTTCGACCGCAGGCATGCGCTCGCTCGCCGCTCGTCCGTCACCGGCGCGATTCGCCACAGGACGCGTCTAGCGCGCGGTCAGGAGCGCGATCGCCGCGTCGAGCATGCGATTCGAGAAACCCCATTCGTTGTCGTACCAGCTCGCGGCCTTGACGAGGCGTCCGGACACCTTGGTAAGCGTCGAATCGAAGGTCGACGACGCCGGGTCGTGATTGAAATCGACCGAGACCAGCGGCTCGGTGCTGTAGCGCAGGATCCCTCCCGACAGCGGTCCCGACTCGGATGCCGCCTTCATCACTGCGTTGACTTCCTCGACGGTGGTGTCGCGCGCAGCGATGAACGTGAGGTCGACGATCGAGACGTTGATCGTCGGCACGCGGATCGCATAGCCGTCGAGCCTGCCGGTCATCTCGGGGAGCACGAGCCCGAGCGCCGACGCGGCGCCGGTCTTCGTCGGGATCATGCTCATCGTCGCCGAGCGCGCGCGACGCAGATCCTCGTGATAGACATCGGTCAGCACCTGGTCGTTCGTATAGGCGTGGACCGTCGTCATCAGACCGTTGACGATGCCGATCTTCTCGTGCAGCGGCTTCACCAGCGGCGCGAGGCAGTTGGTCGTGCACGACGCGTTGGAGATCACCGTGTGCGTCGACTTGAGGATCTGGTGGTTGACCCCGTAGACGATCGTCGCGTCGACGTCCTTGCCTCCGGGTGCGGAAATGATCACCTTCTTCGCTCCGCCCGTGAGGTGCGCCGAGGCCTTCTCCTTGCTCGCGAAGAGCCCCGTGCACTCGAGCACGACGTCGACGCCGAGCGAGCCCCACGGCAGCCGCGACGGGTCGCGCTCGGCGAATACGCGGATGCGGTCGCCGTTGACGACCATCGCGTCGCCGTCGACGTCGATGGTGCCGGGAAACCTGCCGTGCGCGGTGTCGTGGCGCGTCAGGTGC
This sequence comes from Casimicrobiaceae bacterium, assembly GCA_036393115.1. GTDB lineage: Bacteria > Pseudomonadota > Gammaproteobacteria > Burkholderiales > Casimicrobiaceae > VBCG01. The sequence continues at coordinate 3,974 of DASVWR010000020.1, forward strand.
GCGTTGATCGCGGGGCTGCCGAGATCGTTGATCGCGACGAATTCGAGATCGTGCTTCCTGCCGTCCTCGTAATGGGCGCGCAGGACGTTGCGGCCGATGCGGCCGTAACCGTTGATGGCAACTTTGAAGGGCATATCGACTCCGATGTCAGTGTAGCGTGCCGGGCGCGGCAGCCGGCCAGTCGTTGCACCGCGCGACGAGCGCGTCGAGATCGCGGAACGCGTAGCCCGCCTCGAAGAGCTCCATCCCATCCCACTCGAACGGCTGCTCGACGAGGAGCTCGCCGCCCAATCGCTCGAAGAAGGCTCGCCCGGCGCGATTTCGCGCGAGGGCCCAGGCGATCATTCCGCTCGCTCCGCGCGCACGCTGCGTGCGCACTGCCTCCTGCACCAGGCGATGCCCGACTCCGGAACGTCGCCACGGAGGAAGGAGATAGATCGCGGTTAGCTCGCTGTCCATCCCGTGCTTCGGCTCGGAGAGCCGGTTCGACGCGGCGAAGCCGATCACCTCGTCGGCGTCGGTGGCGACGAATACGCTTACGGTGTTCGAGCCGGCCGCGAGCACGCGCTCCCACATCGCCGCGCTCGGCTCCTCCTGCATCGCGTCGAGGTACGCATCCGGAACGATGCCGCGGTAGGCCGTGCGCCAGCCGGCGATGCGCACCCGCGCGATCGCGGCGGCATCACCGGGCGTCGCGGAGCGGATGGTGACCGTCACGCTGCAACCGTCACGCTGCGATCGTCATGCGCGGGACGGCGCGCCGACGACACGGCGCACGGCGTCGGCGACGTGCTCCGCAGTGAACCCGAAATGCTTGAACAGCACGCCCGCCGGAGCCGATTCGCCGAAGCGGTCGATCCCGATCACCGCGGCCGTGGCGCTGTCGGCCGCACCGACATAGCGATACCAGCCGCCGGTCGCTCCCGCTTCGACGGCGACCCGCGGCGTTCCCGCGGGCAGCACGGCGGCGCGGTACGCGGCGTCCTGGCGGTCGAAGGCCTGCGTGCACGGCATCGACACGACTCTGACGTCGATGTCCTCCGCGGCGAGCGCCGCGCGTGCGGCGAGGGCCAGCGGCACTTCGGAGCCGGTCGCGATCACGACGGCACGGTGCCCGCTGCCGTCGAAATCAGCGACGACGTAGCCGCCGCGCACAATCGACGCGAGCGCATCCGTGCTGCGTGCCGTCGCCGCGACGTTCTGGCGCGTCAGCACGAGGGCGGTCGGCCCGTCGCGGCGCAGGAGTGCACAGCGCCACGCGACCGCGGTCTCGGCGGCGTCGCATGGGCGCCAGACGTCGAGGCCGGGAATGAGGCGCAGGCTCGCCGTATGCTCGATCGACTGGTGCGTCGGCCCGTCCTCGCCGAGCCCGATCGAATCGTGTGTGAACACGAGGATCGAGCGGATGCGCATCATCGCCGCCATGCGAATGGCGTTGCGCATGTAATCGGAAAACGTGAGGAAGGTTCCGGCGTAGGGGATGAATCCGCCGTGGAGCGCAACGCCGCTGGCGATCGCGGCCATGCCGAATTCGCGCACGCCGTAGTTCACGTAGTTGCCGACCCCGCCGCTGCCAACCGAGTTACCAACCGCGGAGTTCCCAACCGCAGCGCTCGGCGCTTCGGCGCGGACGGGAACGCTTCCCGACCAGTTCGTGAACACCGAGCCGGTGAGGTCGGCCGCACCGCCCAGCATCTCGGGAAGCGCGCGCGCGAACGCCTCGATTGCCTGCTGCGAGGCCTTGCGCGTGGCGATCGACTCGGCTTTCGCCGATTGTTGCGCGACGAAATCGGCTGCGACGCGATCGAAGGATTGCGGCAGATCGCCGGCCGAGCGTCGCACGAACTCGGCGGCGAGATCGGGATAGCGCGCGGCGTAGTCGGCGAAACGGGCGTTCCAGTCGCGCTCGAC
>DASVWR010000021.1:0-24131 GCA_036393115.1 Casimicrobiaceae bacterium
GAGAATCCGCTACAATCCCGCGCGCCATCCGGCACTTACCTGAAGGAGATTCACGCCCTTGGCGCTCCTCGACATCAAGGGGGTCACGCGGCGCTTCGGCGATTTCACCGCAGTCGACAACGTGAGCCTCTCCGTCGAGGCAGGCGAGTTCTTCACTCTCCTCGGACCGTCGGGCTGCGGCAAGACGACATTGCTGCGGATGATCGCCGGTTTCGATCTTCCGGATGCCGGCGCGATCCTCCTCGATGGCGAGGACCTCGCCGACCGCCCGCCCGAGGCGCGGCCGGTGCGCACGGTGTTCCAGAGCTATGCGCTGTTCCCGCACATGACCGTCGAGGGCAACGTCGCATTCCCGTTGCAGATGGCGAAGGTCCCGGCGCACGAGCGACCGCAACGGATCCAGGCGGCGCTCGAGGACGTGCGGCTCACCGGATTCGACAAGCGCTTCCCGCACGAGCTCTCGGGCGGACAGAAGCAGCGCGTCGCCGTCGCGCGCGCGCTGGTGACACATCCTGCGGTGCTGCTCCTCGATGAGCCGCTCGCGGCGCTCGATGCGAAGCTCCGCGAGGAGCTGCAGATCGAGCTCATCAACCTGCAGAAGGAGGTCGGCATCACATTCGTCTACGTGACGCACGACCAGACCGAGGCGCTCGCGCTGTCACACCGGATTGCGGTGATGAACCGCGGGCGCGTCGAGCAGCTCGATGTCCCTTCGCGGATCTATGGCTTTCCGAGCAACCGCTTCGTCGCCGATTTCATCGGCCAGTGCAACCTCTATTCGGGCCCGATCGTCGCGCGCAGCGGCGCGATCGTCTCGATCGACGTTCCGGGCCTCGGACCCGTGCGCGTCGCAACCAAGGCCGAGCCCGCGCTGGGATCGGCCGGCACGGTCGCGCTGCGTCCGGAGCAGATCCGCATCGCTGCCGGGGCTCCGGCCGGCACGCCCGACAACCACTACCGTGGCAGGGTCGCCGACCTCCTCTACATGGGCGACGTCACCGTCTACAAGGTCGAGACCGCGGGAGGCTCGCGCATCGAGGCGCTGCTCGCCAATTCGCAGGGCGGGCGGGCGAAATTCTTCGAGGTCGGCGACCCCGTCGAGATGAGCTGGCCGGTCGACGCCGGGCATTTCATCCCCGAATAGCGTGAGCGCGGGACGCACCGGTCGATGGCTGGTAAGCGGGCCGCCACTCGTCTTCCTGCTCGTGTTCTTCGCCGCGCCGACGTTGATCATGGTGCTGGCGTCGTTTCGCTCTCCCGGCGAGTTCGGCGGACTCGCGCCGCTCGTCGACCCGTCCGGACACGTCGACCTCAACCTCGACGGCTACGCGCGACTCGTCACCGAGCCCGTCTTCGCGCAGGTCTTCGTGAAATCGGCCGGCTACGCGGCGCTGACGACGCTCGTCTGCCTGCTCCTCGCCTATCCGCTGGCGACGCTGATCGCGCGCAGCGGAAAGAAGTACCGTGATCTCTTACTGCTGCTCGTCATCCTGCCGTTCTGGAGCAACTTCCTGATCCGAATCTACGCGTGGATGATCATCCTCGGGCCCAACGCCGCGCTCGCGCGGCTCGTCAACCGCGTGCTGGCGGCGTTCGGGGCGGAGCCCGTCCCGCTGCTCTTCAGTGCGTTCGCCGTGCTCGTCTGCCTCGTCTACGTGAGCCTGCCGTTCATGGTGCTGCCGCTCTACGCGAACCTCGAGAAGCACGACCAGACGCTCCTCGACGCCGCGCAGGATCTCGGGGCGAATGCGTGGCAGCGCTTCTGGCGCATCACCTTCCCGCTGTCGCTGCCGGGCGTCTATGCCGGCGCTGCGCTGGTGTTCATTCCCGCGCTCGGAGTCTTCGCGATTCCGGACATCCTCGGCGGCCCCGACGACACGCTGATCGGCAATCTCATCAAGCAGCAGTTCCTCGAAACGCGCGACTGGCCGTTCGGCAGCGTGCTGTCGATCGTGCTGACTGTTGCCGCGCTCGCGCTGGCTGGCGGCGCGGCGTGGATCGGGCGCCGCAGCGGGAGTGGGCGCGGCAGCGGGAGCGCAGCGCATGCGTAGGCCCGGCCCGTCGCTGTGGGCGTCGGCGCTCGTCGCCTACGCGTTTCTCTACGTCCCGCTGCTGATCGTGGTCGTCTACTCGTTCAACGATTCGCGGCTCAACGCCGAATGGGTTGGGTTCACGCTCGACTGGTATCGCAGGCTCGCCGCCGATGGCGCCATGATCGCGGCCGCCGTCAACTCGCTCGTCATCGGCATCAGCGCGAGCGTCGTGTCGACGGCGCTCGGAACGATGGCGGGTGTCGCGATGCACCGCTACCGGCTGCGCGTGCTGCCGCTCCTGATCCTCGCCCCAATTGCGATCCCCGAGATCCTGACCGGGGTGAGCCTCCTGATCTTCTTCGTGCTGCTGAACGTGACGCTCGGCCTCGTTTCGGTCGCCATCGCGCACATCACGTTCTGCATCGGCTTCGTCGCGATCGTCGTGCGCGCACGCCTCGCCGGCATGGACGAAACGCTGACCGAGGCAGCACGCGATTGCGGCGCGTCGCCATGGAAGGCATTTCGCTACGTCACGCTGCCGCTGATCATGCCGGGCGTCATCGCCGGGGCGCTGATGGCCTTCACGCTCTCGATCGACGATTTCGTCATCACCTTCTTCACGGCCGGCGCGGGGACGATCACGCTCCCGCTGCAGATCTACTCGATGATCAAGATCTCTGTCACACCCGAGGTGAACGCCGTGTCGACGCTGCTGATGCTCGTCACACTGGTGCTGATTGTCATCGCCACCCGAATTTCCCCGTCGCTGTTGCGCTCAACCCAGGAGTCCACGTCATGAACGGAAAGGTCTTCGCGGTCCTCGCCGCGGTCTCGCTCGTACTCGCATCGCCCGCGCACGCCAGAGACGAGCTGCACCTCTACAACTGGAACAACTACATCGCGCCCGAGACGATCAAGCGCTTCGAGGACGCCTGCCACTGCGATGTGATCCAGACCTACTACTCCGACAACGACGAGCTTCTCGCCAAGCTCGCCGCAGGCGCCAAGGGCTACGACGTGATGGTCCCGACCAGCAACGCCGTGCAGACGCTGATCCGCGGCGGGCAGCTGATGCCGATCGACAAGACGGCGATCCCCAACCTGAAGAACATCGATCCCGCCTATCTCAACACCGCATTCGATCCCGGCAACCAGTATTCGGTGCCCTACGCGATGTCGACGACCATCATCGGCTACAACGACGTCAAGATAAAGGAGCTCGGCCTGCCGACCGACACCTGGGCGGTGATCTTCGATCCCAAGTCCCTCGCCAAGGTGAAAGGCCGCGTCACCGTGCTCGACAGCGCCAACGAGCTCTTCGCCGCCGCGCTCAAGTACCTCGGCTATTCGGCGAACGACGTCGACCCGAAGCACTGGCAGGAGGCCGCCGCCGTGATCATGAAGGCGAAGCCGTACTGGGCGGCGTTCAACGCGTCGTCGTACATCAAGGAGCTCACCGTCGGCAATATCTGGCTCGTCCACGGCTACTCGAACGACATCTTCCAGGCGAACCAGGATGCCCAGGCGGCGCATCGGCCGTTCCACATCCTGCAGGGGATGCCGAAGGAAGGCGCGGTGCTCGCCGTCGACAACATGGTCATTCAGAAGGGCGCACCGAGGCCCGACCTCGCGCTGCAGTTCATCAACTTCATGCTGGTCGGTCGCAACTCGGCCGACCTCACCAACCTGATCGGCTCGGGAAATCCGAACCTCGACGCGCTCAAGTACATCGCGCCCGAGATCCAGAAGCTTCCGGCCGTGTTTCCGCCGAAGGCGATCCAGGCGAAGCTCGAGCAGCTGAAGGACCTAACCGTCGCGCAGCGGCGCCTGCGCAACAAGCTGTGGACGGAGATCAAGGCGGCGAAGTAGCGCGCGAACCGGGCCGCGGCGTGGTGGGGTGAGGGCGGGGGGTGGCGTGCGATGATGCGCGGATGAGCACGCTGCCGGCCCCTCCGCGCTCGCGCCTGCCGCTCGCCCTCGCGATCCTGTACGGCGCCGCGATCGTCTACGCATCGCTCGCGCCGTTCGAGCCGTGGCTCGCTCCCACCCCCGGCACGCCGTACTTCCTCTTCGGCGGCTGGCCGCGCTACTGGACGCGCTACGACGCCGCGCTGAACGTCGCCGCGTATGCGCCGTTTGGATTGTTTCTCGCGCTGCTCCCGCGCGGCGCGTCGCCATGGCGGAGGATCGCGACCGGACTCGCGGGTGGCGCGATGCTCTCGTTCGCGATGGAGACGCTTCAAGCCTGGATTCCGCCGCGGGACTCCAGCATCTTCGATCTCGTGATGAACGGCGCCGGTGCGCTCGTCGGTGCGGCGACCGCGGCGTGGCTCGGGCGCCCGGGCCCGGTGCGCGACGGTCTCTACGACTTTCGCGCGCGTGCGTTTCTCGGCGGCCGGATCGGCGACGTCGGTGCAGCGCTGTTGCTGTGCTGGCTGATCGCGCAGATGAACCCGGGCATTCCGCTGTTCGGCCTCACGTTCGATCCCGATCCGCTGCCCGGCGCGATGGCGTCGCCTCGCGTCGACGGCGCGAGCCTGCTGATTCAGGCCGCGGCGAGCGCGTTCCACGTGCTCGGCGTCGGCCTCTTCGTGTCGCTGCTGCTGCGCAAGCCCGCAACGATCGGCCTCGCCGTTCTGTCGCTGATCTCGGCGGCGCTGTTGCTCAAAGTCGCGGCGGCGACCTGGCTGCTGAAGCCCGCGGCCTGGCGGACGTGGGTGAAGCCCGGCGTCCTGGCCGGCATCGCGGCGGGCGCGCTGATCCTTCCGGTCGCGATCGGCCTTCCGCGGGCCGCGCGCATCGCCGTTTGCGCGGTCGCTCTCCTGTCGTCGCTGCTCGCGCCGGTGCTGGTCCCCGACCTTGCCGAGGCGCGCGCTCCGCTCGGCATATTCGACTGGCACTATGGCCAGCTCACGAATTACAACGGACTTACGCGCGCCGTGCTGCTCGCATGGCCGGTGCTCGCCGCAGCGTGGCTGTTCGCGCTCGCCGGAAAGCCGCGCTGGGGTCGGCCCGACGACACGCCGTGAACGCGCGCAACCTCGAACGCGTGCTGATCGACGGCGCGGCCGGTGCGATCGAAACGGTGATTTCAATCCCGCAGGCGCCGCCGCGTGGAATCGCGCTCGTCACGCACCCGCACCCGTTGCAGGGGGGAACGCTCGACAACAAGGTCACCGTCACGCTGGCGAAGACGTTCTTCGCGCTGGGTTACGTCGCCGTCCGCTTCAACTTTCGCGGCGTCGGCGGATCGGCAGGCTCGTTCGACGAGGGGAACGGCGAAACCGACGATGCGCTTGCCGTGCTCGAACACGTGCGCGCGCGGTTCGGGATCGATCTTCCCGTCGCACTCGCGGGGTTCTCGTTCGGCTCGTTCGTCCAGACGCACGTCGCGCAGCGAGTGACGCCGGAAGGGATGGTGCTGGTCGGCCCCGCGGTGAGGCGTTTCGCCGTCGCACCGGTGCCGAAGAACACGATCGTGATCCACGGCGAAGTCGACGACGTCGTGCCGCTCACCGATGTGTTCGACTGGGCGCGGCCACAGGAGCTCCCGGTCGTCGTGTTTCCCGGTTGCGGTCACTTCTTCCACGGGCGCATCGTCCAGCTTGCCGACGTGGTGACTCGGATGTGGCCGCACGCCCGCTGAACGGCGATGCGGTCGGCGTGCGAGCAGTTCGGCGACATGGTCAGTGTGCGACCAGATCGGCGACGCGCGCTCCGATTTCGAGCACTCGCCAGTCATCACCGCGGCGGCCAGCAAGCTGGATGCCGACCGGCAGTTCGCCTTCGACCGGTGCGGCGGGAACCGTCAGCGCCGGCAGTCCGCACAGGTTGAACGGCATCGTAAGCGCCGTCATCGCCGCGTGCAGCGGAAGCACTCGATCGCCGACGGTCACTTCGCGCGCTCCACGCGGAGGAGGCAGCACGCGCAGCGTCGGAGTCACCAGCGCATCGACGCTGTCGAGCGCGCGGTCGAATATGGCGGCGAGTGCCGCCCGCGCGCGTTGCGCACGCAGGTACCACGTTGCCGGGAAGCACTGGCCGATCTCGATGCGAACACGCACGTCGGGGCCGAGGTTCGCGGGTGTTGCGAGGAGGTGGCGCAGCGCGTCGGTCGCTTCGCTGCAGAGTGTCGCGAACTGAATTGCCGCGGCAGCCTCGATGCCGTCGACGTCGACGTCGACGAGCTCTGCCCCATCGCGGGCCATGCGCGCGAGCGCACGCGCGACGCCGAGTGCGACCTCGTCGGCGAGGGGCTCGAAGAAATGGCGGCGCGGTAGGCCGATGCGCAGCCCGGCGAGACGAGCGGGCGCAAGCGTGCGCGATGGCTCGCCGGACATGACGGCGAAGGCGCGCGCCGCATCGGCGACGCTCGCGGCGATCGGCCCGACGTGGTCGAGACTCGTCGACAGCGGCTGCACGCCATCGCGCGGAATCGCATCGAAGGTCGGCTTGAAGCCGACGACGCCGCAGCACGACGCCGGGATGCGGATCGACCCGGCAGTGTCGGTTCCCACCGCGATCGGTACGATCCCGGCGGCGACCGCCGCTGCCGAGCCTCCGCTCGACCCGCCGGGAAGCCTCTCCGGCGCGCGCGGATTGACGACGGCACCGAAGTGCGGATTGTCGCTGGTGATGCCGTAGGCGTATTCGTGCAGATTCGTCACTCCGACGACGATCGCTCCTGCGTCACGCAGCCTGCCGATCGCCTCGGCGTCGCGCGCTGCCGGAACGCGCGGCATTCCGCACGAGCCGTTCGTCTGCACGAAGCCCTGCACCGGCATCAGGTCCTTGACGGCGATTGGCACGCCGGCGAGTGGCAGCGCGGCCAGCGCAATGCCGCGATCGGTTATGCGGCGGGCCTGCGCGTCGAGCTCGGCCGTCGGCGCGAGCGCGGTGAACGCGTGAAGCGCTTCGAGCTCGACGGCGCGCGCACGCGCCGCGAGCGCCGCGGTCAGGAGAGCGTGTGCGTCGGACGATGACTCTCCCCTGGGAGGCTCGGCGAGTCGCGGCGCGGTCTGCCCGGGTAGCGTCGGCGGCGTCGCAGCCGCCGAAGCGAGCGTCTCGAGCTCGGGAAGGTTGACCCGCAGCCGCTCGATCCACGCGTCACGACGTCCCTCAACGGCGCCGCCGGTAAGGCGCGCCAGCGCAAGCCCCGCATCGACAAGCGTCGTGACGAGATCGCTCATATCCATTGATGGGACAATGCCCGTCCAGGGCTCGCCGTGTCAATCATGGCGCCGGCGCGCCTAACACGGGAGTCGACGATGAACGAAGAGACCTTCAACCTCAGCATCCGCAAGTTCTTGAAGCTGGTCGGAGTGAGCTCGCAGCGCGAGATCGAGCAGGCGGTCGCGAAGGCGGTGGCGAGCGGCGCGATCGCGGGCAACGAGACGTTCCCGGCGCGGGTTACGCTCGAAGTCGCCGGGCTCAAGATCAACGCGCACTTCGACGGCGCGATCAAGCTGGAGTAGCGGGTGTTGGCGATCGTCGAGACGCTGCACATCGTGTTTGTCGTGAGCTGGTACGCGGGGCTCTTCTACCTGCCGCGCCTCTTCGTCTACCACGCGCTCACTCCGCTCGACGACGCGCCGGGCATCGCGCGCTTCAAGGTGATGGAGCGCAAGCTTTACTTCGGCATCATGACGCCCGCAGCGGTGCTGACGGTCGCCTTCGGCCTGTGGATGATGCTGAGCTTCGGCATCGACGGCGGCTGGCTGCACGTCAAGCTCGTGCTGGTCGCGGTGCTGATCGCGCTGCACGTCTATCTCGGCGTGCTGCTGCGCGCGTTCGCGCAGGACCGCAACCGGCACGGGCACGTGTTCTACCGCTGGCTGAACGAGATCCCGGCGCTGCCGCTGCTCGTGGCGATCGTCTGGCTCGCGGTCGCGAGGCCGTTCTGATCGCGCGCCGAGGATGAGCGGACGCCGCGAATGAGCGAGCGCTTCTTCGCCTCGTGCCCGCGCGGGCTCGAAGGCGAGCTTGCGCGCGAGCTCGAAGCGCTGCAGGCCATCGACGTCACCGCGGCTGAAGGCGGCGTCGGCTTCGGTGGTGAGCTGACACTCGCATATCGCGCGAACCTCGAGTCGCGGATCGCGAGCCGCATCCTTTGGCGCGTCGGTGCCGCTGCGTACCGCGACGAGCGCGACCTCGTCGCGGCTGCGCGCGCGATCGACTGGCCGCGACTGTTCCGCGTCGACCGCAGCCTGCGTGTCGACGTCGCCGCGACGCGTTCCCCGCTGGCGAGCCTCGACTTCGCGACGCTGACGATCAAGGATGCCGTGTGCGACCGCTTTCGCGACGACTGCGGCATCCGCACGTCGATCGACAAGCGCGCTCCCGACGTCCGCGTCCACGCGCATCTCGCCGGGAACGACGCGACGTTCTACCTCGACACTTCGGGCGACGCGCTGTTCAAGCGCGGCTGGCGACGCGGCCGCGAGGTCGCCCCGCTGCGCGAGAACCTCGCTGCAGGACTGCTCGGCCTCGCGCAATGGCAGCCCGGCGAGCCGCTGCTCGACCCGATGTGCGGAAGCGGCACGATCGCGATCGAGGCCGCGCTGATCGCCGCACGCCGGGCGCCGGGCCTCGCGCGCAGCTTTGGCTTCCAGAAGCTCCTCTGGTACGACGGGCCGACTTGGCAACGCATCCGGCAGGCGGCACACGACCGCGTGCTCGCGGCGCCGGACGGCGCCGTGTCGATCTTCGCGAGCGACGTCTCGACCGACGCGCTCGAGCGGACACGCGCGAATCTCGACTCGGCACAGGTCACGCCGTTCGTCGAAGTCGAGCGCGCCGACGTGCTGGCGAGGACTGCGCCGGCGCCGGCCGGCGTGCTGCTCGCGAACCCGCCTTATGGCGTGCGCCTCGACGAAGCCGAGCGTCTCGCGGCCTTCTATCCGCGCCTCGGCGACGCACTGAAGGCGCACTTCGCCGGATGGCGCGCGTGTCTTCTCACCGGCGACCTGCGCCTGCCGAAGCTGATCGGCCTGAAGCCCGGGCGACGCACGCCGCTGTGGAACGGCGCGCTCGAGTGCAGGCTTTACACGTTCCGCATCGTCGCCGGGTCGATGCGCGCGCGCGGCAGTCGCGGATGATAAAATCGCGTCATCCTAGCTTCGAGCACCTCCCGCTCCATTCCGCCATGCCGATGCTGCCCGCGCGCCACTACGTGTCGCCGCACACCCAATTCATCCGTGAGCTTCTCGCGAACAAGCCGCAGGTCGAGACCGAGCAGCGCGTCGGACGCGCGATCTGGTGGGACAAGCTGCCGAGCGAGCTCGCGGACGAGCGCGACATGGACCGCGGGCGCGTGCCGCAGAAGGCGTACGTTTACTATTCGCTCGACGACGATTGAGGTGCAGCGGATTGCTGCGCAACGCCGCGCGGCCGCGCCTCGCCGTGCAGGAAATAGCGCTCGGTCCGCTCGATCGAGGCATCGAAGCCGCAGCGGCGAAGCCGCTCCTCGAGCGCAGCCGCTTCGTAGAACATCTTGACGATCCTGAACTCGCGCCCGTCGTCGAGGCGGCGCGTCGCCATTCCGGCTTCGGCATCGGGACGCGGGTGATTCACTGCGGTCGACGTCGGATCGTTCGCCGAGTCGATGATCCACGCGAACCCGCCCGGTGCGAGCGCGCGGCGCACCATCGACCAGAACGCGTCAAAGCGCGACGGCGGCACGTGCGACAGCCAGAAGCTCATGAACACGCAGTCGTAGTGCGCCGGCGGGTCGAATGCGAAGAGATCCCCCTCGACGTAGCTGACGTTCGCCGACCCGACGCGCGCCCGATTGATCGCGATCACCTCGGGCGAAGCGTCGACGGCAGTGACCGCAGCGACGCGCGGCGCAAGATGGCGCGTGAAGAGCCCGGTGCCGCAGGCGAGCTCGAGCACCGACGCGGGCCGCGTGCGGGCGAGGACGTCGGCGAGCGCCCGCTCGACGACCGCGATGTCGGCGCGCCACGCCGCATTGATCGCTTCGCCGCGATCGTAGCGTCCCTGGCGAAACCACCACGCGTCGTATTCGGCTGCGCGCGCGCGGTAGTAGGCGATCTGGTGATCGAGAATGTCGCGTTCGGTCGCCACGGTACGGATCGTCGGCGGCAGCGAACGGGGGTGTCGCGATCCCGCTGCCGCGTCGCCATTCTAAGTCGATCGTGACCGCCACGGCGCCCGCGCGCGCACTCGGCTGGGTCGACGAGCCGGCGGCCGAGGGCGTGCCGGGAACGCGGCTTCGTGCACGGGGCTGGGCGCTCGACCCCGCCGGCATCGCGGCCGTCGAGATCCGCTGCAACGGCGCGCGCCTCCCCGCGCGCTACGGCCTTCTGCGCGCCGACGTGGCGGCCATTCACGCCGGCTTTCCCGATGGCGAGCGTTGCGGCTTCGATCTCGACGCCGATCTCGCGCCGTCGATCGGCGCATTCGGACTGCCGCGCCAGCGCGTCGAGTTCGTCGCGATCACGCGCGACGGACGCGAGACGCTGCTCGCCGTAAAGAGCCTGATCGATCCTTCACGGTCGGCGTTGTGGAACGGCGTCGCAGCGACGCATGCGTACCCCTTCCATCTGCTTCCGGCGCTCTCAGGCGTTCGCGACGGCGGCATCGGCCCGCTCGAGCATCGCTATCGTCCGTACGAATCGAGCACGATTCGCGTCGGCATGCGCGTTCCGATTCTCTACCTGCGCACGACGAAAGGCGCTGCTGACGACTTTGCGTTCGATGCAGAGTTCGACACCGCGCGCACGACCGGCGAGCGGCGCATCGCCGACGACTCGCTCGCGGCACTCCTCGAAGCCGCCCGCGAGCGCGATCTGCCGCTCCTAGTCACGCTGAACGGCGGCATCTGGGCCGACGCTTCGGGAAGCGCGCCCGAATGGGACATCAACGACGCGCTCGAGGAGGACGTCGCCAACTGCCAGTGGAACGAGCGCGACGAGGTGATGCCCGACGACATGCTGAAGCACCTGCCGGGCTCGCACGAAGCGCCCGAGCTCGCACGCGCGCTGACGCTCAACGTGTATGCGAGCGATGTGCGCCGCTACAAGAAGCGCAACCTGCAGCAGGCCGCCGCCGTGCTCGTCCCGTGGATAGGCCGGCATCCGGAGCTCTTCGTCGGCGTCAACCTCGACCCCGACGTCTACATCAACCCGTTCTTCAACGAAGAGCAGTGGTACGACTACAACCCCGGCACGCTGCGGCAGTTCCGGCACTGGCTGGCAGGAACCGGGCCGTACGTCGGCGCATCGCTCCCGGGCGTTCCCGATCTCTCCGCCTGGCGGCGCACCGACCCGCTGGCGCTCGCCGAGGTCGCCCGACTCGCCGGCCGCGACATCCGAAGCTGGGACGACGTCGATCCGCCGCGCAGCTTCCCGCGCGAGCCCGGCCGCGAATACTGGAACGACGCGTGGGTCGCGCAATGGGAGCGATTCCGGCGCCACCTCGTCAGCCTTCATTACGACGATCTCACGCGCTGGCTGATCGAGGCCGGAATACCAGGCGAGCGGATCTGGTCGTCACAGGGATTCATCGGAACGCATCCGGGATGCATGCCGTTGGCACTCTTCGAAGAGAGCCCGGTGAAGAACTACGATTCCGCTGGCGTCAGCATCGCCGGCAGCAAGCCGCGCGGCGCGCACCTCGGCGCGATCCTCTACGGCAGCGCCGCCGACAACACGACCTCGACCGAGAACGGAAAGCCGCTGCACTCGATCCTCGCCGAAGTCGACCCCGATTTCGCGGTGGTCGAGTTCAACACCGCCGATCTCCAGAACCTCGGCGCGCGGCCGGAATATGCGAGCGCATACCGCGGCCTGCGCGACCTGTGGAACGCGCAAGCGAGCCTCGTCTCGCCGATGGCGTGGAATGGCGCAAGCGGCCTTTACGCCGGAACCACCGGCTACGCCGCGCATACGGCGTGGCGCGATACGCCGCTCGAGGACGCCGCGCTCGATTTCCTGCTCGACCGCGCGGGGCTCCCGCGCGGATCGCGGCTGTGGACCTACGGCTCACAGCGTCACGCCGACGACGACGGCTGGAAGGCCGAAGTCGGGCACGCCGTTGCGGGGCCGGGGACGCTCGCGCTCCTGCCCGATCACGACGGGCGCGTCGTGCTCTTGTCTCCGGCCGGTCTCGATGTCGGAGCCGCGGGCGTAACGAGGGTCGTGATCGGTTTGCCCGCGAACGTCTGTGCCACGTTCGTTGGCGTCGACGCCTTCACCGGCGACGGCGAGCGATCGCCGTGGCGTACCGCGGTCGATGCTGCCGAAGCGGACCACCTGCGCCGCACCGCAGCCGGAATCGTCGTCACGCTGCAGCCGGCATCGGCTGGAGCCGATGCCTCGGCGTGCCTCGTCGATCGCATCCGCATCGAGCTCCGCTTCGGCGCGTCCGACCCGGTCGGCCTCGCCCGCATCGCCATCCTCGCCGGTACCGCGTGATCACGCACGCCGGATGACGCGCGGCGCCGGCGCGGAGTGGTGAACGAATCAGCGGTCGTCGAGCTTGTTCTCGACGTAGGTCCGGTCGCGTAGCTGGCGGACGAATTCCTCCCACTGCTCGTCGCTCTTGCGCTGCTGGATCGCGCGCCGCGCCTCATCGTGCTTGCGCTTCTCGGTGATGTCTTCCTTGCGGCGGCCGAGCACTTCGATCAGATGCCAGCCGAACGGCGAGCGCACCGCCTGTGAGACCTCGCCGACCTTGAGCTTGTCCATCGCGTGCTCGAAATCGGGCACGGTGTCGCCGGGTGAGAGCCAGCCGAGGTCCCCTCCCCGCGTCGCCGACCCGTCTTCGGAGTTGGCGCGCGCGACGTCCTCGAACTTTGCGCCGGCGAGAATCTGTTCGCGCAGGCGCTCGATCTTCGCCTTCGCCTCCGCCTCGGACATCTGCTCGTTCACCTTGATCAGGATATGCCTCGCGTGAGTCTGCTCGACCACCGTGCGCTGGTCGCGATCGCGCTCCTCGACGAGCTTCACGATGTGAAAGCCGCTCGGGCTCTTCAGGATGTCCGAGACCTCGCCCGGCTTCATCGTGGTGACGACGTCGACGAAGATCGTCGGCAGCCGCGCTGGTGGACGCCAGCCGAGGTCACCACCCGATGACGCGTCGGGCGCCGCCGAGTACGTGGCGGCGACTTCGCCGAATTCCTTCCCCGCCTTGATGGCGTCGAGCGCCTGCTCGGCGCGTTTGCGGCTCGCAGCGATCGCCTCCGGCGTCGCCTGCTCGGGGACCGGAATGTAGATGTGCGCGAGATGGTATTCGCGGTCGCCTCCGGCGCGCGCGGCCTCGGTTGCGAGGTAGTTCGCGACTTCGCCGTCGGTGACGATGATCTTGCTGTCCACCTCGCGCTCGCGCACGCGCTGGATGATCACCTGGCGCCGGATGTCCTCGCGGTAGTTGTCGTACGACACGTTCTCGCGGGCGAGCACCTTGCGAAAATCCTCGGGCGACAGCTTGTTCTCCTGCGCGATGCGTAGGATCGTACGCTCGACGGTGGTGTCATCGACGCGGATGCCGTTCTCCTTCGCGTACTGGAGCAGCGCCTTCTGCACGATCAGGCGCTCGACCACCTGCTTTTCGAGGATGTCCTCGGGCGGCGGCGTGATGTTGGAAGCCTTGAGCTGCTCGAGAAACACGCGGCGCGCCTCGTCGAGGTCCCACTGCGTGACGGCCTCGTCGTTGACCACCAGCACCACGCGATCGAGCGAAACGACTTTCGCCGTCGCGGCTGCAGGCGCCGGCGCGGCGGGGGTCGTGGCAGCGGCGGGAGTTGCGGCAGGAGCAGTGGCAGCGGCCGGGGCAGTGCCGCCGGTCTGCGCCAGCGCCGAAGCAGCGAGCAACACCGTGCACGCCGCGAGCACGAGGCGCGCGATGCATGCGTCGAGGAGGCGACAGCGGGCCATCGGAGGACTCCAGAAGAACGCTAATACTCGGGAAGTGGTGCCGGCCCGCTTTCGGGCGGAGCTGGCTCGTTGGTGGGCCGGTAGCCCGGTACGCTGCGGCGCAGGAGATCGAGAGGGCTGGTTCCTACCCGCGCGAGACCGTTGAGCTCGAGCTGCACGAATATCGACGTGGTCGCCTGCTGCGTCGTCGTCGTGAGCCGCTGGCCGACCACGCGCAGCACCCAGCAGTCGCGATTGTACTCGATACCGGCGACGGCTTCGAGCGTCTTCCGGTCGCGCAGCGAGTAGTTCCAGCGTCCGATCAGGTTCCAGCGCTCCGAGAGCGGCCACTGACCCGAGAGGTCGACCTGCTTGATCTGCGTCGGCTGGCCGGTCGGGTCGGTGAGCGAGCGCGTGTAACGCCAGGTGAAATTGAGCACGTGGCCGAGCGTCGGCGTGTAGCGGAAGCCGACGTTCATCCGCTCCACTTCGCTGTTGTCGAAGTTGTACTGGAGCAGGCTCGCGAGCGACCACGCATCGGAGAGCTTCCCCTCCGCGGAAGCGAGGAAGTCCGATGTCGCCGCCGAGCGCAGCGGCTCGGAAAGACTGACGCGCTGATCCTTGAAGTAGAACCGCTGGCCGACGGCGAGACGCAGGCGCTCGCCGCCCGTTTTCTGGTCAAGAAAGCGCGACGTCAGCGCCAGCGTCAACTGATCGGCGTCGCCGATGCGATCGCTGCCGATGTAGCGGTTGTCGGAGAAGAGCTGCGAGAAGTTGAAGTCGTCGAGCGCGGTATCGAACACCGGCGCATTGTCCTGCCGCCGATAGGGGACGTAGACGTAGTAGGCGCGCGGCTCGAGCGTCTGCGTGAGCGGAGTGTGGGCGACGTCGATGTCGCGCTCGAACACCAGCCCCGCGTCGACGCTGGTAACCGGAATCGCGTAGCCCGGGTGCAGGTCGGGAAGCGTCGGCGTCGTCTGATCGAGCGTGTATTCGCGCAGGTGGACGCCGGTGCGCGCGGTGACGAACCACGCCGGCCCCTGACGGCTCCACGCGACCGTCGGATAGAGCACGAGCCGCTCGCCGGTCGGCACCCGGGCCGGCTGCGAAAAGCGCGCGAACTCGGCGCTTCCGCTCCACGTGAGCCCCATCCAGTCGGTGTCCTGCAGCGTCGCGAGCAGCTGCGGCACGCGGTTGTACGGAGGCGTGACCGGTGCATTCGGATCCTGCAGCGTCTGGAAGCTCTGCGTACGGGCGAGGATCGTCAGCGGCCCGGCGGACCCCTGGAGCCCGGCATCGCGCGGCAGCGACTTCTGCGACGTGATCGCGATGCGGTCGGCGAAATCCGCGAAGTAGGTGTCGTCCGAGACCTTCTGCACGTTCACGAATCCGGACAGCCACGGCTCGAACTGCTGCGTATGCTGCCACGCGAGTTGATAGCGGTTGTCGCCGGTCACGCGGTCGTGCGGCAGGTACTCGGTGTCGATCTCGCCGGTCGCCCGTCCGCTGGTTCCGTCGGGGTTGTCGAGCAGGTAGCGGAACTGCGTGCCGAGCATCAGCCCGCGCTTGGTCATCAGTCGCGGCGTCAGCGTCGCGTCGTAGTTGGGGGCGAGGTTCAGGTAATACGGTACGGTGACCTCGAGCCCGCGCACCCCGGTCGAGCCGAGCGCCGGCGTGAGAAAGCCCGACTTGCGGGCATTGGTAAGCGGAAAATCGAGCCACGGCGCGTAGAGCACCGGCAGGTTCAGGAAGTGCACGGTCGCGTCGCGAACCGTGCCGACCTTGCGCAGGTTGTCGACTTCGAGCTCCTCGCCGCGCAGGTACCAGTCGGGATCGGTCGCGACGCAGGTCGTGTACGTCGCGTCGGTTGCCTCGTAGCGATCGGGGCCGGCGAAGCGGATCTCGTCGGCGGTCCCGTGCGCGGAAGCCTCGGAGACGAAATAGCGCGGCTTCCTGAAGAAGCCCGTTTCGGTGTCGCGCTTGTACTCGAGCTCGGGGCCGCTGATCCAGTCGGCACCCCGCCGCAGCAGCACGTCGCCGACGCCGTGGATCGTTTGCGTGCCGGTCGAATACGAAAGCTTGTCGGCAAGCACTGTCTCGTTGCGCGTGCGCAGCTCGACGTGCCCTTCGGCGGTGACGCGATGGTTGTCCCCTTCGAGACGATCGGCGCGCAGGAACAACGCGCCGCGCGGCTCGTTGGCGCCCTGGGGCGACGGCGGAGCAGCGCCGCCCGAGGCCGGCATTGCAGCCGGTGAGGCGATCTGGGGTGAAGCCTCTAGCACGAGCTCGTCAGCGGGGATCGCTCGCGCAGCGATGAGCGCCGCGAGCGCAACGACCGCTGCGGCAGGCACGCCGGCGGGGAGCTTCATCGACGAAACGCAGTCAATCGGTTTTGCTAGAATCCGCGCATTCTAGCCCCGGCGCCGGCGGTTTCGCTCTCGCGAGATTGCGCGCGAACGCAGCACCCGCGCGCAGGCAATCCGATGCCCGACGCTTCCCCTGCCGATCCACGGCTCGACACGCTGCGCGCATGGCTCATCGCGACGCTCGCGACCCCTGCGTTCGCGCTCACACCGGCATCGTCCGACGCGAGCTTCCGGCGCTACTTCCGCGTGAGCCCCGGCGCTTCGTCGGAGCCGTCGCTGATCGCGATGGATGCGCCCCCCGAGCACGAAGACTGCCGGCCGTTCGTGCACGTCGCGGGCCTCCTCGCCGACGCCGGTGTCCACGCGCCGCGCATCGTCGCATCCGATCTCGAGCGCGGCTTCCTGCTGATGACCGATCTAGGCGATCGCACCTACGCGGACGCGCTCGACGACGCCACCGCCGATTGGCTCTACCGCGATGCGCTCGACGCCCTCGTGCGCTGGCAGCGCGCGACGCGCGAGGGCGCGCTGCCAGCCTACGACGATGCGCTGCTGCGGCGTGAGCTCGCACTCTTTCCCGACTGGTATCTCGCGCGGCACCTCTGCGTCGTGCCCACGGCGGCCGAGCGCGAAACGCTCGCCGCGACGTTCGACCTCCTCGTCGCCAACAACCTCGCGCAGCCGTGTGTCTACGTCCACCGCGATTACCATTCGCGCAACCTGATGCACTGCACGCCCAACCCCGGCGTGCTCGATTTCCAGGACGCCGTGATCGGCCCGATCACCTACGACCTCGTGTCGCTGCTCCGCGATGCATACGTCACGTGGCCCGAGGCGCGCGAGCTCGATTGGGCAATCCGCTACTGGGAGCGTGCGCGCGCCGCGGGGCTGCCCGTCGACGGCGATTTCGCGGCGTTCTACCGCGATTACGAATGGATGGGCATGCAGCGCCAGCTCAAGGTGCTCGGGATCTTCGCGCGCCTCTGCCATCGCGACGGCAAGGATCGCTATGTCGCCGACATGCCACGCGT
Organism: Casimicrobiaceae bacterium; assembly: GCA_036393115.1. GTDB lineage: Bacteria > Pseudomonadota > Gammaproteobacteria > Burkholderiales > Casimicrobiaceae > VBCG01. The sequence continues at coordinate 17,307 of DASVWR010000021.1, forward strand.
CAGCGGCTATCTGCGGCGCGCGGCGTCGCGCTACCGCGAGTTCGACCCGCTGCGGCGCGCGCTCGATGCCTTCGATGCGCGGGCGGAGCTGCGTTGATGCGCACGCGGCCCGCGCGTGCGAGCCGCCGATGACGGCGAATCACGCCTGCGATGCGCGCGCGATGATCCTCGCCGCCGGGCGCGGCGAGCGCATGCGCCCGCTCACCGACGCGACGCCGAAGCCGCTGTTGCCGGTCGGCGGCAAGCCGTTGATCGTCCACCAGATCGAAGCGCTGGCGCGGGCTGGCTTCGACTCGATCGCGATCAACGTCGCGTGGCTCGGCGAGCGAATCGTCGACGCGCTGGGCGACGGTGCGCGCTGGGGTGTGCGCATCGCGTGGTCGCGCGAGGCCGAGCCGCTCGAAGTCGCCGGGGGGATCGCGCATGCGCTGCCGCTCATGCGTCCGGGCCCGATCCTGATCGTATCGGGCGATGTCTGGACGCACTACGACTACCGTACGCTCGCCGCGCGCATCGCGGTGATGGAAAGTCCGGATGCGCGGACGCGCGCGCACCTCGTCATGGTGCCGAACCCGGCCTGGCACGCCAACGGTGATTTCGCGCTCGACGGCGAGCGCATCGACCTCGACGGCGCTGCACGCTGCACCTATGGCAACATCGGCATCTACGACAGCGCGCTGTTCGCCGGGCTCGTGCGCGAGTCGAAGGCTCCGCTGCTGCCGTACTTACGCGACTGGATCGGGCGCGGCCTCGTCTCGGGCGAGCGCTATGACGGGCCGTGGGTCAACGCGGGAACGCCCGCCGACCTCGATGCGCTCGATGCGCGCCTGTCGGCTGCGGCACGCACCGATGCCGCGATGCCCCCCGATGCCGAGACACGACCGAGCGCCGAGCACGATGGCCATTGACCCTCCGCAGCAGAATGCCGGCAATCCACTGCTCGATTTCTCGGGGCTCCCCCGGTTCGATCTGATCGAGGCACGGCACATCGAGCCGGCGATCGACGCGCTGCTCGCGCGGGCACGCGTCGCGGTCGCCGCAGTGATCGACGATCGCGGTCCGGCCGACTGGGAGCGCGTCGTTGCGCCGACCGAGACGCCGTTCGACGAGCTCGATCGCGCCTTCGCGATCGCGTCCCACCTCAACGCGGTGGCGAGCACGAAGCCCCTGCGGGCCGCCTACAACACCGTGCTTCCGCGAGTCACGGCTTTCGACACCGACGTCGCGCAGGATCCGCGGCTCTACGCACGCTATCGGGAACTCGCGAGTGGCCCGGCGATGGGAACCCTCGCGCCGGCACAGCAGCGCGTTGTCGTCAATGCACTGCGCGATTTCCGCCTCGGAGGCGCCGACCTCGATCCGCGCGAGCGGGCGCGCCTCAAGGCCGTGCGCGAGGAGCTTGCACTGCTCGCCGCGCGCTTCGACGACAACGTGCTCGACGCCGAGGACGCCTGGTCGCAGGTCGTCACCGACGAGGCACACCTCGCCGGGGTGCCCGGCGACGTGAAGGCCGCCGCGCGCGACGCAGCCCGCGCGGACGGGATGGACGGCTGGAAGTTCACGCTGCGCGCACCGTGCTACCAGCCGGTGATGCGCCACGCCGACCATCGCGAGCTGCGCGCGCGGATGCATCGCGCCGCGGTCACCATAGCGTCCGAGCTCGGCGACTCTGCGCAGTACGACAACGGCGAGGTGGTCGCCCGCATGCTGGTCCTGCGCGACGAGGAAGCGCGGCTCCTCGGCCACGCGAGCTATGCCGGGCTCTCGCTGGTGACGAAGATGGCGGACTCGCCGGCCGAGGTGCATGCGTTCCTGCGCGACCTCGCCGAGCGCGTCCGGCCGTTCGCCGCGCGCGAGCGCGCCGAGCTCGCAGCGTTCGCGCGAGAGAGGCTCGGCATCGACGAGCTCGCCGCGTGGGACATCGCGTGGGTCTCGGAGAAGCTCCGCCAGCATCGCTTCGCACTGTCGGAGGAAGAGGTGCGCGCGTGGCTTCCTCTCGACCGCGTGCTCGCCGGCCTCTTTCGCGTCGTCGAGATGCTCTACGGCGTGTCGATCCGCGAGGCGCCGGCGAGCGTCTGGCATCCGTCGGTGCGCTTCTACGAGCTTACCGGTCGCGATGGCGCCCCCGTCGGGCAGTTCTACCTCGACCTTCATGCACGCGAAGGCAAGCAGGGCGGGGCGTGGATGGACGATGCGATCAATCGCCGCCGCGTCGGCGCGCGCCTGCAGCCGCCGGTCGCGTGGCTCACCTGCAATTTTCCCGCTCCGGGGGCAGCCGCGACGCCGCATCTCACGCATCGGCAGGTGGTGACGCTGTTCCACGAGTTCGGCCACGGTTTGCACCTGCTGCTGACTCGCGTCGACGTGGCCGGCGTATCGGGCCTGCAGGGCGTCGAGTGGGATGCCGTCGAGCTGCCGAGCCAGCTGATGGAAAACTTCTGCTGGAACCGCGGCGTGCTGGAATCGATGTCCGCACATCCTGTCGTCGGCGGCACGCTGCCGCGCGAGCTCTTCGAGCGCATGCTCGCCGCGCGCAACTTCGGCAGCGGGATGGCGCTCGCACGCCAGCTCGAGCTCGCGCTGTTCGACCTTCTCGTGCACGGCGGCGGCGACTCCCCGCCGGCGATGCCGCCGCAGGACCTTGGCAGCGTGCTCGCGTCGGCGCACGCGGTGCTCGATACCGTGCGCGCCGACGTCGCCGTCGAGCCGCATCCCTCCTGGGACCGCTTCATCCACCACTTCGGCCACGTCTTCGCCGGTGAGTACGCGGCCGGCTACTACAGCTACCTGTGGGCCGAGGTGATGGCGGCCGACGCGTTCGGCCTTTTCGAAGAGGCCGGCGTGCTGTCCCCCGCGGTCGGCGCGAGGTTCCGCGACGAAATCCTCGCGGTGGGAGGAACGCGCCCGGCGCTGGACTCGTTCGTCGCCTTCCGCGGCAGGGCGCCGCAGCTCGACGCGCTTCTGCGCCATAATGGGCTCGTCGAAGCATGAGATCGCAGCAGAGGTCCGCCATGATGCTTGCCCTGATGACCGTCGTGACAATGCTGTCGGTGACCGCAGCGTCGGCGCAGACAACGTATCGCTACGTCGATCCCTCCGGCCACGTCGTCTATTCCGACCGGCCGCCACCAGCATCGGCGAAGGATGCGGCACAGCGCGATCTGACGGCGAACGTGATCGACACCGATGCGCTGCCCTTCGCGACGCGCGACGCGATGAAGCGCCACCCGGTTACGCTCTACACGTTCGATTGCGACGTCTGCCGGAGCGCCGAGGCGATGCTCGCGAAGCGCGGCGTGCCGCACGCCGTTGTGATCGTCACCAGCGAGGAAGGCGCCGCGAAGCTGAAGGCGCTGACCGGGGGGCAATCGGCACCGGTGCTGCAGGTCGGTGACACCGACATCACGATCGGCTACAGCGAGGCACGCTGGCAAGCGATGCTCGACGCCGCAGGCTATCCGAAGGACGCGCCGCCACTTCGCGCAAAGGCGGCGGCGGGAGCATCGGCGCAGGGCGGTGCTCCGGGGGCTGCACCGCGGAGCGGCGCACCGGCGGCGCCTGCGCAGGCCGGTAGCGCACCGGCAGCGCAGCCTGGCACGCCGCCTGCCACAGCGCCGACCGGACCGGGCACCGGCTACCCGCAATAATCGGCGATCGGCAGTGATCGTCGGCGCGTCCGGCATCCGATGAAGCTCGTCACCTGGAACGTCAATTCGCTGAACGTTCGGCTGCCGCGTCTTCTCGACTGGCTCGCCGCGCACGCACCCGACGTCGTGTGCCTGCAGGAGACCAAGCTCGACGACGCGCGCTTCCCGGTCGATGCGCTGCGCGCAGCCGGCTACGCATCGGTCTACTACGGGCAGAAGACCTACAACGGCGTCGCGATCCTCGCACGCGAAGGGCTCGCTCTCGACGCACCCGAGCACGGCATCGACGGCTTCGAGGACGAACAGAAGCGCGTAATCGCGGCGACCATCGGCGGCATCCGCGTCATCTGCGTCTACGTTCCCAATGGCCAGTCGGTCGATTCGGACAAGTACGCGTACAAGCTGCGCTGGTGCCGCGCAGTCGCCGAGCATCTGCGCGAGGCAGTCCGGCGCCACCCGCAGCTCGTGATGGCGGGCGATTTCAATGTCGCTCCCGACGACCGCGACGTCCACGATCCGCGGCTGTGGGAGGGGCAGGTGCTCTGCTCCGAGCCCGAGCGCGCGGCGTTTCGCGCCTTCCTCGCGACGGGGCTCGTCGACAGTTTCCGCCTGTTCGAGCAACCGTCGAAGGTCTATAGCTGGTGGGACTATCGCCAGCTCGCGTTCCCGAAGAACCTCGGACTTCGCATCGACCACATCCTCGTCTCCGAAGCGCTCGCCCCGCGCTGCACGTCGTCGACGATCGACCGCAATGCGCGCAAAGGCGAGAAGCCCTCGGATCACGCCCCTGCGGTCGTCGAGCTCGCTCCGGCCTGAGCGCCAGCTCCGGCAGGGACATCTGCCGGAGCGCCGTCACGCCTACTTCAGCCAGCGGTCGGAAATGCCGCGATAGCCCCCGTCGGCAAGCATGATGTGCAGCCACTGGTCGACGAAGTCCTGGTACGCGGCATCACCCTGCGGCATCAGGTAGCCCTTCTCCGAGAACGTGAACGGCTTGTCGGGGTGCACCGCGCAGAGCTCGGGATGGAGCTTGTGCTGCAGGCGCGTCTCGGTCGCGTCGGTCACCATCAGGTCGGCCTTGCCGTCGACGATCTGCTGGAAGATCGTCACGTTGTCGGGATAGTCGACGATGGTCGCGTGCTTGAAGTGCGCGCGTGCGAAGCTCTCGTTCGTTCCGCCCGGATTGACGATCGCGCGCACGCCCGGCCGGTCGATCTCGGCGAGGGTCTCGAATTTCGAAACATTCTCGCAGCGGGTGATCGGCGTCTTGCCGTCGACGAGATAGGGGATGCTGAACGAGCCCTTCTTCTGCCGAGGGAGGGTGATCGAGATGCCGCCCATCGCGATGTCGCAGCGGCCGCCGGTCGCGTCGTCGAGGAGATGGCCCCATGTCGTCTTGACGAAGACGGGCTTGACCCCGAGCGCCTTCGCGAGCGAGTGCGCCATGTCGATGTCGATGCCCTCGTACTCCCCGGTCTTCGGGTCGTGGAAGCTGAACGGCTTGTAGTCGCCGGTCGTGCAGACTTCGAGCGTGCCGCGCTTCGCGATCGTCGCGAGCCGGGATGAATCTGCCCCGGGAGCGGCGCTCATCGTCGCGCAGCCGGCGAGTACCAGACAGAAAGGCACGACAAGCGCGAGCAACCTAGTGGTTACGTGTCGTTCGATGCGCGGCATGACGGGGTCCTTGCGATGGCGGGAAACCGCGGAGCGTACACCAGGCGTCCGGACGGACGGTTTTCGCTACCCGCCCTCGCCGCGACGCGTTCCGAGCTCGGCGCCAAGGCCGAGCTCCTGGATCCTGCGCGTCAGGGTGTTCCGTCCCCAGCCGAGCCAGGCCGCGGCCTCCGAACGATGTCCGCCGGTGTGCGCGAGCGCGCAGCGGATCAGCGTGCACTCGAACTCGCGCTGCAGGCGCTCGCCGGCGCCGCGCTCGCCGCGTGCGAGCGCCGCGCCGAATTCGCGATCGAGCGCGTGCTGCCAGCCGGCGTCGCCGCCGGTGAACGTGCCCGCCCCGGCGCGCACCTCGGGCGGCAGGTCGGCGACGTCGACGCGCTGGCCCGGCGCCATCACCGTGATCCAGTGGCAGATGTTCTCGAGCTGGCGTACGTTGCCGGGAAAGGGAAAGCGCGTGAGCAACTCGAGTGCCGCATCGGCGAGCACCTTTGGCTCGACGGCGAGCTCGCGCGCGCTCTTGTGCAGGAAATAGCGAGCGAGCGGGGCGATATCGCCCGCGCGCTCTCGCAACGGGGGCAGGCGCAGGCGCACTACGTCGAGGCGATGCAGCAGATCTTCGCGGAAGAGGCCGCGCTGCACGCGCGCTTCGAGGTCCTGGTGCGTCGCAGCGATGATGCGCACGCTCGCGCGCTGCGCGGCGTGGCCGCCGACGCGGTAATACTCGCCGTCAGCAAGCACGCGCAGCAATCGTACCTGCAGCTCGGGCGGCATGTCGCCGATCTCGTCGAGGAAAAGCGTCCCTCCCTCGGCCTGCTCGAAGCGACCGTGACGCGTCGCCTGCGCGCCGGTGAATGCGCCGCGCTCGTGCCCGAACAGCTCGGATTCGAGGAGGTCGCGCGGTATCGCCGCCGTGTTGATCGCGACGAACGGCCCCGCCGCGCGCGGGCTGTGCCGATGCAGCGCGCGTGCAACGAGCTCTTTGCCAGTTCCCGATTCGCCGGTGATGAGCACGGTCGCCGACGATTGCGACAGCCTTCCGATCGCGCGGAACACTTCCTGCATCGCTGGCGCCCTGCCGAGGATCTCGGTCGCCGGCACCACAGCGGCATCCGCCTCGGGAATACTCATCGCCTCGGCGGCTGCGCGCCGGATCAGCGCGAGCGCATGCTCGACGTCGAAGGGCTTCGGAAGATATTCGAACGCCCCGCCCTGAAACGCGGCGACGGCGCTGTCGAGATCCGAGTACGCGGTCATCACGATCACCGGGATCTGCGGATGACGCTCGCGCAACTCGCCAAGCAGTGACAGCCCCGACTCGCCGGGCATGCGAATGTCGGTGATCAGCACCTGCGGCGCGCCGACCGCCAGCGCCTGCAGCGCCTCGTACGCCGACGCGAATGACTGGTGCGCGATCCCTTCGCGCGCGAGCGCCTTTTCGAGCACCCACCGAATCGATCGGTCGTCGTCGACGATCCAGACCGTGGTGCCTGCCGTAGCGGCGGGC
>DASVWR010000022.1:0-12749 GCA_036393115.1 Casimicrobiaceae bacterium
AACACGACGGTGTCGCGCCGGCTGCCGTCGGCGAGGAGCTGGTGATTGCGCAGCACGCCGTCCTGCTTCGCACCGAGGCGTGCGATCGCAGCGCGCGAAGCGAAGTTGAACCAGTGCGTGCGGAACTCGACCGCGATGCAGCCGAGCGCCTCGAACGCGTGCGTCAGCAGCATCAGCTTGCACTCGGTGTTGATCGCGGTCCTCTGCGCGCGCTTCGCGTACCACGTATGACCGATCTCCAGGCGGTGGTTCGCGGCGTCGACGTTGAAGTAGCGCGTGCTGCCGATGATGTCTCCGGACGCACAGTCGCGAACGGCGAACGGCATCGCGCCGTGCCGCTCGCGCATGTCGAGTGCGGCCGCGAGCCATTCGTGCGTGCGCTCGGGTGCGGGGACCGACGTGTACCAGAGCTTCCACAGTTCGCCGTCGGCGGCGGCTCGCCGGATGTCGGGCCCGTGCGCGGGATCGAGCGGCTCCAGCAGCGCGTAGCGCCCGCGCAGCGTCACCGGCTCGATGAAGCGACTGCTCATCGCGTCGCTTCGGCGCGTCGCGCCAGCGTCGCGCGTCCGGTCATCAGCGCTGGCCGCGGGCGAGGAACGCGACGCGCTCGAAGAGGTGCACGTCCTGCTCGTTCTTGAGCAGCGCGCCGTGCAGCGGCGGCAGCACGGTGCGCAGATCCTTGCTGCGCAGCACCTCGGGCGAGATGTCCTCGGCGAGCAAGAGCTTCAACCAGTCGAGGAGCTCGGACGTCGACGGCTTCTTGCGCAGTCCCGACGCTTCGCGAAGCTCGAAGAACATTTCGAGCGCCTCGGCGAGGAGCTCCTTCCGGAGGTCCGGGAAGTGCACATCGACGATCGCGGTCATCGTCTCGCGATCGGGAAAGCGGATGTAGTGGAAGAAGCAGCGGCGCAGGAACGCGTCGGGAAGCTCCTTCTCGTTGTTCGACGTGATGACCACGAGCGGCCGATGCCGCGCCGCGACCGTCTGCCCGGTCTCGTAGACGTGGAACTCCATGCGGTCGAGCTCGCGCAGGAGGTCGTTCGGGAACTCGATGTCGGCCTTGTCGATCTCGTCGATCAGCACGACCGCGGGCTCGGCGGACTCGAACGCGTGCCACAGCACGCCGCGCCGGATGTAGTTCGCGATGTCGGCGACGCGCGCGTCACCGAGCTGCGAATCGCGCAGCCGCGCGACGGCATCGTACTCGTAGAGGCCCTGCGCTGCGCGTGTTGTCGACTTGATATGCCAGGCGAAGAGCGGGCGTCCGAGCGCACGCGCGACTTCCTCGGCGAGCATCGTCTTGCCGGTGCCCGGCTCGCCCTTGACGAGCAGCGGGCGCTCGAGGACGAGCGCCGCGTTGACCGCGAGCTTGAGGTCGTCGGTGGCGACGTAGGTCGGAGTCCCTTCGAAACGCATCGCCACCGCGGCCGGAGCTACCTGGGCGGCATCGGGAACTGCACGACTGGCGTCTTCGCCTCCTGGCCCGGAGGGACGAACTCGGGAGCCGGATGACCCGACGGTCCGAGCGAGTGGATGTAGCGATAGACGGCGCGCAAATCACCCTTGCCCATGTGGTTGATCACCCAGAACGGCATCGGAGGCCGGCCGTTGAGCTTCTTCGCACCCTTCAGCCACTCCTTCTCGGTAATCGTCTGGAAATAGAGGCGCAGATTGACGGGGTATGTGGTGCCCCAGGGGCCGTGCCAGCCCAGGGTGCTGCCGGTCAGGAGGTCGGCCTCCTTCGCCTTGCCGCCATTCTCGGCGAAGCCCGGCGTGTGGCAGTCGTTGCAGCCGCCGAGGAAGACGACATAGCGGCCGCGCTCGACCCACGGATCCTCCTTGCTGCTCGGCGTCGCGGCGAACGCTTCGACGGCTCCGAGCACTCCCACCGCTGCAATCACCGCGACGCTCAACATCCGACCGGTTCCGAGCTCCATCGTGTGATCCTCCTCCGTGAATCGCTGATGCGCGATTTCTTCGACCTGGCGCCACCCCGCATCGGCAGCCGGCGATGCAGCGCCCTGAAAGGCTCGGCATCTTAGCGCATCGCCGATGGAGCGGAATTTTCGCCCGCTTGGCGAGCGCCATTTCTTGTACGATGCTCGCTGCCTCCTGCCGCGCCGGGGCGGCACCTCGCAATGCGCCTCGATCCCAACGATTACCTGCAGCTCGACACTCCGCAGTGCCTCGGTGCAACGTCGGCCGGCGCGACGTTCGCGACGTCGAGCGGCGACATCGTCGAAATCGAATGCTTCGGCGATGGAGCGTTCCGCTTGCGCAGTGGCCCCAATACCCGGCCCGACTACGGCATCGTCGGCCGGGGCCCGCAGCCGTGTAAGTCGGATCTTTCGCAACCGCAGCGCTGGTCGTTCGACGCGGGCCGGGCGGTGCTGGAGATCTCCGGTCAGCCGCTTGCGCTACGCCTCCTGTGGGACGGCCGTTGCGTGCTCGCGAGCGCGACCGACCGGCGCGCCGACGGCGCGCTGCGCCTGCCCGCGCTCGGCCGGCTGCGCCACGGCGGGCTGTGGTCGGCTGCGTTCGCGCTGGCCTCGGGAGAGTCGGTGCATGGGCTCGGAGAGAAGTACGGCCCGCTCGACAAGCGCGGACAGCTCGTTCATTCGCACGTCGCGCAGGCGACCGGAGTCAATACCGGGCTGTCGACGCGCAGCAGCCCGTTCGCGTGGAGTCCCGGACTCGGCGCCGGCGCCTGGGGAATCTTCGTGCATACGCCCGGCACGGTCACGCATTCGGTCGGCAATCCCGACTGGTCGCACCGAAGCTACGCGATCATGGTCGAGGACGAGGCGCTCGACCTCTTCCTGTTCGCCTCCGCCGATCCCGCGGGGATCGTCGATCTCTATACACAGGTGACCGGACGGCCGCGGGTCGTGCCGCGCTGGAGCCTCGGGCTGTGGGTCGGCAGGCCCGGTGCAGCCGGCCCCGAGGACGCCGAGGCGCTGGTCGCGCGAATGCGCGAGCGTCGCCTGCCCTGCGACGTCGTCAGCTTCGGCGTGCCGGGTGCCGGCAGCGCGGGAGAAGGTTTCGATTTCACCTGGGATCCGCTGCGCTATCCCGATCCTGCCGAGACGATCGCGCGCATCAAGGCGCATCGCGTCCGCGTCTGCCTGCGCGAGGCGCCGACGATCGCGGTCGACTCGCCGCTCTACGATCAGCTTGCGTCGAGCCAGTGCCTGCTGACCGGGCCCGACGGCGAGCCCTGCACGGTCGCCGCGGGTCACGTCGTCGCAGGCAACGCCGCCGCCGGACTGGCGGCCGGCGATGCCGACGCGTCGGCCGAGGCTCCTGCCGAGCCCGCCGCGAGTGCGCTGCTCGATTTCACCATCGCCGATGCCGAGGCCTGGTGGCGCGATGCCCACCGCGGCTGGTTCGAGGACGGCGTCGACGCGTTCGAGTGCGAGGGAGGCAACGACGTGCCCGCCGACGCGATCGCGTCGAACGGCGACAGCGGCTCGCGCCTTCACAACGCCTATCCGCTCCTATATCACCGCTGCGTGTGGGAGGCGACCGAGCGCTTTGCGCCGCCGGAAGCGGTGCCGCCGATCATCGCGAGCCACGCCGGATGGACCGGAGATCACGCTCTTCCGATCGGCTTCTCCGGTGACGCGCAGGCCGACTGGGAGGGACTCGCGGCGTCGATCCGCGGTGCGCTGGCCTGGGCAATGAGCGCCGGCGCATGCCACGGCCTCTCGGTCGGCGCGCATCACGCGCCGCACTCTGCCGGCGGCGAGCTCTTCGTACGCTGGCTGCAGGCTGCCGTGTTCGCGTCGCACGTGCGCCTCGTCGTGCCGCGTGGCCGCGAGCCATGGCAACTGGGCGCCGACATCGAGGCGATCGCCCGCAAGTGGATCGCGCTGCGCTACCGGCTGATTCCGTACCTCGAGCGCGCCGTCGCGCAGGCTGCGGGCACCGGCTTGCCGGTGATGCGCGCGATGCCGCTCGCGTTTCCGGAGAGCGCGCTCTTGCGCGGCTTCGACATGCAGTTCATGTGCGGCGACGCGCTGCTCGTCGCGCCGATCGTGCGCGAGGGTGGCGAAGTCGCGGTCGGCCTTCCCGCCGGCGGCTGGTACGACCTCAATACGCGCCAGCGGCACAGCGGGCCGCGCGTACTGCGTTACTGCGCCGAGCTCGACCAGTTTCCGGTCTTCGGGCGCGAAGGGCATGCGCTGCCGCTCGGCGCCGCCGTTCAGCACAGCGGCGACACCGATCCTATGCGACCTCTCGAAGCCGTGTGGCTGTTCGGCGCACCGCGCTCGCCCTTCGAGGCTCACGGACAGATCCGCATCGACGTGGATTCGGCCGGCACGCCGACCGTCCATGCGTCACCGGGGCTCGACGTGCAGGTGTTCGGCGACAACGCGACGCTCGCCGTGCAGCCGCTCTGACGCGCGATGCCGTCGCATCCGACCATTGCGATCACGGTGGGTGAACCGGCCGGGATCGGACCCGAGCTCATCGCGATGCTCGCCCGGCACCACGAGCGACGACACGTCGACGCACGCCTCGTCGTCATCGGCAACCGTGCTCTTCTCGACGCGCGCGCGAAGCGGATCGGCATCGAAGCCCGCTACGCTCCGTACGACCCGCTCGCGTTTGCGCCACCGGGAGGCGCGATCGAAGTCTGGGACCGGCCGCTTGCCGCACCGGTGATTCCCGGGCGCCCTGACCCCACCAACGCACGCAGCGTGCTGTCGACGCTCGAGCTCGCCTGCGATGCGTGTGCGACCGGTGCCTGCGCGGCGCTCGTCACCGGGCCGGTGCAGAAGGCGACGATGCAGGATGCGGGCCTGCCGTTCATCGGGCATACCGAGTTCCTCGCCGCGCGCACGCATACTCCGCGAGTGGTGATGATGCTGGTCGGCGCCACTGGAACCGTTGCCGGGGCCGGTGCCGGGGCCGGGGCCACCGCCGCTGCGCTGCGCGTCGCGCTCGTGACGACGCACCTCGCGCTCTCCGACGTGCCGAAGGCGATCACCCACGACGCCGTCGTCGAGACGCTCGCGATCGTCCATCACGAGCTCATTGCGCGCTTCGCCATTCCGACTCCGCGCATCGCCGTCTGCGGTCTCAACCCGCACGCAGGAGAAGGCGGGCACATCGGACGCGAGGAGCAGAACATCATCGCGCCGGCGATCGCCGGGGCGCGGCGCCGCGGCATCGCCGTCGATGGACCGCTCCCCGCCGACACGCTGTTCGTGCCGGCGATCGCGGGTCGCTACGACGTGATCGTCGCGATGTACCACGATCAGGGCCTGCCGGTGCTGAAGGCCGCGAGCTTCGGCCACGGCATCAACGTGACGCTGGGATTGCCGTTCGTGCGCACGTCGGTCGATCACGGCACGGCGCTCGATCTCGCGCTCGACGCTGCGCGCGCCGCGACCACCGATGCCGGCAGCCTCGTCGCGGCGACCGAGCTCGCGATCGAGCTTGCCGGGCGCGCCTCGGAGTGATCCCACCCGAAAACCGGGACGTACCACGTTTTTGGTGAAAAACGTGGTACGTCCCGGTTTTCAGGCGCGGAAGCGCTTCGGGCAGAACTTCCTCATCGACGCGCATTACGTCCGGCGCATCGTCGACGCGATCGGGCCGCAGCCCGGCGACAACCTGGTCGAGATCGGCCCCGGCATGGGTGCGCTGACGGCACCGTTGATCGAGCGGGCCGGCCGCGTCGCTGCGATCGAGATCGATCGTGATCTCGCCGCAGCACTGCGCGGGCGCTTCGATGCGCGGGCCCTCGCGCTGCACGAGGGCGACGCGCTCGACTTCGATTTCGCGCGGCTCGGCCCGGCACTGCGCGTCGTCGGCAATCTCCCGTACAACATCAGCACACCGCTCCTCTTTCATCTGCTCACGTACGCGGAGCGGCTCCGCGACGTGCACGTGATGCTGCAGAAGGAGGTCGTCGCGCGGATGGCGGCGCGACCGGGAAGCGCCGACTACGGACGCCTCACCGTGATGCTGCAGGTGAGTTTCGCCGTCGAGCGCTTGTTCGTCATTCCGCCCGGAGCCTTCCGGCCCGCGCCGAAAGTCGATTCGGCTTTCGTGCGCCTGACTCCGCTCGGGGCGCAAGCGCCGATGATTGCGGATCGCGCGCTCTTCGCCCGCGTCGTCGCGGCGGCATTCGGGCAGCGCCGCAAGACGCTGCGCAATGCGCTCGCGGCGATCTGCGACGAAACCGCGCTGCGCGCTGCGGGGATCGATCCGGCCGCGCGGGGCGAGACGCTTGCCGTCGCGGACTACGTCCGCCTCGTCGAATCGCTCGTCTCGCCGCGGTAAGTCAGACGAACAGCCGCATCGCCGCACTCTCCAGCCACGGCACCAGCGTCATCAGCACGAGCTGGGCGACGACGATGACGATCAGCGGCGACAGGTCGAGGGTGCCTCCGATCGGCGGGACGAGACGCCGGATCGGGCGAAGAAAGGGAAACGTCAGCGCATTGAGCACGCCGGCGAGCGGCCCGTCGGGCGCGACCCACGACAGCACCGCCTGCACGAGCACGACGATGATCAGTAGCCACAGCGCGGCCTTGCACAGCGCGACGATCGACACCAGCAGCACGTAGGCGATGCCTGCGGCGGTAGCGGGGATGCCCGCGCCGAACACCGCGTAGTAGGCGACGAGCCACAACACCTGGCAGATCCACGCGGCGAGAAGCGACGCCCAGTCGATGCCGCGCAATCCCGGCAGCACCTTGCGCAGCGGCCGCACCGCCCAGTCGGTGAGCGCGATCACCGCCTGCCCGATCGGGTTGCGAAACGGTGCGCGCAGGACCTGCATCACGAAGCGCAGCAAGAGCGCATAGGTGACGAGGCCGAACGCGACATCGATCAGATATGCGATGGCCGAAGCGAACACGGGCGCGAGATTACCGCATTCGTACGCGGTGGCCGATCAGCCGACGCACACGGGCATCATGCATCGCGTCCGAACTCGTCGCCGAGCTCGGTGGCGCGCGCCGCGGCGGCTTTCACCGCGTCGACGAGGGCGTCGCCCGCGCGCGCGGCGTCGAGCACCGCAAGCGCGCGCGCCGTCGTGCCGCCTTTGGACGTCACGCGTTCGCGCAGCCGAGCGGCGCTCTCGTCGCTCGCGAGCGCGAGGCGGACGCTGCCGTCGAACGTCGCGTAGGCGAGCCTGCGTGCGTCGGTAGTGGGGAAACCGAGCTCGCGCGCGGCGCGCTCGAGCGCTTCGAGAAAATAGAACACGTAGGCGGGCCCGCTTCCCGAGATGCCGGTCACCGCGTCGAGCGCGCGCTCGTCGGGCACCCGCAGAACGTCGCCGCAGCCGCGCAGGATCTCTTCGGCGAGTCCCGCGTGATCGCGCGCACCCGGCATCGCGTAGCACGCACTGATGCCGGCGCCGATCAGCGCCGGCGTGTTGGGCATCGCGCGCACGATGCGTGCATAGCCGCCGAGCCAGCGCGACAGGTCCGCGCAGCGCACGCCGGCCGCGATCGTCAGCACGACCGGCACCGGCGCGATCAGTGCGGCTACCGCAGTCGCGGCCTCGCGCATCTGTTGCGGCTTCACCGCGAAGACGACGGCATCCGCGCCGGCGAGTGCGGCCGCATCGGCCGTACCGTGGAGCCCGATGCCCGGATGACTGGCGGCTAGATGCGCGCGCTGCGTGACCGAGGGCTCGACGATCCGCAAACTCTCCGGCGGCGCGCCTTTCGAGATCAGGCCGCCGGCGATCGCCGAGCCCATGTTGCCGCCGCCGATGAACGTGATGCGCGTCGCCCTCACCTTGCCTGTCGCCGTCATCGATTGCTCTTCGCGGGCGGCCGCGCACCGAAGATCGCGCTGCCGATGCGCACTTCGGTGGCGCCTTCGGCAATGGCGAGCTCGAGGTCGGCCGACATGCCCATCGACAGGGTGTCGCAGGGAAGGCCCGCATCGAGGCAAGCGTCGAAACAGTCGTGAAGGCGTCGGAACTGCGCGCGCAGGGCGGCAGGATCGGCGGCAGGATCGGGAATGCCCATGATCCCGCGCGGCACGAGCCACGGCAGCGATGCGATCGTCCGCGCCAGCACGACTGCATCGCCGGGTGCGACGCCGTGCTTGCTCGCCTCGCCACTGACGTTGACCTGCACGAGAACATCGAGGGGCCTGCCGGTGCCGCCACGCGCCGCCGACAGGCGCTTCGCGATCTCTTCCCGGTCGACCGTCTCGACCCAGTCGAATCGCGACGCGGCGACGCGCGCCTTGTTCCCCTGCAGCGGCCCGATCAGACGCCACTCGATTCCCGGAAGATCAGCGAGCTCGGCCTGCTTGGCGACGGCTTCCTGCACGTAGTTCTCGCCGAACGAACGCTGACCGAGCGCGTACACGGCGCGGACCGCCGACGCCGGGAACGTCTTCGAGACGGCGAGCAGCGTCACTGACCCCCAGGGACGCCCTGCGGCGAGCTCCGCCGCGCGAACGCGGCCCAGCGCGGCTTGCCACCGCGCTTCGACGGGCTCGATAATGGGCCGGGATTGCACTCCCGGCGACTGGCATGCGTATTGCATACTACATCGCGTTTGGGCATCAATCCTTGGGCGCCATGGCCGTCGATCATGCATGAAATTGACAGAAATGACGAGAATCGGCGGGCGACGTCTTCGGACGCCGCCGCCCAATCCACGTGCACCCTTTGTCGCCCTGTAGGCGCGCAGGGTTCGCTGACGCCCCTCTTCGGCGGTCGACCCGGTCGGGAGGCCGGCAGCTGACATGGACATCACCGAGCTTCTCGCCTTCGCGGTCAAGAACAAGGCCTCGGACCTGCATCTCTCGTCGGGACTGCCGCCGCTGATCCGCGTTCACGGCGACATCCGGCGCATCAACCTGCCGCCGATGGAGCACGAAGACGTGCACGCCATGGTGTACGACATCATGAGCGACGCGCAGCGCAAGGCGTACGAGGAATTCCTCGAATGCGACTTCAGCTTCGCGGTGCCGAACCTCGCGCGCTTTCGCGTCAACGCCTTCAATCAGCAGCGCGGAGCGGCCGCGGCATTTCGCACGATTCCGTCGAAGGTTCTGACGCTGGAGGAGCTCAATGCCCCCAAGGTGTTCGCCGAACTCACCGAGCGCCCGCGCGGCCTCATTCTCGTCACCGGTCCGACAGGGTCGGGCAAGTCGACGACACTCGCGGCAATGGTCAACCACGTCAACGAGAACGAGTTCGCGCACATCCTGACGATCGAGGATCCGATCGAGTTCCTGCACGAATCGAAGAAGTGCCTGATCAACCAGCGCGAGCTCGGACCCCACACGCTGTCGTTTCCGAACGCGCTGCGCGCGGCTTTGCGCGAGGACCCCGACTACATCCTGGTCGGCGAAATGCGCGACCTCGAAACGATCCGGCTCGCACTGACCGCGGCCGAAACCGGGCACCTGGTGTTCGCGACGCTGCACACGAGCTCGGCGGCCAAGACCGTCGACCGGATCATCGACGTGTTCCCGGCGGCCGAGAAGGACATGGTGCGTGCGATGCTGTCGGAGTCCCTGGTCGCGGTGGTCTCGCAGACGCTGCTGAAAACCAAGGACGGTCAGGGCCGCGTCGCCGCGCACGAGATCATGATCGGCACACCGGCGATCCGCAACCTGATCCGTGAGAACAAGGTCGCGCAGATGTACTCGGCGATCCAGACCGGGCAGGCGACGGGCATGCAGACGCTCGATCAGTGCCTCGTCGAGCTCGTACGCCGCAACGTCGTCTCGGCACCCGAGGCACGCCCGCGGGCCGTGAACAAGGAGCTGTTCGGCACCGCCTGATCGGTGCCGCTGCGCGACGAGGAGGTTCTCCATGGAACGCGAAAACGCCACCAAGTTCATTCACGATCTGCTCGAGCTCCTCGTCCGGCAGAAAGGCTCCGATCTCTTCATCACCGCGGCGTTCCCGCCGGCGATCAAGGTCGACGGAAAGATCTCGCCGGTGTCGAAGACGGCGCTCACGCCGCAGCACACGATCGAGCTGGTGCGCAGCGTGATGAACGACAAGCAGGCGGCCGAGTTCGAGTCGACGCGCGAGTGCAACTTCGCGATCGCTCCGCCCGGGATCGGCCGCTTCCGCGTCAACGCGTTCGTGCAGCAGAGTCGCGTCGGTATGGTGCTGCGGACGATCACCACCGATATTCCGAAGTTCGACGAGTTGGGCCTGCCACCGGTGCTGAAGGACGTCATCATGTCCAAGCGCGGCATCATGATGTTCATCGGCGCGACCGGCGCCGGGAAATCGACGTCGATGGCGGCACTCCTCGGCTACCGCAACGAGAACAGCTACGGCCACATCATCACGATCGAGGACCCGATCGAGTTCGTCCACGAGCACAGGAACTGCATCGTCACGCAGCGCGAGGTCGGCGTCGACACCGACGACTGGGACATCGCGCTCAAGAACTCGATGCGCCAGGCGCCCGACGTCATCCTGATCGGCGAGGTGCGCGAGCGTCACACGATGGATTACGCGGTCGCGTTCGCCGAGACCGGTCACCTGCTGCTCGCCACGCTGCACGCCAACAGCACCAACCAGGCGCTCGACCGCATCATCAACTTCTTCCCCGAGGAGCGGCGTGCCCAGCTTCTGATGGATCTGTCGCTCAACACGCGCGCGTTCGTCGCTCAGCGCCTGATTCCGCGGCGCGACGGCAAGGGGCGCGTGCCGGCGGTGGAGATCATGCTGAACTCGCCGCTGATCTCCGACCTCATCTTCAAGGGCGACATCGGCGGCATCAAGGACCTGATGAAGAAGTCGCGCGAGCTCGGCATGCAGACATTCGACCAGTCGATCTTCGATCTCTACGAGGCGGGGCTCATCACCTACGAGGACGCGCTGCGCAATGCCGATTCGCTCAACGATCTGCGGCTCGAGATCAAGCTGAAGGGGAAGGAAGCGAAGAACCGCAACATCTTCTCGGGCATCGGCAACCTCGACATCGTTCCCGAGACGAACACGTAGCGCGATCCGCGCGCCGTCCGCGCTCGCCGTCCGCGCTCGAACGTCGCATTCGGATGCCGGGAGGGAGTGCGGCAAACGCTCGGAGTGCGCAAACGCCGGCCTGCGGGTACCCGGCGCGGCCTCGCCGGGTGTGCGACTGCCGGCGTGCGTGACGGCGTGCTGGGCTCCCCGCGCCACCCGCTACGGCCGTCGCGCACACTCGCGTTGCCGCACACCATCCCGGTATCCGAGTGCGACTACATCGGTCCGGCACGAGCGGCGAGTTGGTCGCCATGGATTGCGAACGCCAGGTACGGACCCGCCGCGCGAGCGCTCGCGGCGATTCGCCACCACCGCTCGCGCGGAAAGCCCGTGCATCGCGTTCGCAGTCCGCGGCTGCGGCTCGCCGTCCGCGCCGCCGTGCTACGCTTGGGCGGCGATGAGGATTATGCGATGACCGGCCTCGACACCACCTCGCCGCGTCCGACGGAAATCAAGCTGCACCAGGCGTCGCGGGTGCTCGAAATCACGTTCGACGACGGGAAGAGCTTCCGCTTTCCCTACGAATTCCTGCGCGTCTACTCGCCGTCCGCCGAGGTGCGCGGCCACGGCCCGGGCCAGGAGGTCCTTCAAATCGGTAAGCGCGACGTCACGATCTCGAACGTCGAGCCCGTGGGTCACTATGCGCTGCGCCCGCGCTTCTCGGACGGCCACGACTCCGGCATCTATTCGTGGGATTACCTCTATGCGCTCGGCGAGGAGCAGGACGCGCTGTGGCAGCGCTATCTCGACCGCATGACGCAGGCCGGCGCGAAGCGGGAGCCGTAGCGAGCCGAACCCGGCATCCTGAAGCGCCGATCTCCGATCCCCGATCCTCGATCCCGAAACCCATGGACCCGACCCATTTCGGCTACGAGCAGGTGAGCCCGGACGAGAAGACGCGGCGCGTGCGCGGCGTATTCGACTCGGTCGCGAGCCGCTACGACCTGATGAACGACCTGATGTCGGGCGGCCTGCACCGCGCATGGAAGCGCTTCGCGGTCGAGATCTCCGGAGTGCGACCGGGCGCCTGGGTGCTCGACCTCGCCGGAGGTACCGGCGATCTCGCGCTGCGCTTCGCGCGCCGCGTCGGTCCGTCCGGCATGGTCGTCCACTCCGACGTCAACGGCGCGATGCTCGCCGTCGGACGCGACCGCCTGATCGATGCGGGGCTCCTGCTGCCGACCGTGCAGTGCAACGCCGAGGCGCTCCCGTTCCTCGATCGGAGCTTCGACTGCGTGACGATCGGCTTCGGTCTTCGCAACGTCACCCGCAAGGAACGCGCGCTGGCCGAGATGCGTCGCGTCCTCGTCCCCGGCGGCGTCGCGCTCGTGCTCGAGTTCTCGCGCGTCGCGCCGGCGCTCGCGCGGGTCTACGACTGGTACAGCTTCAACATCCTGCCGCGATTGGGGCGTCTCGTCGCGCACGACGAGGCGAGCTACCGCTATCTCGCGGAATCGATCCGCGTGCATCCGGACCAGGAGCAGCTGAAGGCGATGATGGAAGAATGCGGCTTCGATCGCGTCGACTACCACAACCTCGCTGCGGGCGTGGTGGCGCTGCACGTCGGACGCGTGCACTAGGCCTGTTCGCGCTATGTACGCAGGCGTGAACAGGCCCTAGTGGCGCACCCCGGCCCGCGATGAGCCTCGCTGCCCGCACGCTGAATCGATGGCTCGAAGGCGAGCCGTGGGCGCGCGAGCGTCTCGCCGCGCACGCCGGCAGAAGCTTTGCGATCGACATCGGCCCGTCGGAAACCACGTTCGCCATCATG
>DASVWR010000023.1:0-7046 GCA_036393115.1 Casimicrobiaceae bacterium
ATTCCAAGGCCGGCATCTCGTTCGTCCACGTCGGCAACGGCTCGTCGTTCCACCCGGTGCAGGTCGTCGTGCCGAGCACCCTGCCCAATTATGCGACCGACGTGCTGCACCTCACCGCCGGCTGCGCGATCGAGGCTACCGGCATCATCGTGCCGTCACCCGCGAAGGGGCAGCCGTTCGAGATGCAGGCGAGCGCGGTCTGCGTGGTCGGCGGAGTCGACGATCCCGATTCGTATCCCATCCAGCCGAAGCCGCATACGCTCGAGTTCCTGCGCGAGGTCGCGCATCTGCGCCCGCGCACCAACGTCATCGGCGCGGTCACCCGGGTGCGGCATGCGCTCGCGCAGGCGGCACACCGCTTCTTCGACCAGCGCGGCTTCTTCTGGGTGAACACGCCAATCATCACCGCGTCCGACGCCGAGGGCGCCGGGGAGCTCTTCCGCGTGTCGACGCTCGATCTCATGAACCTGCCGCGCAGACCCGATGGCCGCGTCGATTTCAGCGCCGATTTCTTCGGTCGTGAGGCGTTCCTCACCGTCTCCGGCCAGCTCAACGTCGAGGCCTATTGCCTCGCGATGTCGAAGGTCTACACGTTCGGGCCGACGTTTCGCGCCGAGAATTCGAACACGAGCCGGCACCTCGCCGAGTTCTGGATGATCGAGCCCGAGATCGCTTTCGCCGATCTCGCCGACGACGCGGCGCTCGCCGAGGCGCTGCTGAAGCACCTCCTCGCCACGGTACTCGCCGAGCGCGCCGACGATATGGCGTTCTTCGACGAGCGCATCGAGAAGGGCCTCATCGCCAAGCTGCGGGGAATCGTCGACTCCGAGTTCGTGCGCATGGATTACTCGGAGGCGATCGCGACCCTCGAGCGATCGAAAGCGCGCTTCGAGTTTCCGGTCCGCTGGGGCATGGATCTGCAGTCCGAGCACGAGCGCTACCTCGCCGAAACGCACGTAAAGAAGCCGGTGATCGTGATCAACTACCCGAAGGAGATCAAGGCGTTCTACATGCGCGTCAACGACGACGGCAGGACCGTCGCCGCGATGGACGTGCTGGCGCCGGGCATCGGCGAGATCATTGGCGGCAGCCAGCGCGAGGAGCGTCTCGACGTGCTCGACGCGCGAATGGCCGACGCGGGGCTCGACCGCGAGGACTACGCCTGGTACCGCGACCTGCGCCGCTACGGCAGCGTGCCGCACGCGGGCTTCGGGCTCGGCTTCGAGCGCACGCTTGCCTATGTGACCGGACTTTCGAACGTGCGCGACGTCATCCCGTTTCCGCGCACGCCCGGAAACGCGCGCTACTGAGCGAACCGGCGATGCCGATGGCCGCCGCGCTGCGGTTCAGATCGCTGCGTGACCGTTGTACCAGAACTCCTGCAGGTTGAGGAGTTCGCGCGCGACCGGTGCCGGAAAGCCGGCGCGACCGCCGCGGCGGTCGCCGAGCAGGTCATCGAGGAGCGCCGGGCACCCCAGCTTGTCGCTCCACTGCATCGCGATCATGTTGACGATGCGCGGATAGCGCGCCACCAACACGGCCGGGACGATATCGGCGGGAAGCGTGCCGAGCCAGGCGCGCGTCGCCGGCAGGATGAAATCCGCCGGCTGAGCCTTGCGCTGAGCCGCCCAATCGGCGCCGTGGTCGACCGGATTCTCTGCGTCCTTGCGCAAAGGAGCGACACCAGGAACCGTGTGGTGGACATCGTTGAAATCCTTCCAGCCCTTGCGGCTGCCATAGATCGACATCAGCGGTCTCCGGGAAAGGTCGCTGTGCAAACGATACACCGGCCGTAGGCTGCGTCGCAACGCGGCCCGTCGGCGCGGATCAGAACGATTCGATCGGGAGTGCCAGCGCCGCCGCGCTGCCTGCGGTCATCGCGCGCAGGTGTGCCTGCGCCTGCGGCAACAGCGTCTCGGCGTAGAAGCGCGCCGTCGCAATCTTCGCCGCGTGGAATGCCGCATCCCCGTCACCGGCGCCGAGATGCTCCCGCGCGATCCGTGCGGCCCGCGCCATCTGCCACCCGCCGGCGACGACGCCGCACAACTTGAGGTAAGGCACCGCCCCGGCGTAGGCGATCGTCGCATCCTCGCCGCCCTGGGCGACGACCCAGCCGACCGCGTCGCGCATCGCCCGCGCCGCGTCGGCGAGCGCCCGGCCGATCGCGGCCAGTGCACGGTCTGAGTGCGCCGCACAGACGCGTGCGAGGTCGTCCACCTCGGCAAGCACCCTGCGCGCCACTGCGCCGCCGTCGCGCAGCGTCTTGCGCCCGACGAGATCGTTCGCCTGGATGCCGGTGGTTCCTTCGTAGATCGTGATGATTCGCGCGTCGCGGTAATGCTGCGCGGCGCCCGTCTCCTCGATGTAGCCCATACCCCCGTGCACCTGAATGCCAAGCGAGGTCACCTCCTGCGCAGACTCGGTGCACCAGCCCTTGACGATCGGGATCATGAAGTCGACGAGGGCCTGACTCGATGCCCTCGCTTCGGCATCGGGACTGCGACGCGCACGGTCCATCGCCGCCGCGGTGACGTACCCGATCGCGCGCATCGCCTCGGTGTACGCACGCATCGTCATCAGCATCCGGCGTACGTCGGGGTGACCGATGATCGTCGCGGCGCCGGCCTCTCGGCCGGCGAGCGTGCGTCCCTGCACGCGGTCGCGCGCATAGGCGACGGCGCGCTGGTAGGCACGCTCGGAGAGCCCGGCGCCCTCCATGCCCACCGAGAACCGCGCGTGGTTCATCATGATGAACATGTACTCGAGGCCGCGGTTGGCCTCGCCGACCAGGTAGCCGGTCGCACCGCCGTGATCGCCGTAGGCGAGCACCGCCGTCGGACTCGCGTGGATGCCGAGCTTGTGCTCGAGCGAGACGCAATGCACGTCGTTGCGCGCGCCGAGCGAGCCGTCGGCATTCACCAGCATCTTCGGCACGATGAAGAGGGAGATGCCCTTGACCCCCGCGGGCGCGTCGGGAAGCCGTGCGAGAACGAGGTGGATGATGTTCTCGGTGTAATCGTGCTCGCCGAAGGTGATGAAGATCTTCTGCCCGAACAGCCGGTAGCTGCCGTCCGCCTGCGGCACCGCGCGCGTACGCACCGCGGCGAGATCCGAGCCTGCCTGCGGCTCGGTGAGGTTCATCGTCCCGGTCCACTTCCCGGCGACCATCGGAGGCAGGAAGCGCGCCTTCTGCTCGGAGGTGCCGCAGAGATCGATCGCCTCGATCGCCCCTTGCGTCAGCAGCGGGCAGAGATCGAACGCCATGTTCGCCGCGTGCCACATTTCCTCGACCGCCGCGGCGACGAGTTGCGGCAGCCCCTGCCCGCCGAACTCGACCGGCTTGGTGAGCCCGTTCCAGCCATTCTCGATGTAGCGCAGGTAGGCGTCCCTGAAGCCCCGCGGCGTTCGCACCGTCCCTTCGGCCGTAAGCGTGCTGCCCTCCCGATCGCCGCTCGCGTTGAGCGGATCGAGCACCTCGGTCGCGAAGCGGCTTGCCTCGTCGAGGATCGCCGCGACGGTATCGGGCGTCGCATCCTCGAATCCCGGAAGCTTCGCGATGTCCGCGAGCCCCGCGAGCTCGTTCAGCACGAACCGCATGTCGGCGAGCGGTGCGTGGTATTCACTCATGTCCGAGCTCGCGCGTCAGCGCAGGAATGATCTCGAACAGGTCGCCGACGAGTCCGTAGTCGGCGATCTGAAAGATCGGCGCCTCCGGATCCTTGTTGATCGCGACGATCACCCTGCTGTCCTTCATGCCGGCGAGGTGCTGGATCGCGCCGGAGATCCCCACCGCGATGTAGAGATCGGGCGCGACGATCTTGCCCGTCTGGCCGACCTGGTAGTCGTTGGGAACGAAGCCGGCATCGACCGCGGCGCGCGAGGCGCCGATCGCGGCATGCAGGCGATCGGCGAGCGCTTCGAGCAGACGGAAATTCTCGGCACTCCCCATGCCGCGGCCTCCCGAGACGATGACCCGCGCGTTGGTGAGCTCGGGACGCTCGGAACGCGTGAGCTCCTGCCCGACGACCTTCGCCGTCGCGACCTCGGGCGCCGCCGAGGTCGCGACGATCGCTGCGGTCCCGCCGGTTGTCGGCGCCGCATCGAACGCGGTTCCGCGCACGGTGATCACTTTGACCGGGTCGGACGAGCGCACCGTGGCGAACGCATTGCCGGCGTAGATCGGACGCACGAAAGTGTCCGCGCCCTTGATCGCGACGATGTCCGAGATCTGCGCGACGCCGAGCTTCGCGGCGATGCGCGGCGCGACGTTCTTGCCGAAGCTCGTCGCCGGCAGGAGTACGTGCGTGTAGCTCCCCGACGCGATCGCCGCGAGCGCGGTGGCGGCGAGGTTCTCGGCAGTCGGACTGGCGAGCCACGGGGCGCTCGCCTTCAGCACCCTGGCGACTCCCGGGAGCGACGCCGCAGCCGAGGCGGCGCCATCGGGCGCGCCGCCTGCGACCAGCACGTCGACCGGGCCGTCGAGCGCGACGGCTGCAGTCAAGGCGTTGCGGGTGGCACCCTTCAGGCTTGCGTTGTCGTGTTCGGCGATGACGAGGACGGACATGTGCGGACTCGTGCGCTCAGCTGATGACCTTGGCCTCGTTGCGAAGCTTGGCGACGAGCTCCTTCACGTCGGCCACCCGCCCGCCTCCCTTGCGCTTCGGCGGCTCGGCGACGCCGAGCGTCGTCAGCCGCGGAGCGACATCGACGCCGAGCGCATCGGGTGTGACCGTGTCGAGCGGCTTCTTCTTCGCCTTCATGATGTTGGGAAGCGTGGCGTAGCGCGGCTCGTTGAGTCGCAGATCGGTGGTGATGACGGCAGGGAGCGCAATCGACAACGTCTCGAGGCCGCCGTCGATCTCGCGCTTGACGGTCGCCCTGGCGTCCGCGATCTCGACTTTCGACGCAAACGTCGCCTGCGGCCAGTCGAGCAGCGCCGCCAGCATCTGCCCGGTCTGGTTCGAGTCATCGTCGATCGCCTGCTTGCCGAGGATGACGAGCTGCGGGGCCTCCTTCGCAGCGAGCGCGGCGAGAAGCCTCGCCACGGCGAGCGGCTGCAACTCGACGTCGGTCTGCACGAGCAGCGCGCGATCGGCGCCAAGCGCGAGCGCCGTTCGCAATGTCTCCTGGCACGCTGCCGCTCCGCAGGACACGGCGACGACCTCGGTCGCGACGCCCCGCTCCTTCAACCGCACCGCCTCCTCGACGGCAATCTCGTCGAACGGGTTCATCGACATCTTGAGATTTGCAAGATCGACGCCGCTGCCGTCGGGCCGTACGCGAACCTTGACGTTGAAGTCGAGGACGCGTTTGACGGCGACGAGAATTTTCATGATCGGCACTCAGGCAATTTCCCGCGAGTGCCGTGATTTTAGACTATATGCTTGGGCTGTCACCCGCCCGTCATCGCCTTGAACACTTTCAGCGTCCAGCACGCGCGTGAACGAACTTCATCGAAATCGATTAGCCCGCGTTCGCGCAACTCCCTGAGGTGCGCAATATGCGTTCTGAGCTCCTGATTGAACGGAATCTTGCGTTCCGTCACCTCGGTGAGTCCTGCACCGAACTCACTTCGAGCAACGGCGACGATCTCTTCGTGTCGGGACAGACTGAGAACCGGAAACAGGAGATACCCGTCTGGTTTGAGGTAGCGCCGCGCCTGACGCAACATCGAGATCGTGTTGGCGGTCCCGTCGATTCCGCCAGCGGGGACGCCGGGAGGGAACCACCTGCTGAGGCGCGCAACTTCCTCAGCTACGCCCGATACATCGTCGACAATGATGTCGAACTTCATGCCCTCCACCGGCTCGAATAGATTTCCGCTTCGCAAGGTGATTCGCTCGGCAACACCATTGAGCTGAGCATTACGCGCGGCGACGCTGACCGCTTCACGCATGATATCGGTCGCGTACACATGGTCGGCACCCGCGAGTGCGAGCCCGATCGCGATAGGACCAATGCCGCATCCCAGGTCGAGTACCGTACGTCCGCGCACGTCCTGATCGTGGATGCTTTCGGTCAGGATCGAGGTCGTCAAGGTCGGGCGGAACAGTCGGGCGTCGACCGTCAGCCTTGTCAGATGACCGGCCACCGTGCAGTTCGTCAATTCGTGCACTCTGGGCGATACGGGGGACCACACATTTACCGAAAGCGCGGTGCTCGTCACGAGTTCCTCTCTGGCGGTACGCGCAAGCCTGTGTCGAAGAATATCAGTCGCACGCCCGTGATCTGCCGACCGTTTCACGGGCATTCCGGCCGTTTCGTCGCTCGCGTTGCGCTGTTCCGAGCGGCCCGTTCATGGCGTGGAACTTGCTTCCCCGGATGAGAATGACCGCGCGCGCAGTCCGATGAATCCGCTCACACGCCTTAGAATCCTGCTGGCCCAGCGGCCGGACTCGGAGCACGAGCAGGCGGTGCTGCGCATGGTTATCGTCGCCCTGTTCCTGGGCTACATGGCCCTGTTCCACGGCGCGCCCAGCCTGTGGACAGCCCACGAAGCGCAGATCGTCGCCATTCTCGCGGGCTTCCTTGCGGTCGCGACGGCGATCTTCGCCGCGATCTGCATGTCGCCTCCGGCGAACGTAGCCCGTCGGCTGATCGGCATGGTTGCGGACGTGGCCGGATGCACTTGGTACATGGCCGTTGCCGGGGACTACGGTTTCCTCGTCATCGGCGTGCTCTTGTTCATAACCTTCGGGAACGGATTCCGATACGGGCTTCGTTACCTTTTCGGTTGTCAGGTCCTCTGCCTCGCGGGACTCATCGGCGTGCTGGCATTGGTCCCGTACTGGCGCGAACGTCCGATTCCGGGGGCCGGCCTGCTCGTTGCGATGCTGGTCCTCCCCCTCTACGTTTCGACCCTTCTCCGGCGCATCCAGGAGGCGCGGGCCCGGGCCGAGGAGGCGAATCTCGCGAAGACCACGTTCCTCGCCAACATGAGCCACGAGATGCGGACGCCGCTGAACGGCATCGTCGGCGTCGTCGATCTCATCAAGACGACTACGTTGTCGGCGCAGCAATCCGAGCTCGTCGGACTCCTGCGGCAC
>DASVWR010000024.1:0-24861 GCA_036393115.1 Casimicrobiaceae bacterium
AGATGGGGCGATCGACGCAGGGCGTGCGTCTGATCAACCTCGGCGAAGGCGAGAAGCTCGCGGGGCTGGAGCGCGTCGCCGAGCCCGACGGCGAAGACGAGTGAGCCCGATCGCACCGTGACGCACCGCGTGTGGAACTTCGGCGCCGGGCCGGCGATGCTGCCGGAGCCGGTGCTGCGGCGCGCGCAGGCCGAGCTCCTCGACTGGCACGGCCGCGGGATGTCGGCGATGGAGATGAGCCATCGCGGCGAGGATTTCACCGCAATCCACCGCAAGGCCGAGCAGGATCTGCGCACGCTGCTCGCGATCCCCGGCGGCTATCGGGTGCTGTTCCTGCAGGGCGGCGCGCTCGCGCAGAATGCCGCGGTGCCGCTCAACCTGCTCGCCGAGGGCGGCGTCGCCGACTACATCGACAGCGGGCACTGGGCGCAGAAGTCGATCGCCGAGGCGCGCAAGTACGGCAGCGTCAACGTCGCCGGATCGGCGGCCGCGGACGGCTACACATCGGTTCCGCAGCCGTCGACGTGGCGGCGCTCGCCCGATGCGAGCTACCTGCACATCACCAGCAACGAGACGATCGGCGGGGTCGAGTGGTTCGCGTTCCCCGACACCGGAAGTACGCCCCTCGTTGCCGACGCGTCGTCGCATCTCCTGTCACGGCCGCTCGACGTCGCGCGCTTCGGCGTCGTCTATGCCGGCGCGCAGAAGAATATCGGTCCCGCCGGGCTCACGCTCGTGATCGTGCGCGGCGATCTTCTCGGGCGTGCGCGCGCGACGTGCCCGTCGGTGCTCGACTACACGGTGCAGGCCGAGGCCGGCTCGATGTACAACACGCCGCCGACCTTCGGCATCTACGTCGCCGGCCTCACGTTCGAGTGGCTGCTCGAAGCGGGCGGCCTCGCCGCGATCGAGCGCGCGAATATCGCCAAGGCCGCGTTGCTGTACGGCGAGATCGATCGCAGCGGGTTCTACCGCAACCCGGTCAACCCGCGCGACCGCTCGCGGATGAACGTGCCGTTCTTCCTCGCCGATGCGCGGCTCGACGCCGCGTTCCTCGCCGGCGCGAGCGAGCGAGGCCTCGTGCAGCTCAAGGGGCACCGTGCCGTCGGCGGCATGCGCGCGTCGATCTACAACGCGATGCCGCAGGCCGGCGTCGAGGCGCTCGTCGCCTGGATGCGCGAATTCGAGCGGATGCATGGCTGAGACGCCCCCGAAGCCTTCCCCGGCCGCAGCGGACGAGCCCGGCGACCGCCCTGAGGCAGCGGGCGACTCCGGTGACCGCGCCGGCGCGCTGCGCGAGCATCGCGACGCGATCGATGCGATCGACCGCGACATCCTTGCGCGCCTCAACGAGCGCGCGAGCCACGCGCGCGCGATCGGTGCGCTGAAGGCCGACAGCGGCGGCCCCGCGTGGCGTCCCGAGCGCGAGGCAGAGGTGCTGGCGCGGCTCACCGCGGGCAACCGCGGACCGCTGTCGAACGAGCAGGTCGTCGGCGTGTTCCGCCAGGTGATGTCGGCGTGCCTCGCGCTCGAGCAGAAGCTGCGCATCGCCTACCTCGGGCCCGCCGGCACGTTCAGCCACGCGGCGGTGCTGCGCCAGTTCGGTGAGTTCGTCGACACGCTGCCGTGCGTCACCATCGACGAGATCTTCCGCGTCGGCGAGGGCGTTCGTGCCGACTATGCGGTCGTGCCCGTTGAAAATTCGACCGAGGGCGCGGTCGGGCGTACGCTCGACCTGATGTGCACGACGGAACTTTCGGTCTGCGGCGAGATCAAGTTGCGCGTGCAGCAGAATCTGCTGTCGAACGCTCCGGCGCTCGATCGCGTCACGACGGTGTATTCGCATCCGCAATCCCTCGCACAGTGCTCGCAGTGGCTCGCCCGACGGTTGCCATCCGCTGCATGCGTGCCGGTGTCGAGCAACGCCGAGGCGGCGCGCGTGGCGGCGAGCGAGGAGGGAGCGGCCGCGATCGCCGGCGAAGTCGCTGCGTCGATCTACGGGCTCGCGGTGCTCGCTTCGCATATCGAAGACGAGCCGAACAACTCGACCCGCTTCTGGGTGCTCGGACGCCAGCGCGTACCGGTGTCGGGCAACGACAAGACGTCGCTCGTCATGTCGGCACCGAATCGCCCGGGAGCTGTCCATGCGTTACTGGCACCGTTTGCGGATCACGGCGTCTCGATGACGCGTTTCGAATCGCGCCCGGCGCGGACCGGGCTGTGGGAGTACCTGTTCTTCGTCGATGTCGCCGGGCATCGCGACGATCCTGCGGTCGCAGCGGCGCTCTCCGAGCTCGCGACGAAGGCCCCGTTCCTGAAGCTGCTGGGCTCGTACCCGGCGGCACCGACCTGAACGCCATGACCGCGATCATGAACTCCACCGCCGCCACATCCGCCACCGCATCCGCCGCCGACCGCGCCCCGGACTACGTCCGCGCGATCGCACCCTACGTCGGCGGCAAGCCGATCGATGAGCTCGCGCGCGAGCTGCACCTCGATCCGCTGTCGATCGTCAAGCTCGCGTCGAACGAGAATCCGCGCGGGCCCGGCCCGCGCGTGCGCGAGGCGATCGGTCGC
The DNA here is from genome assembly GCA_036393115.1 of Casimicrobiaceae bacterium. Classification (GTDB taxonomy): domain Bacteria; phylum Pseudomonadota; class Gammaproteobacteria; order Burkholderiales; family Casimicrobiaceae; genus VBCG01. The sequence continues at coordinate 2,578 of DASVWR010000024.1, forward strand.
GCCGCGGTCGAGCTGCCGCGCTACCCGGACGGCAACGGCTACGCGCTGAAGCAGGCGCTCGCGGCACGCCACGCGCGCTCGATGGACGAGATCGTGCTCGGCAACGGCAGCAACGACATCCTCGAGCTCGTCGCGCAGGCATTCCTCAGCCCGGGCGACGAGACGGTGTATTCGCGCCACGCATTCATCGTCTACCCCCTGGCGACGCAGGCACGCGGCGCACACGGCATCGAGGTTCCGGCGCGCAAGTATGGTCACGATCTCGACGCGATGCGCGCCGCGATCACGCCGCGCACCCGGATCGTGTTCGTCGCCAATCCGAACAATCCGACCGGAACCTGGCTCGCCGCCGATGCGATCGAGGCGTTCGTCGCATCGGTCCCGCGCGACGTCGTCGTGGTCCTCGACGAAGCGTACGACGAGTACCTCGAGCCCGCGCAGCAATCGCCGGCAATCGGCTGGATCGGGCGCCATCCGCACCTCGTCGTCACGCGCACGTTCTCGAAGGCCTACGGGCTCGCGGGCCTGCGCGTCGGCTACGGCGTGATGAACGCCGAGATCGCCGGGCTCCTGAACCGCGTGCGGCAGCCGTTCAACGTGAACGCGTTCGCGCAGGCGGCGGCGCTCGCTGCGCTCGCCGACGCCGGCTACGTCGAGGAGAGCAGGCGCCTCAATGCGGAAGGGATGCGATCGCTCGAAGCGGGATTCGTGGCGCTCGGTCTCCGATGGCTGCCGTCGCGCGGCAACTTCGTGCTGGTGCACGTCGGCAACGCGATGCGCATCTACCGGGCCCTCCTGGAACGCGGCGTGATCGTGCGTCCGGTCGCCAACTACGGCCTGCCCGAATGGCTGCGGGTCACCGTCGGGATGCCGGCCGAGAACGTGCGCTTCCTCGATACGCTGGGCGCGGCGCTCGACGCGGCACGGGCTGCCGCGCGCACGGATGGCGACGACTGACAAGGGCGATGGCTGACATCGTCATCGTCGGCACCGGGCTGATCGGCACGTCATGCGCGCTCGCGCTGCGCGCGTCGGGTGAATCGGGGGCGATCGTCGGCATCGGCCGCTCGCGCGCCAACCTCGACACGGCGCGTGCACGCGGCGCCATCGATCGCGGCTACCGGTTCGACGATGCCTGGACCCACGAGCTCGCCGGTGCGCGTGTGGTTCTGGTCGCGGTGCCGATTGCGCAGTATCGCAACGTGTTCGCCGCGCTCGCCCATGCGCTCGATCCGGCGAGCGTCATCGTCGACGCAGGCAGCACCAAGCAGGACGTGATCGGCGTGGCGCGCGCGACGCTCGGAGCGCACCTGCCGCGCTTCGTCCCGTCGCATCCGATCGCCGGCAGCGAGCGCTCGGGCGCCGAGGCGGGAACCGCCGCGCTCTATGTCGGCCGCCAGGTGATCGTGACGCCGCTTCCCGAGACCGATCCGGCAGCCCTGCGCATCGCGCGGGAGTTCTGGACCGCCTGCGGCGCGCGCGTCGCGCGGCTCGACGCCGCGCGGCACGACCGCATCTTCGCCGCGGTGTCGCACCTGCCGCACCTGCTTGCGTTCCTGCTCGTCGACGAGATCGCCTCGCGCACCGACAGCGCCGAGTACCTCGCCAACGCGGGCGGCGGATTCCGCGATTTCACCCGCATCGCCGCGAGCTCGCCCGAGATGTGGCGCGACATCGCACTCGCCAACCGCGACGCGCTCGCAATGGAAATCGCCGCGTTTCGGGACGCGCTCGATGCCCTCGCGCTGTCGATCGCCCACGGCGACGGCGTCGCGATCGAAGCGCTGCTCGAACGCGCCGCGAACGTGCGCCGGATCTGGGGCGAATCCGGCGTCGGCGCGATCGAGGGCGTGCCCGCGATCTAGCGCCCTCGATGCCATGTGCGCAAGCGCGAGCAGGCCCTGAGATGTCAGACGCGCTCAACCTCGCGCCGATCGCGCACGCGCGCGGCACCGTCGCACTCCCCGGTTCGAAGAGCATCAGCAATCGCGCGCTCCTCCTCGCGGCGATTGCAGAGGGCACGACGCGCCTCGACGGCGTCCTCGACGCCGACGACACCGCGCGGATGATCGGTGCGCTGAGAGAGCTCGGCGTGACGCTCGACCCTGGCCCCGGCGCCGGCAGCTGGACGGTCGTCGGCAGCGCCGGGCGCTTTCCGGTCGAACGCGCCGCACTGATGCTCGGCAACGCGGGGACTGCCGTGCGACCGCTGACCGCCGTGCTCGCCATGCGCGGCGGCGCCTACACGATCGACGGCGTCGCACGCATGCGCGAGCGGCCGATCGGCGATCTCGTCGACGCGCTGCGCGCGGCCGGTTGCACGCTGCGCTACCTCGGTGCCGAAGGCTATCCGCCGCTCGCGATCGACACGCCGGGCGGTCGCGCAGGAGGCACGCTCGCGATCCGCGGCGACGTATCGAGCCAGTTCCTCTCGGCGCTGCTCGTCGCCCTTCCGCTCGCCGCGGGCGCCGCCGAGCGCGCGACGACGGTGACGCTCGCGAGCCCGCTCGTTTCGCGGCCCTACGTCGACATCACGACGCGGCTCATGGCGCGCTTCGGCGTTCGCGTGCGCGTCGACGGCGCGTCGCACTGGACCGTCGAAGCGGGCTCGCGCTACGGGAGCCCGGGCACGCTCGCCGTCGAAGGCGACGCGTCGGCCGCGTCGTATTTCCTCGCCGCCGGTGCGCTCGGCGGCGGCCCGGTGCGCGTCACCGGCGTCGCCCGCAATTCGGTGCAGGGCGATGTCGCGTTTGCCGACGTGCTTGCTGCCCAGGGCGCCACGATCACGAGCGGGCCGGACTGGATCGAGGCGAGCAGCGGGCGTCCGCTCGCGGGCGGGACGATCGACTGCGTCGCCATTCCGGACGCCGCGATGACGCTCGCAGTCACCGCGCTCTACGCCGCCGCGCCGACGCGACTCACCGGAATCGGAAGCTGGCGCGTCAAGGAGACGGACCGCATCGCGGCGGTGGCGGCCGAGCTCGCCAAGCTCGGCGCGCGCGTCGCGACCGGACCCGACTGGATCGAGATCGTCGCGCCACGCGCCGTGTCGTCAGCAACGATCGACACGTGGGACGATCACCGGATGGCGATGTCGTTCGCGCTCGCCGCGTTCGGCGGCGCGCCGATTACGATCAACGACCCCGGCTGCGTGCAAAAGACCTATCCGGGGTTCTTTCGCGACTTCGCCTCGGTGACGACGCCGTGAACGCGCCAGCGAGCCCGGTCGCCGCCGCGCCAGTGATCGCGATCGACGGACCGGCTGCGTCGGGCAAGGGGACGATCGCGTGGCAGGTCGCGCAGGCGCTCGGCTTCCATTACCTCGACAGCGGTGCGCTCTACCGGCTGGTGGCGCTCGCCGCCATCGAGCACTCGATCGACCCCGCCGACGGCGATCGCCTCGCACGCGAGGCGGCGGGGCTTGCGGCGCGCTTCGAGGGCACGACGATCGAGGTCGATGGACACGACGTGACCGAGCGGCTGCGCAGCGAAGCGGTGTCGGCGATGGCCTCGCGCATCGCCGTCCATCCGCAGCTCCGAAGAGCGTTGCTCGGCCTGCAGCGGGCGTTTCGCAGGCCCCCGGGCCTGGTCGCCGAGGGACGCGACATGGGCACCGTCGTGTTCCCCGACGCCGGGCTCAAGCTTTTCCTCACGGCGAGCGCCGAAGCCCGCGCGGATCGGCGCTATAAGCAGTTGATCGAAAAAGGAATATCGGTTACACTTCCGGACCTTTTGCGCGACATTCGGGAGCGCGACCGTCGGGATTCGACACGGGCGGCAGCCCCTTTGGTGGCCGCCGCCGACGCGGTGACCCTGGACACCACGACGATGTCGATCGATGCAGTGACGGCCGCCGTCCTCGGGCTCCGCGAGCGCCGGATTCGCGGCGCCGGCGGTGACCACGCGCACGAGGGTAGCGAGCAGTGAGCACCGGGCGTTGCGCCGCGCACGCGCGCGAACGGCCGGTTTTTCCACCTTCTGCCCGCCGACGGAGAGACACCGGGTTCTCGCCGGAGGCGGCGTAGTGAAACAGGAACCAACCCAGATGGCCATCGCCACGCAAGGAAGCACCCCGACCGCAGGCGCGGAGAACTTCGCCGCGCTGTTCGAAGAATCGCTTGCCCGCCAGGAGATGCGGCAGGGCGAGTTGATCACCGCCGAAGTCGTCCGCGTCGACTACAACATCGTCGTCGTCAACGCCGGGCTGAAGTCGGAGAGCTTCATCCCGATCGACGAGTTCAAGAACGATAGCGGAGGCATCGACGTCAAGCCGGGTGATTTCGTCACCGTGGCGATCGAGAGCCTCGAGAACGGCTACGGTGAGACGCGCCTGTCGCGCGACAAGGCGAAGCGCCTCAAGGCCTGGCACGATCTCGAAGCCTCGATGGAGCAGGGCTCGGTCGTGCAGGGCTACGTCACCGGCAAGGTGAAGGGCGGCTTGACCGTGATGATCAACGGCATCCGCGCGTTCCTGCCCGGATCGCTCGTCGACATCCGCCCGGTCAAGGACACGGCTCCCTACGAAGGCAAGCAGCTCGACTTCAAGGTCATCAAGCTCGACCGCAAGCGCAACAACGTCGTCGTGTCGCGGCGCGCGGTGCTCGAAGAGAGCCTCGGCGAGGAGCGCGAGAAGCTCCTGGCGACGCTGTCCGAAGGCGCGATCGTCAAGGGCATCGTCAAGAACATCACCGACTACGGCGCATTCGTCGACCTCGGCGGCATCGACGGGCTCCTGCACATCACCGATCTCGCGTGGCGGCGCGTCAAGCATCCGTCCGAGGTGCTCGCCGTCGGTGACGAGGTCACCGCGAAGGTGCTGAAGTTCGACCAGGAGAAGAACCGTGTCTCGCTCGGCCTGAAGCAGCTCGGCGACGATCCGTGGGTCGGGCTCGCGCGGCGCTATCCGCCGGGCACGCGCCTGTTCGGCAAGGTCACCAACATCACCGACTACGGCGCGTTCGTCGAGATCGAATCGGGAATCGAGGGGCTCGTCCACGTGTCCGAGATGGACTGGACGAACAAGAACATCCATCCGACCAAGGTCGTCCAGCTCGGCGACGAAGTCGAGGTGATGATCCTCGAAATCGACGAGGATCGCCGGCGCATCTCGCTCGGGATGAAGCAGTGCATGCCCAATCCCTGGGACGAGTTCGCGATGAACTACAAGAAGGGCGACAAGGTCGCGGGGCAGATCAAGTCGATCACCGACTTCGGCGTCTTCGTCGGGCTTCCGGGCGGCATCGACGGCCTCGTCCACCTGTCCGACCTGTCGTGGGCGATCCCCGGCGAGCAGGCGGTGCGCGACTACCGGAAGGGGCAGGAAGTCGAGGCGATGGTGCTCGCGATCGACGTCGAGCGCGAGCGCATCTCGCTCGGCATCAAGCAGCTCGAGGGCGATCCGTTCACCAACTTCGTCGCCGCCCACGACAAGGGCAGTATCGTCTCGGGTACCGTCAAGAGCCTCGACGCCAAGGGTGCGGTGATCACGCTCGCCGGCGAGATCGAGGGCTACCTGCGCGCCTCCGAAGTGTCGCGCGACCGCGTCGAGGATATCCGCACGCGGTTGAAGGAAGGTGACGCGGTGACGGCGATGATCATCAACATCGATCGCAAGAACCGCGGCATCAACCTGTCGATCAAGGCGAAGGACAACGCCGACGAGAGCGAGGCGATGCAGCGGATGAGCGCCGAGAGCGCGAGCGCCAACACCGGAACGACCAATCTCGGCGCACTGCTCAAGGCGAAGCTCGACAACAAGAACAACGGCTGACGACGGAAGGCGTGCCATGACCAAATCGGAGCTGATCGACCGCCTGGCCGCGCAGTTTCCGCAACTGGTCGCGAAGGACGCCGAGCTCGCGGTGAAGATGGTGCTCGACGCGATGGCCGAAAGCCTCGCGAAGGGCGCGCGCATCGAGATCCGCGGGTTCGGCAGCTTCGGACTCAACCACCGGCCGCCCCGCACCGGACGCAATCCGAAATCCGGCGAGAAGGTACAGGTGCCGGAGAAGTTCGTCCCGCACTTCAAGGCGGGGAAGGAGCTGCGCGAGCGCGTCGACTTCGGCGCCGAACGGAGCTGAGCGGCGCGATCCATGGGTGTACTGCGCTGGATCGTCACGGCGATCGTCTTTCTCGCATTGCTGTTCGTCTCGCTGCAGAACTCGCAGCCGGTGACGGTGACACTGCTCTCGTTCTACAGCTGGCAGGCGCCGCTCGTGTTCGTGATCCTGATCGCGTTCGCCGCCGGTGTCGCGCTCGGACTCCTGTCGGCGGCCATCAAGGTCGCGCGCCTCCGACGTCAGCTCACGCGCGTGCGTCGCGAGCAGGCCGGCGCCATGCGGGCTGCAGCGGCGCAGCCGTCGGCCTCCGGCCCGGTGTCGGCATCCGATTTCGCGTCAAGGCTTCCGGGCGAATAGGCGACGCGCGACCGCGCCGCGACCCTCCGGACGATGGACTTCCAGCTCTGGTGGCTGCTGCCGGTTCCGGCGCTCTTCTTCGCGCTCGGCTGGATCGCCGCGCGCATCGACATCAAGCACCTGCTGCACGAATCGCGTGCGCTGCCGCTGTCGTATTTCCGCGGGCTCAACTTCCTGCTGAACGAGCAGCCCGACAAGGCGATCGAGTCGTTCATCGAAGTGGTCAAGGTCGACCCGCAGACGATCGACCTGCATTTCGCGCTCGGCTCGCTGTTCCGCCGCCAGGGCGAGACCGACCGCGCGATCCGCATGCACCAGAACCTGCTCGACCGTCCTTCGCTGCCGGCCGACAAGCGCACGATGGCGAGCTACGAGCTCGCGCAGGACTTTCATCGTGCGGGGCTCCTCGATCGCGCCGAGACGCTGTTCACGAAGCTCGACGGCACGCCGTTCGAGCACTCGGCGCTCGCGCACCTCATCTCGATCTACGAGACCGAGAAGGATTGGCCGAAGGCGATCGCCGCGACGCAGCGGATGGAGACGCTCGCGCGACAGCCGTATTACCGCGAGATCGCGCAATACCATTGCGAGCTCGCGCAGGCGGCGCTCGTCAAGCCGGACCGCGCGGCCGTACAGACCGAGATCGAGCGCGCACTCGTCACCCACCGCGGCTGCACGCGCGCGAACCTGATCGCCGGCGACCTCGCGCGCCAGGAGGGCGACCTTACCGGCGCGGTCCACGCGTGGCAGCGGATCGAATCGCAGAACCCTGCGTTCCTGGCACTCGCCGCCGATCGCTTCGCCGAAGCCTGTCGGGGTCTGGGCGACGTCCCGTCGGGAATCCGGCTCTTGCGCAGCTACCACCAGCAGTATCCGTCGCTCGACCTCCTCAACGCGCTGTTTGCGCTGGTGCTGGAACACGAGGGTGCGACGGCTGCCGCCGCGCTCATCACCGACGAGCTCGCGAAGAACCCGACGCTGATCGGACTCGATCGCCTGCTCGAAGCAAAGCTCCTGTCGGCGCCGCCCGACCGGCGCCGCGACCTCGAGCTCGTCAAGGGACTGGTCGCGCAGCACATCAAGCGGCTCGGCTTCTACAAGTGCGACCATTGCGGCTTTCGCGCGCGCCAGTACTACTGGCGCTGCCCGGGCTGCCAGAAATGGGAAAGCTACTCGCCACGCCGCACGGAGATGCCTGATGGCTACGCCTGAATCCGCGACCGGTGCCGCACCGACGCCGCCCGCCGCGCCGCGCATCATCGTCGCGCTCGACTACCCGGACGCAGCAGCAGCGCTGGCGCTCGCCGCACGCCTCGATCCGTCGCGCTGCGCGGTGAAAGTCGGCAAGGAGCTCCTCGTCGCCGCCGGGCCGCAGGTCGTGCGCGAGCTCGTCGCGCGCGGCTTCAACCTGTTTCTCGACCTGAAGCTCCACGACATCCCCAATACGGTCGCGGGCGCCTGCAGGGCGGCGACACGGCTCGGCGTCTGGATGCTCGACGTGCACGCCTCCGGCGGCCGGGCGATGCTCGAGGCCGCGCGGCGGGCTGTCGACACCGCCGCTGCCGCGGATGGGCAGCGCAGGCCGCTCGTCGTCGCGGTGACCGTGCTGACGAGCCTCGACGCCGCAGGCCTCGCCGAGACCGGCGTCGCCGATGCGCCCGCCCGGCAGGCACTGCGGCTCGCGCGCCTCGCGCGCGACTGCGGCCTCGACGGGGTCGTCTGCTCGGCGCTCGAAGCACCCGAGCTCCGCGCAGGCCTCGGATCGTCGTTCGCGCTGGTGACCCCCGGCATCCGGCCCGCCGGCGCTGCGGCGGCCGACCAGGCGCGCGTGGTGACGCCCGCCGAGGCGATCGCGCGCGGCGCCGATTACCTCGTGATCGGGCGCCCGATAACCGCTGCAGCCGATCCGCTGGCCGCGCTCGCCGCGATCGAAGCATCGCTTGGAGCCGCGCGATGAAGATCACGATGATCGGCACCGGGTACGTCGGCCTCGTCACCGGGACCTGCCTCGCCGAGGTCGGCAACGACGTGCTGTGCCTCGACGTCGACGCGCGCAAGATCGACGTGCTGCGAAGCGGCGGCGTGCCGATCCACGAGCCCGGGCTCGAGCCGATGATCCGCCGCAATGTCGCCGCCGGACGCCTCGCCTTCACCACCGACGTCGACGCCGCGGTCGGGCACGGCACCATCCAGTTCATCGCCGTCGGCACGCCCCCGGGCGAAGACGGCAGCGCCGACATGCAGTACGTGCTGCAGGCCGCACGCAACATCGGGCGGCGCATGGTCGAATGGACGCTCGTCGTCGACAAGTCGACGGTCCCGGTCGGTACCGCCGACCGAGTGCGCGAAGCGATCGCCAGCGAGCTCGCCGCGCGCGGCGTCGCGGTGCCGTTCGCCGTCGCGTCGAATCCGGAGTTCCTGAAGGAAGGCGCCGCGATCGACGATTTCATGCGCCCCGACCGCGTCGTAGTCGGCGCCGACGACGAGCGCGCGATCGCGACGCTGCGCGCGATCTACGCGCCGTTCCAGCGCAGTCACGAGCGGCTCCTCGTGATGGACGTGCGCTCGGCCGAGCTCACCAAGTACGCGGCGAACGCGATGCTCGCGACGCGCATCTCGTTCATGAACGAGCTCGCCAACCTGGCCGATCGCCTCGGCGCCGACATCGAGGCGGTGCGGCAGGGCATCGGCTCCGATCCACGCATCGGCTGGCAATTCCTGTACCCGGGCGTCGGCTACGGCGGAAGCTGCTTTCCGAAGGACGTGAAGGCGCTGCGGCACACCGCCGAGCGCCACGGCATGCCGCTGCGCATCCTCGGGGCGGTCGAGGAGGCGAACGAAGCGCAGAAGGAGGTGCTGGTCGAGAAGATCGTCGCAACGTTCGGCGCCGACCTCACCGGGCGCCGCTTCGCGCTGTGGGGCCTCGCATTCAAGCCCGACACCGACGACATGCGCGAGGCGCCGTCGCGGACCATCGTCGCGTCGCTGCTCGAGCGCGGCGCCACGGTTTCCGCGTGGGACCCGGTGGCGATCGGCGAAGCGCGCCGTGCCTTCGGCGATATTCCCGGCCTCGCTTACGCAGCGAACCCGCTCGACGCCTGCGCCGGCGCCGACGCACTCGTCGTCGTCACCGAGTGGAAGGAATTCAGGAGCCCCGACTTCGTGGCGCTGCGCCGGCTCTTGAAGGAGCCGGTGATCTTCGACGGGCGCAACCTTTACGACCCGGCCGCGGTGCGTGTCGCCGGCTTTCGTTACCACGCGATCGGGCGGCGATGACGCCCTGCGCATGAAGGCCGATTTCGCACGCTGGCGCGCGCGCGTCGCGAAGGCGCGCGTGCTGGTCGTCGGCGACGTGATGCTCGACCGCTACTGGTTCGGCGACGTCGAGCGCATCTCGCCCGAAGCGCCCGTGCCCGTCGTCAGAATCGCACGCGCCGAGGAGCGCCCGGGCGGCGCCGCCAACGTCGCCCGCAACATTGCCGCGCTCGGCGCGCACGCCGACCTCATCAGCGCCACCGGCGACGACGAGCCGGCCGACGCGCTCGCGCGCATGCTCGCCGCCGAGCGTGTGACCGCGTCGTTCCTGCGTGACGCGACGCTCACGACCACGGTCAAGCTGCGTGTCATCGGCCGCCAGCAGCAACTCCTGCGGATCGACTTCGAGCGGCCACCGCCGCGCGAGCTTCTCGCGGCCAAGCTCGCCGACTTCGACGCGCTGCTCGGCCCGGCCGATGCCGTCGTGCTGTCCGATTACGGCAAGGGCGGGCTCGCCCACATCGCGACGATGATCGCGCGGGCGCGCACCGCGGGAAAGCCGGTGCTGGTCGACCCGAAAGGCGACGACTGGGGCGAATACCGCGGTGCGACCGTCGTGACGCCGAACCGCGGCGAGCTCGCTCAGGTCACCGGGCGCTGGCGCGACGAGGCCGACCTCGCCAGACGGGCACAACGCCTCATGAAAGAGCTCGACCTCGGAGCGCTGCTCGTCACGCGCGCGGAGGAGGGCATGACGCTGTTCTCGGACAAGGGCGCGCAGAGCATTCCCGCGCAGGCGCGTGAGGTGTTCGACGTCTCGGGCGCCGGCGACACGGTGATCGCGACGCTCGGTGCGCTGCTCGCCGCCGGCACGCCGCTCGGACAAGCCGTCGTCATCGCGAACCGGGCCGCCGGCATCGTCGTCGGGAAGCTCGGCACCGCGACGGTGACCCCGGACGAGCTCGCTTAGCGCCAGCCCACCCCGCGATGGCGAAGCTCCGCACGCAGTACGTCTGCACCGAATGCGGCGGGCAGGCGCCGAAGTGGCAGGGACAGTGCCCGAGCTGCGGCACCTGGAACACGCTCGTCGAGAGCGTTGCCGCGCCGCCGCCGACGCGCTTCGAGGGTCTCGCGGGACCGCGTTCGACGGTCACCGCGCTCGCACAGGTAACGCCGCGCGCGACATCCCGCATCGCGACCGGCATCGGCGAGTTCGATCGCGTGCTTGGCGACGGCCTCGTGCCGGGCGGCGTGATCCTCCTGGGCGGCGACCCCGGCATCGGCAAGTCGACATTGCTCCTGCAAGCGAGCTCGGCGCTCGGCGCGTCGCATCGGACGCTGTACGTGACCGGCGAGGAATCCGCCGAGCAGATCGCGCTTCGCGCCGCGCGGCTCGGCCTCGTCAATGCGCCGGTCGAGCTCCTCGCCGAGGTGCAGCTCGAGGCGATCGTCGCGGTGATCGACGCGGTGACGCCGGAGATCGTCGTCATCGATTCGATTCAGACGCTCTACACCGAGGCGCTCGCCTCGGCGCCCGGGAGCGTCGCGCAGGTCCGCGAATGCGCCGCGCGGTTGACGCGGCTCGCGAAGCAGCGCGGAGTCATTGTGATCTTCGTCGGCCACGTGACGAAGGAAGGCGCGATCGCCGGGCCGCGCGTGCTCGAGCACATCGTCGACACCGTGCTCTATTTCGAGGGCGATCCGCATTCGAGCTTCCGGCTCGTGCGCGCGATCAAGAATCGCTTCGGCGCGGCGAACGAGCTCGGCGTCTTTGCGATGACCGAGCGCGGCCTCAAGGGCGTCGCCAATCCGTCGGCGCTCTTTCTGTCGCAGCACGCCGAGGGCGTTCCCGGCTCGGCCGTCGTCGCGACGCTCGAAGGATCGCGCCCGCTCCTGGTCGAAGTGCAGGCGCTCGTCGACCCGACCCAGGGGGGAATGCCGCGCCGGCTCGCGGTCGGGCTCGATCCCCAGCGGCTCGCGTTGCTGCTCGCGGTGCTGCACCGCCACGGCGGCGTCGACACGAGCGGCGTCGACGTCTTCGTCAACGCCGTCGGCGGCGTGCGAATTGCCGAGCCCGCGGCCGACCTCGCCGTGATGCTCGCCATCTATTCATCGTTAAAAAACATGGTATTGCCAGTTAAATCTCTGGTGTTTGGCGAAGTCGGTCTGGCGGGAGAGATCCGGCCGGTGCAGCGCGGACAGGAGCGGCTGCGCGAGGCGGCGAAGCTCGGCTTCGCGAGCGCGCTGATTCCTGCCGCGAACCGGCCGCGGCACGCGATCGAAGGCATCGCCGTCACCGCGGTGACACGGATCGACGAAGCGCTCGGCTTCGTGCTCAGCTGACCCTGATCAGCTCGCGGCGGCCGCGCCGGTGCTGCGCGGCCATCTCGCGGTACGCAGCTTCGAGTGCGCGGGTCGTCGCCGCGGTATCGAAGAGAGAGCTGCGACGGCCGGGGCCTTCGAGATGCCCGCGGAGCCGCGCCCGCTCGGCGCGGTTGCCGGCGAGCGCGAGCGCCATCGCGACGTAGCCGCGTGCATCGGCGGCGACAAGCTCGGGGAGACCGACCGCCGCGAGCAGGCTTGCCGCCACGCGGCCGGCGAAGGTCTCGCCGGCGAACGTCACGACCGGGCACCCCGCCCACAGCGCGTCGCTTGCCGTGGTGTGCGCGTTGTACGGCCACGTATCGAGGAAGAGGTCCGCGGCACGATAGAGGCCGAGGTATTCGGAGTTCGGCCGCGGTGCGGCGAAGTGGATCCGCTCACCGTCGACGCCGCGCGCTTCGGCTTCCCGGCGCAGGTTCGCAATCAGCGGTGCATCCGTCGTCCGCGCCAGCAGCCAGAGCACTGATCCAGTTGTCCCGCGCAGAATTTCCATCCATACATCAAATACTTCCGGATTGAACTTATAGCTGTTGTTGAAGCAGCAGAATACGCAAGCGTCGTGCGGTAGTCCGAGCTCGGAGCGTGCCGGGGTCCGTGCGATCGGACGCTCGCGGTCGTTGACCTGGTAGCTTCCCGGCAACAGCACGAGGGTCTCGGAGTAATCCGCTGCGTGCTCGGGCGGGGTGACGATCGCATCGCCGACGAGGTAGTCGACGAGTCCGCCGCCGAGGGTTCCCGGGTAGCCGAGGTAATGCACCTGGATCGGCGCCGAACGCTGCGCGAGCAACGCGGGCGCGGCGTCCTCGGTATGGCCCTTGAGGTCGACGAGGATGTCGATCGCATCGCCGCGGATCGTCGCTGCGAGCCGGTCGGGCGCGAAGCCTGCGCAATCGACGAAACGATCGAAGCCGCGGACAAGGCGGGCGCGCATCGCGCCGCGATCGTTGGGGCCGGTCGAATAGGCGATGACGTCGAACTGGTTGCGATCGTGGTGCTCGAAGAGCCCCGCCGCGAGGAAGGCCGTCGCATGCGTATGAAAGTCGGCCGACAGGTAACCCAGCCTGAGACGCGGCCCGCCGAAGTCGAAGCGCGCCGGGACCGGCGCAGCGGCGCGGTCGGCGGAATTGCCGATGAGCGATGCAACCCACTCGTCGGCGCAGCGCCGCTGCTCGGCGCGCGTCGATGGCTGCGACAGCAGCACGAACGGCGACAAGAGCGGCATGCCGCTCGCGACTCCGTCGCGAAAGCGCTGGCGCAGGCTCGCAAGATCGTGCCAGTCGCCGACACGCTGGCGCAGGAACAGAAGCTGCGAGAGCGCCGCTCCATGGCGCGGCTCGAGGCGCAACACATCCTCCCAGGCGCGCATCGCCGCTACGAAATTGCCTTCGCGCTCGAGGAGGCCCGCGAGCTCGAACCGCAGATCGGCCGATTGCGGCCTGCGCGCGAGCACGGCTTCGAGGGTCGCGCGCGCCTGCGCCGTCAGGCCCGCGGCGACTTCCAGCTGCGCCTTCACGCCGGAGTACGCAGGCTCGTCGGGCGCGATGGCGACCGCCCGCGCGGACGCCTCGAGCGCCTCGAGTGCGCGGTGCTGCGCTTTCAGTGCGAGCGCGAGGTTGTGCCAACCTGCCGCCGAGCGCGGGTCGAATGCGAGCACCGCGCGCGCCGACGCTTCAGCGCCGGGCGCGTCGCCGATCGCGAGGCGCGCCGCGGCGAGATTGGCGTGGATCGCCGCCGATCTCGGCGCGAGCCGCGCCGCCTCGATCAGCGCGTTGACCGCAGCGTCGGCGCGCCCGGCAGCATCGAGAACGAGCGCGAGATTCGACCACGCGTCGGGCGAAGCGGGGTCGACGGCGAGCGACGCGCGAATGCGCTCGGCCGCCTCGGGAAGCTTGCCGGATTGATACAGCACGACACCGGAGTAGTGCAGCGCGCCGGCGTGCCGAGGCTCGGCTGCGAGTACCGCCTCGTAGCGCAGCCAGGCCTCGCGCAGCTTCCCCTGCTGGTGCAGGCGGAACGCGCGCTCGAATTCATCGGCGATCGACATCGTCTGACCGGTCGACGTCAGATGCCGTCAGGTCGCGACCGACGTCCATCCTGCTGCAGAAATTGGTGGACCAGAGCAATCGCCATGCTTCCTTCACCGACGGCCGATGCGACGCGCTTCACCGGACTGAAGCGCACGTCGCCACAGGCGAAGATGCCCGGGACGCTGGTCTCGAGCAGGTAAGGATCGCGGTCGTGCGACCAGCGACCGGTACTCATGACCTTGTCGCCGGTCAGCACATATCCGCGCTCGTCGCGTGCGATCTCCGCGGGCAGCCATCCGGTATCCGCGTCGGCCCCGATGAAGACGAACAGGCCGCCACATTCGCTTCTTGTCACCGTTTCCGCGCCGCCGTCGCGAATGGAGATCGCCGTCAGATGCGAATCGCCGTGAACTGCGGCGACTTCGGAGTGCAGCCGGACCGCGATGTTCGACCTCGTGCGAAGCTGGTCGATCAGGTAGTGGGACATTCCCTTTTCCAGCGAGGAGCCGCGCACGAGCAGCGTCACCGAGCGCGCATGACTCGCAAAGAACAACGCGGCCTGCCCGGCGGAGTTGCCCGCGCCGACGAGATGGATGTCGGCGCCATGGGTGGCGCTCGCCTCGCTGCGCGCGGCGCCATAGTAGACGCCCTTGCCGATGAGCCGGTCGACACCGTCGACGGCGAAGCGGCGCCAGGTTACGCCGGTCGCCAGGATGACGGTCCTGGCCCGGACGAAGTCGTTGCCGTCGAGAAAGATCTCGCGCGTCTGCGGATCGATCCGCTCGACCGAGCGGGTGACGACCGTCTCGGCACCGAGGCGCCGGGCCTGCTGGAGCGCGCGGATGGCGAGCTCCTCGCCGGAGACTCCATTGGGAAATCCGAGGTAGTTCTCGATGCGTGACGACGTTCCGGCCTGCCCGCCAGGCGCCTCGCGCTCGATCACCAGCGTTCGCAATCCCTCGGACGCACCATAGACCGCCGCGGCGAGCCCGGCCGGGCCGCCCCCGACGATCGCGGTGTCGTATTCGGCCAGACTGGCGCGGGTCTGCAGGCCGAGCAACTCGGCGAGACCGCGCGCGTTCGGCCGACTGATGACGGTCCCGTCGGCCAGACGAAGGACCGGCCAGTCCGCTGCATCGGGCAGTGGCTCCGGCCACAGTGTGCGCAAGTGCGGCGACTCGGGTGTCACCCATTCATAGGTGATCTGATTGCGCGTGAGAAATCGACGCATGTCGCTGCAGGCGACATCCCACTGGGGACCCAGTAGCGTGACGCGCGCCCTGGGCGCTTCGGCGGCAATGCCCTGCAGTCCTCCGAGGCGCTCGCGCGCAAGCGCGCCCACCTTCGCAGCGAGCTCCGGTGACGTCGCTGCGACCGCGTAGTAGTCGTGCGGCTCGACGCGTATCACCCGCGACGGCTCCGTCGCGCGATAGCCGCCCGGAAACGGCGACCCGAGCGCGAGCGGCACTTCGCCGAAGATGCTGCCCGGAAGCCGCCACCCCAACCTTCGCTCGACGCCGTCGAACAGCTTGACGACCTCGATCCTGCCTGCTAGCACGGCGAACAGCGCTCGCTCGCCGCCCTCCGGCACGGCCCACTCTCCTTGCGCGAGTCGCAGGTCCGCGGACGTGTGCGCGATGCGCTCGAGCGCACTCGCCTCCAGGACCGAGAACAGCGGGACGGCGCGGATATCGTCGATCGTCAGCACGACGGCACTGGGCTATTGGCGCAGCACGCCAGCGGCGGAGCACGCGAGTTGAAGAGGGCACGCGAATGTAACACTATGCCCACGCCAGGCACCTCGTTTGGCGGCGCGTGGCTGCGGTCGGCGCTTCCGTACTTGGCGTCAATAGGTCCTATGGCGATCGATGCCGACACCAGTCACCGACGTGATCGTGGTTGGAGCGGGGCTCGCGGGCCTCGTGGCCGCCGCCGAAGCAGCCGACGCCGGGCGGCGCGTGATCCTTGTCGACCAGGAGGGCGAGGGGAGCCTCGGCGGGCAGGCGTTCTGGTCGCTCGGCGGACTCTTCTTCGTCGATTCGCCCGAGCAGCGCCGGATGGGCATTCGCGATTCGCGCGAGCTTGCACTGCGCGACTGGGAGGCGACCGCGGGCTTCGACCGCGAGCGTGATCACTGGCCGCGCCGCTGGGCCGAAGCCTACGTCGATTTCGCGGCCGGTGGCATGCGGCAGTGGCTCCACGCGCTCGGCCTGCGCTGGTTTCCGATCGTCGGCTGGGCCGAGCGCGGCTGCGGTGGAGCAGGGGGGCCCGGCAACAGCGTCCCGCGCTTCCACGTCACCTGGGGCACCGGACCCGGCGTGATGGCGCCGTTCGAGCGACGCGTGCGCGAGCACGCACGCACGCGGCGCATCGAGCTCGCATTCCGTCACCGCGTCAGCGGCCTCGTGTGGCGCAGCGGCAGTGTTGCGGGTGTGCGCGGCGAAGTGCTCGAGCCTTCGCAAGTGCCGCGCGGCGTCGCGACCTCGCGCACCGCAGTCGGAGATTTCGAATTCCATGGCGATGCCGTGGTGATCGCATCGGGGGGGATCGGCGGCAACCACGATCTCGTGCGCAGGTACTGGCCGGCCGATCGCCTGGGGCCGGCGCCTGACTTCATGCTGACCGGCGTGCCGCAGCACGTCGATGGCCTGCTGCAGCAGGCGGTCGCGGCGGAAGGTGCTTCGCTCACCCACCCCGACCGCATGTGGCATTACACCGAGGGCATCCGCAACTGGAATCCGATCTGGCCGAACCATGGCATCCGCATCCTGCCCGGACCGTCGAGCCTGTGGGTCGATCCTTCCGGTGCGCGGCTTCCGTATCCGAACATCCCCGGCGCCGACACGCTCGGCACGCTCGCGCACATCGCGAGCCATCGCTTCCCGCATACGTGGTTCGTGCTCAATCGCGCGATCATCCGGCGCGAGTTCGCACTGTCGGGGAGCGAGCAGAACCCCGACCTCACCGGCAAGAGCCTGCGCCTCACCCTCGCGCGAGCGGGGCGCTCGGTGCAGCGTCCGGTGCAGGCGTTCATCGATCGCGGCGCCGATTTCGTCGTGCGCGACGATGTCGGCGCGCTGGCCGATGCGATGAACGCGCTCGTCGCGTCCGACCCGGTCGCGGGGCCGAACGCCGAGCAAGCGCGAGTCGATCGCGCGCGGCTCCTGCGCGAGCTCCGCGATCGCGATCTGCAGACGCGCAATCGTGCCGGCAAGGATCCGCAGCTCGCGATCATCCGCAATGCGCGCCGGTTCGTCGGCGAGCGCCTCGTGCGAGTCGCGAGACCGGCGCCGATCCTCGATCCGGCCGACGGCCCGCTGATCGCCGTGCGCTTGAGCGTGTTGACGCGCAAGACGCTCGGCGGGCTCGAGACCGACCTCGACGCACGCGTGCTCGATGCGTCGGGGAAGCCCATTCCCGGACTCTATGCCGCCGGTGAAGTCGCGGGCTTCGGCGGCGGCGGCATGCACGGCTACCGAGCGCTCGAGGGGACCTTTCTCGGCGGCTGCCTCTTTGGCGGCAGGATCGCGGGGAGGGCGGTCGCCCAAGTATGATTGCCGCGGCGTCCGCGCACTCGCTGCGCGGTGCCGTGGGCTTGACGACAACCGCAGCCGATTCCATCCCCGTCCCGGAGCTTCAGACAGCACCGATGCCGCTGGTATTCGTCGTCGGAACCGGGCGCTGCGGCACGCACACGCTGTGGAAACTCTTCGAATCGGTGCCCAATACGCTCAGCACGCACGAGGGCACCGGCGTCGTGCGCAACGGCCCCGCGGCATTCGTCGGCAAACGCGCCGGCCTCGGCTGGATGCCCGAGCTCAACAGTTACCTGTATCACTGCGGGACCGAAGCCGATTTCGCGCGCACCTTCGCGCCCGATGCCGCGATGACGGCGCTGATGGACAGCTGTTTCGCCAGCCGCGCCAGCGCGATCGCGTGGTGCTCGGCGCACGGCATCGCCTACTGCGACGCCAACGCGTTCGGCTTCAACACCGTCAACTACGTGCACGCCCGCTACCCGCACGCGAAGTTCATCCATCTCGTGCGCGACGGCTACGCCTGCGTGCGTTCGTGGTCGCGCCGTGACGCGTCGACCTATCCCGACGAAATGCCGCACGATGCGTCGGCGATTCCCTGGATCCTCGCGAAACCGGTGCCGTTTCCATCCGATCCGGCGCGGGCGCAGTGGGACCGTTTCGATCGCGTGCAGAAGATCAGCTGGTTCTGGAATGCAGTCAACGCCAACATCGCCGAGCGCCTCGAGCGCATTCCGGCGGCCAATCGCATCGTCGTCAGGATCGAGGACGTGACCGAGGCGAGCGTCGGCGCGATCCTCGACTTCTGCGAACTGCCGCGACAGTTCGCGCGCGAGTCGCTCGCTCCCGATGATCCGTCCGAGGGCCGGGCGATCGAATGGACGCCGGAGAACGTCGGGAAATTCAGCGCGCTTGCGGGGCCGATGATGGAAAAGCTCGGCTATCCGCTGCGCTGACCACTTCGATTTCGATCGAGAGCACTGTCGATGACAACTCCGACATGAGATCGTTCTGGTTCGAGCAGGCGTTGCAGCTCGACCGAAGCGGCTGCGCGCCGACGCTATACGGCGACACGAGCGCCGACGTGTGCATCGTCGGCGGCGGCTACACAGGCCTCTGGACCGCCATCCAGCTGAAGAAGGCAAACCCGCAACTCAACATCACGATCATCGAAGCCGACATGTGCGGCGCCGGCGCAAGCGGGCACAACGGCGGCTGCATGACGACCTGGTCGACGAAGTACATCACCCTCGAGCGTCTGTTCGGCGAAGCGGAGGCGCTTCGTCTGGTCCGGGCGAGCGAACAGGCGATTCGCGAGATTGCAGCGTTCTGCCGCGAGCACGCCATCGACGCACAGTTGCGGATGGACGGCACGCTCTATACGGCGACCAATCTGGCGCAGCACGGTGCAACCGACGCGGTCGTCGCCCGGCTCGACGAGCTCGGCGCAAGCTCCTGGCAAGCGTTGCCACCCGAAGAAGTTCAACGTCGCGCCGCATCGCGCAGCCACCTGTCGGGCATCTTTTCGCCAGTCGGCGCGACCGTCCATCCAGGACTGCTGATTCGTGGCCTGCGCCGGGTCGCGCTGCAGATGGGTGTGCGCATCTACGAGAACACGCCGATGCGCCGGCTCGAGCGCGGAAATCCGCCGGTCGTGCACACACCTCAGGGCGCCGTTCGCGCCGCAAAGGTCGTGCTGGCGTTGAACGCGTCGATGCCGACCGAGTTCCCGCAATTCCGTCGCACGGTCATACTGGTGTCGAGCGACATGGTCATCACCGATCCGTGCCCCGATCGCCTCGCGCAGATCGGCCTGCATGATGGCATCGCGGTGATGGACTCCCGCATCTTCGTCTATTACTACCGCACGACCCCCGATGGCCGGCTCATGCTGGGCAAGGGCGGCAACACCTTTGCGTTCGGGTCGAGGATGCTGAAGGTCTTCGACGAGCCGTCGCCTTACCGGCACGCGCTTGCCGACAGCCTGCGCGAATTCTTCCCGGAGCTCGCCGACGTTCCGATCAGCGCGAGCTGGAACGGCGCATCCGAGCGGTCAGCGACGGGGTTGCCGTTCTTCGCGCATCTCGACGGCCATCCATCGATCGTCTACGGCTTCGGCTATTCGGGCAACGGCGTCGGACCGACGTACATCGGCGCGCAATTCCTGTCGTCGCTGGTGCTGGGTCTCGACAACGAGTGGACGCGTTCACCGATGGCGAAGGGGCCACTCGGCCGGTTTCCGCCCGAACCCTTTCGCTACGTCGGCTCGATCGTCGTGCGCAATGCGGTTCGCCGCAAGGAGCGCGACGAGGATCTCGGCCGGCGACCGGGCTGGATCGACACGAGGCTCGCGAAGCTCGCTGCCGCTGCGGGAAAGGCGGACAAGGGGGATTCGCGCAACGGCCAGGGCGCCATCCGCTGACGGAGTCGCCTGGGAGGTGTCGACACTGTAGTGCGTATAATTGGTATTATGTAAACTGATAGCTAGGCCACGGCCGGCTTGCCCTCATCCCCTTCCACGGCGCGCGCCCGCAGCGTCGCCTCGATCAGATTCGCAGCCCCCGGACGCGGCGAATCGTCGACGAATCCGGCTGCGCCGAGCGTGCGCAGGTGATCGGTGAGCGCCTCGTTGCCACGCACCTCCGGTGGCAGCGTGAAGATGATCGCCGGAGGCATTGCGGAAGATCGCTCGTATGCGAGCAATACGCGGTGCGACTGCATCACGGCCACGCCGTCTTTCAGGGGAAGGTCGAGCTCCAGCACGAGCAGGTCGAAGTGGGTGCATTCGAGCTTCGCGAGCGCCGCCTCGCCGTCGGCGACCTCGGTCACCGCCACATGGTCGGCCTCGATCAACGTGCGCAGCACGTGCCGCACGTTTGCGCGCTGGTGCGCGACCAGGACCCGCCAGCGCGGCCCGGTCGGCAGCGAAATGACGTTCGAACTCATGTTCGCGGTTGGCCCGATGCGCGACATTATTGCCGAACCGCCTGCGCGCGCAATCGATAAAAGTCCACACGAAAATCTGACGGACACCCGCAGGGGCGGCACGGTTGTCGATGCACTGTCGAGCTCGATGCGCCGGGTTGCACCCGGGGTCCGGTTGGAAAATAATCGCGGGCTCGCATCACTTACCCGTACCCCCCAATGCGTACCCCACGGAGGTTGCCGGCGCCATGACCGCTTCGAGTGTCTCGATCGCGCTCCGCTTCGAACCGCCGGGACCCGGGCCGTGGTCGCGGGATCCTGTCCATTTCCCGCGCCCGGTGACACGCTACTTCGCCGAAACGCACCCGCCGTCGTTCAAGCGCGGAACCAGCGACTTCGCGCGCTTCTATGGACTGCTGATCGACGGCCTCGAGATGGCCTACGTGAACGGTTACGGTTACCACCAGATCGTGCCCGCCCCGAAAGCCGATATCCCTGCGCGGATCGAGCGCGCGGCGCAGGCTCTCGCGCAAAAGCTTTGGCGCGAACAACTTCGCGAATGGGACGAGCATCGCAAGCCGGCGTCGATTGCCCGGCATCGGGAGGTGAAGGCGGTCGACCCCGATTCCCTCTCCGATGCCGAGCTCGTCACCTACCTCACGCGCTGCCGCGACCATCACTCGGCAATGATCGAGCAACATATGCGCTTCACGGCCGCAGCGATGCTCCCCACCGGCGACTTTCTCGCCCACGCCGGCGACTGGACCGGCCTGCCGCCGTCGGAGCTGCTCGACCTCATGCGCGGCGCGGCCACGGTGTCGGCGGGAGGATCCGACGAGCTCGAGCGGTTGAAGCGGGCGTTCGCCCGGGACCCTGCCGCCCGCGAGACGCTCGGCTCGGCGCGCGACCCCGCCGAGGTCCTCGCGAGCCTGCGAGCGCACCGCGGCGAAATCGGCGCGGCGGTCTCCGCCTATCTCGACCTCGTCGGCGACCGACTCGTCGACGGATTCGACATCGTCGAGCCCACCGCGCTCG
The DNA here is from genome assembly GCA_036393115.1 of Casimicrobiaceae bacterium. GTDB lineage: Bacteria > Pseudomonadota > Gammaproteobacteria > Burkholderiales > Casimicrobiaceae > VBCG01. The sequence continues at coordinate 24,154 of DASVWR010000024.1, forward strand.
AGCTGCCGGACGCGTTGCTGCGGGCGCTGCGCATCGCGTTATCGGGAGAGACGCGTTCGGCGTCGGGCACCGACGCACGCATTGCCGGCGTGCGCGACAAGGTCCCCGCGACGCACCGCGCGGAGTTCGACGAGTTGCTCGGCGAAGCGCGCCTCACCTACCGCCTTCGCGACGAGCGCGGAGTCTACAGCGACATCTGGGCGTCGGGGCTGATGCGCCGCGCTGCGTTGGCCGCGGGCCGACGCGCCGCCAGACACGGTCGCGTCGCGGAAGCGACGCTGATGCTCGACGCGGGCTTCGACGAGATGTGCGCACTCGTCGCCGGCACCGGCGGGCCGTCCTCGGACGAGCTCGCGGGGCGAGCGGAATCGCGGAGGACGCGGTCCGCGACGGACGTCCCGGCCCATCTCGGACCTCCGGAACCGCCTCCTCCGGACCTCTCCGCCCTGCCCCCGCCGGCCGCGCGGGTGATGCGCGCCATGTTCGTCGCGATCGGCCATCTCTTCCGAAGCTCCGAGGCGAAGCACGAGAAGGGCGTCCTTCGCGGACTCGCCGCGAGCAAGGGTACCTACGAAGGGCCGGCGCGCCGCGTCTCCGGACCCGCTGAGTTCGGCCGCATCGTCAAGGGCGATGTGCTCGTCACCGAGTCGACCACCGAAGCATTCAACATCCTCCTCCCGCTGCTCGGCGGCATCGTCACCGACAGCG
>DASVWR010000025.1:0-4577 GCA_036393115.1 Casimicrobiaceae bacterium
ACCTCGTGCTCGCGGACGTCGAAGCTGATGTCGGTGAGCGCATTGACGCCACCAAAGGCGAGCGAGATGTGCTCGAGCGAGAGCACGACATCTCCGATGCGACGCTCGCCCATGCGCGTCGGGTCAGGCCGCGCGCGCGACGCGCGGCGGGAAGACCTTCGCGTCCTCGATGACGAGGTCGGCCGCGACAATACCCTGGCGGCCGTCCTCGAACTTCACCTGTGTCTCGACGTGCTGGACGTTGCGCCCGGAGTACAGCGCGTCGATCAGGATCGCGTACTTCTCGGCGATGAACCTGCGTCGCACCTTGCGCGTGCGCGTCAGCTCGTCGTCGTCGGGGTCGAGCTCCTTGTGGAGGATCAGGAAGCGTCTCACCTGGGTGTCGGCGAGGCCCGGCTCGCCGGCGAGCTCGGCGTTCACCTTCTCGACGCATTCGCGGACGAGCGCGCGGACCTCCGGCTTCGTGGCGAGGTCGGTGTAGCCGGAATAGGCGAGGCCGCGGCGCTCGGCCCAGTCGCCGACCGACCCGAAGTCGATGTTGACGAACACGCAGACGCGATCGCGTCCGTCCCCGAACGCGACCGCCTCGCGGATGTGCGGGAAGAACTTGAGCTTGTTCTCGATGTAATTGGGCGCGAACATCGAGCCGCCGGCGAGCTTGCCGACGTCCTTCGCGCGATCGATGATCCGGAGCTCGCCACCGGCATCGAACACGCCCGCATCGCCGGTGTGGAAATAGCCTTCATGGTCGATCGACTCGGCGGTCGCGTCCGGCCGCTTGTAGTACTCCTTCAGGAGCATCGGCCCGCGCAGCAGCACTTCGCCGCTGTCGGCGATCCTGATCTCGACGCCCGGCGCCGCGCGTCCGACCGTGTCGATGCGCACGTCGCCGCTCGGCTGCAGGCAGCCGTATGCGCAGGTCTCGGTGAGGCCGTAGAGCTGCTTCAGGTTGATGCCGATCGAGCGGTAGAAGCGAAAGAGGTCGGGCCCGATCGCAGCACCCGCCGTGTACGCGACGCGCAGGCGCGACATGCCGAGCACGTTGCGAAGCGGCGCGTAGATGACCAGGTTGCCGAGCGCGTAGAGGACCCGATCGGCTAAGGGCACCGGCTTGCCTTCGAGGATCGCCGCGCCGCAGCGGCGCGCGACCGCCATGAAGCGCCGGTAGAGCCAGCGGTTCAGGGTGCTCGCGTCCTCCATCCGGATCGTGAGCTGGGTGAGCAGGTTCTCGAAGATGCGCGGCGGCGCGAAGTAGTAGGTCGGCCCGATCTCGCGCAGGTCGGTCATGACCGTGTCGGCGGATTCCGGGCAATTGATCGTGAAGCCCGCGATCAGCGCCTGCGCGTACGAGAACAGGTGATCGCCGACCCACGCCATCGGCAGGTACGAAAGCACGCTGTCGCGCTCGTCGAGGTGATCGAACTCGACGCCGCCGCCTGCCGCGGCGATGAACGCGGCATGCGTCTGGCACACGCCTTTCGGCTTGCCGGTGGTCCCCGACGTGTAGAGCATCACCGACACGTCGTCGGGCGCGCCTCGCGCAACCTCGGCGTCGAAGAAATCCGGGTGCTCGCGGTCGTATTCGCGCCCGGCTGCCTGCAGCGCGTCGAAGCTCGTCAGCCCCTCGTAGTTGCGCAGCCCGCGCGGATCGTCGTAGTAGATGTGCTCGAGGCTCGGCACGTCGGCTCGTGCCTCGAGCATCTTGTCGACCTGCTCCTGGTCCTCGACGATCGCATAGGCGATCGCCGCGTCGTTCAGTACGAACGTGAACTCGGCCGCCGGAGCGTCCTGGTACATCGGCACCGGCACCCCGCCGAGCGCCTGCACCGCGGCCATCGCCCAGTAGAGGCGCGGCCGGTTGTCGCCGATGATCGCGAGATGCATGCCGCGCGCGAAGCCCTGCGCCGCGAGCCCGCAGGCGAGCGCACGCACCTCGTCGGCGACCTCGCGCCACGTCCACGTCTGCCAGATGCCGAGCGACTTCTCGCGCATCGCGGGGTGGTCGCCGCGCTCGCGGGCATTGCGCAGCAGGAGCCGCGGAAACGTGTCGCCGGAAGCGTTCATCTCCCCCTGCCACCTCCCTTGTCGGGCACGTCATCGCGCTCCGCCCGGGCCGGGCCGCCCGGTGCGAGCGATTCTATCGGAACACCGCCTCGCTTGACGGCGGTGGCCGGAAATGCTAAAAACAAACACTTGTTTGGTACATGGCGATGCGCGCGCTCGAGCTCCCCCCACCGATGCGCCCGGCCCGAACCCGAGCCGCGACCCCGGTCGGGCGCGCGTCGCGCACGACCGGCTCCGCACGCTCGCACAACCGCCTGCCGCAACTGCTCGACGAGGCCGCGCGCCTCTTCCGTGCTCAGGGCTTTCACGGCACGTCGGTGCGCGAGATCGTGCGCGCCGTCGACATGCTCCCCGGCTCGCTCTACTACCACTTCGCGGCGAAGGAGGACCTCCTCGCCGCGGTCTACGAGGAGGGAGTGCGCCGGATCTCCGAGCGCGTGCTCGCCGCGATCGCATGCGAGTCGGGCGCGTGGCGCCGCCTCGAGGCGGCGTGCGTCGCGCATCTCGAAGCGCTGCTCGAGGACAGCGATTACGCTCAGGTCGTCATCCGCGTGCGGCCCGCCGACGTTCCGGCCGTGGCGCCGTCGCTCGTCGCGCTGCGCGACCGCTACGAGGACATCTTCGTCGGGCTCGTAGCCGCGCTGCCGGTACGTCGCGGCGCCGACCGGCGCTGCCTGCGCCTGATGCTCCTCGGAGCGCTCAACTGGTCGCAGACCTGGTACCGGCCCGGTCGCGACGACGCGCGTGCGATCGCCAGCGAGTTCGTCGCGCTGCTCAGGCATGGCGTACCCGCGTCGCGCAACGCCAGGGCTGCGGCGAAACCGTCACCGCGGAGCGCGCGATGAGCCTGATCCCCAGGGTCCTGATCACCAAGATCGGGCTCGACGGCCACGACCGCGGCAGCCGCATCGTCGCAGCGTTCCTTCGCGATGCCGGCATGGAGGTCATCTACACGCCCCCGTGGCAGGGGATCGCCGCCGTCGTGAAGCTCGCGATCGAGGAGGACGTCGACGTGATCGGCATCTCGTCGCTCGCGACCGACCACCTGATCGTGCCGAAGCTGATGCGGGCCCTCGCCGAGGCGGAGGTCGTCGGCGTCGCCGTGATCGTCGGCGGCATCGTTCCCGACGACGACGAAGCGACACTCCTCGACGCGGGTGTGGCGCGCGTGTTCCATCCCGGCGCAGCGCTCGCCGACATCGCCGAGTTCGTCCGCAGCGCCGTGCCGCGGCTTCGCGCCGAGCGCGAAGCCGCGTGAAAGGAAATCCGATGAACAAGCCTGCGTCGCCGATCGAAGTCGCTGCACCCGCTCACGAGACCGGTCGCGCTTCGTCCGAGGCCGATCGCGGTTCGCCCGAGGGCCTCGCGCGCTGGCAGCACGCATGGGACGCCGAGCTCGGCGCAGAGCCCGGCTGCGAGAACCGCTCGGGGATCGCGATCAAGCCGCTCTACACGCCTGCCGACTGGGACGGCAGCCGCTATGCCGCCACCGTCGGCTACCCGGGCGAAGCGCCGTGGACGCGGGGCATCTACGCGACGATGCACCGCGGCCGCGCGTGGACGCAGCGCCAGCTGATCGGGCTCGGCACACCCTCCGACTACAACTCCCGTCTCCTGGATCTCGTCGGGCGCGGCGCGACGGCGGTATCGCTGATTCCGTGCAACTCGGTGTTCCGCGGCTACGACATGGACGAGGTCGACCCCGAGCTCCTCGGCACCTGCGGCGTCGTGGTGAACACGGCCGACCACCTCGACACCTGCCTCGCCGGCGTCGACGTCGGCCGCATGTCCTGTGCGATGAACGATCCGTCGCCGTTCACGCTGCTCGCCTTCCTGCTCGCGGTCGCGAAGCGGCGCGGCATCGCGTGGGATCGCGTGCGCGGCACGTCGAACCAGAGCGACTACCTGAGCCACTACGTCGCCAACCACATGTTCTTCCGCATCGCGCTGCCCGGCGCGCGGCGCATCCTCGCCGATCACATCGAGTTCTGCCGCCGCTTCGTGCCGCACTGGAATCCGATGTCGGTCGTCGGCCAGCACATGCAGCAGGCCGGCGCGACGCCGGCCGAGGCGATGGCGTTCACGCTCGCCACGGCTCTGCAGACCGCCGACGACTGCGTCGCGCGCGGCCTCGACCCCGATACGTTCCTGCCGGGCTTCACGTTCTTCTTCGACGTCTCGCTGTCGTTCTTCGAGGAGGTGGCGAAGCTGCGCGCCGGGCGCCGCATCTGGGGCCGGCTCGTGCGCGAGCGCTACCAGGCGAAGGATCCGAAGAGCGCGCGCTTCAAGTTCCACGCGCAGACGTCGGGCGTCGACCTGACGCGCGCGCAGCCGCTCAACAACATCGCGCGCGTCACCGTGCAGGCGATGGCGGGGATCTTCGGCGGCCTGCAGTCGCTGCACACCGACGCCTGGGACGAGGCGCTGTCGTGCCCGACCGAGTCCGGAGCGAGGATCGCCGTCGCGACGCAGAACATCCTGCGCGAGGAGGCGCACCTCACCGACGTCATCGA
>DASVWR010000026.1:0-2186 GCA_036393115.1 Casimicrobiaceae bacterium
CGCTTCCGCTCGCGGCTGAAGGTCTTCGTCAGCAAGCACTTCTTCTCCTATCGCTTCGACTATCGCCAGGAATGGCTGCGCTTCACGCGTACCCTCGCGGAGGAATCCGCAGGCAGCAACCTCCCCGATCGCGCGATCGCCTCGCTCGCGAACCTGGTCGAGAGTCCTGCGGGGGCACTGTGGATGCGCGACGATTCGCGCGGCTACGTGTGCGCGGCGCGCTGGAACTTCCCGCAGGCGGGCGGCGCGGAGACCGCCGAGGCACCGTTCGCGCGCTTTCTCGCGGAAACCGGCTGGATCGTCAGCATTCCCGAGCTTCGCGCAACCCCCGCGCGCTACCGCGGCCTGACGGTGCCGGCGTGGCTCGAGTCGCTCGGCTCCGCCTGGCTCGTCGTTCCGCTCGCGGCCGAAGCGGACGAGCTTCTCGGCTGGGTCGTGCTGACGACGCCCCGGGCGCCGATCGATGTCGATTGGGAGGTGCGCGATCTTCTGAAGACCGCGAGCCGGCAGGCCGCGAGCTACCTCGCGCAGATGCGCGCGACCGAGGCGCTCGTCGACGCGCGCAAGTTCGACGCGTTCAACCGGATGTCGGCCTTCGTCGTGCACGATTTGAAGAACCTCGTCGCGCAGCTCTCGCTGATGCTGAAGAACGCCGAGCGCCACCGCGACAATCCGAAATTCCAGGCCGACATGCTCGCGACCGTCGAGCACGTCGTCGGGCGAATGAACTCGCTGATGCTCCAGCTTCGCGTCGGGGCGACACCGATCGATGCCGCCGGTGCCGTGGATCTTCCGGCACTCGCGCGGCGCGTCGTCGCGACCAAGTCGGGTCCCGGCATCGGGATCGCCGTCGAGGCGGCCGGGCCCGTCGCCGCGCTCGGGCACGAAGATCGCTTGGAGCACGTGATTGGGCATTTGATACAGAACGCGATCGATGCGAGTCCCACCCCCGGGGAGGTCAGCGTGCGCGTCGGCGTCGAAGCCGACCGCGCTCTGCTCGAAGTGCACGACCACGGAACCGGCATGAGCCCGGAATTCGTGCGCGAGCGGCTGTTCAAGCCGTTCCAAACGACCAAGCCGACCGGCATGGGGATCGGGGTCTACGAAAGCTCGCAATACGTCGCCGGGCTTGGCGGGAACATCGCCGTCGACAGTACGCCGGGCAAGGGCACGCGGGTGTTCCTCCGCCTTCCGCTCGCCGCGGCGAGGACGGGTGCGTTGCCGACCCCTGAGCCGACGGTCGGGGAGTCGGCCGCATGAGCGAAGCCCGCCGCTCGCTCCTCATCGTCGAGGACGACCCTGCGCTGCAAAAGCAGATGCAGTGGGCGTTCGATCAGTACGAGACGGTCGTCGCCGCCGACCGCGAGAGCGCCCTTGCCCAATTGCGCCGCTATGAGCCGGCAGTCGTCACCATGGATCTCGGGCTCCCGCCGCAACCCGACGATCCCACCGAAGGTCTCAGGCTTCTCGAGGAGATTCACGGGCTTGCGCCCGCGACCAAGGTGATCGTGCTCACCGGGCAGAACGACCGCGCTAACGCGCTGAAGGCGATCAGCCTCGGCGCGCACGATTTCTGCCCGAAGCCGTTCGAGCCCGAGTTCCTCACCTGGACCGTCGAGCGTGCGTTTCGCGTGCACGAGCTGCAGGCCGAGAACGCGCAGCTCCGCGAGGCGCAGAATTCGCCGGCGATGTCTGGGATCATCACGCGCGATCCCGAGATGCAGCGCATCTGTCGCACGATCGAAAAGGTCGCGCCGACCTCGGCGACCGTGCTGATCCTCGGCGAATCGGGCACCGGGAAGGAGCTCTTCGCGCGGGCGCTCCACGATCTCTCGCCGCGCAAGAGCGGCCGCTTCGTCGCGATCAACTGCGCGGCGATTCCCGACACGCTGCTCGAAAGCGAGCTCTTCGGCTACGAGAAGGGCGCCTTCACCGGTGCAGTGAAGCTGACGCCCGGGAAGATCGAGACCGCGCACCGCGGTACGCTGTTCCTCGACGAGATCGGCGACCTGCCGCCTGCGCTGCAGGCGAAGCTACTGCGCTTCCTGCAGGAGCGCGTGATCGAGCGGATCGGCGGCAGGCAGGAGATTCCGGTCGACGTGCGCGTCGTCTGCGCGACGCACCAGAATCTCAAGGAGCAGATCGCCGACGGCAGGTTCCGCGAGGACCTTTATTACCGGCTGGCC